>NZ_JNZR01000018.1:0-242174 GCF_000717585.1 Micromonospora globosa
CCCGGAGTACTCCACGACGGCGTTCCTGAAGGGTCTGAAGCAGGTCGACGGCTGGCAGGACATGCCGCTGACCAAGGCCGCCCAGACCGTCCAGGTGTCCGCGTACCCGGACCACTACGCCCAGTGGGAGCAGCAGGCCGCCGACCTCGTCGCCCAGCACTGGAACAGCTGACCCGGCGGTGACCGGGGTCACGACGAACGAGCGGAAGAACCGTGACCCCGGTACCGTTGTGCAGAGCGTCGGTGTGTTCAGTGTCCCCGGGCCTCACCTAAATTGCCTTCGCGGAATACCGTTCGGCTGGAGCCGCGTCGCGCCACTCGCCGAGAGGCGACATGCACACCGACGCCCAGAGCCGCCCCGGCCATCCGGCCGGGGCGGCTCTGTCTGTGGGCTCGAGTCGCACGCCCCGGGCCGCTGGCCTAGGGTTACTGGCAGAGGTGAGCCGTTCTCGACGGAGAGGGGGGTGCCCGGATGGGTTTCAAGACGTTCATCCAGGGGTGGCCGGTCTACCGGCAACTCACCGGCACCGACCCGCTCGGTCGCGGCGCCGCCGCCCAGTCGGCGCGCTCCGCCGGCCTGACCGCCCGCACCGAGACCGCCGACGGCATGGCCCGCTCGGTCTGCCCGTACTGCGCGGTCGGCTGCGGGCAGCGCGTCTTCCACTCCGACGGCCAGGTCACCCAGATCGAGGGCGACCCGGACAGCCCGATCTCGCGCGGCCGGCTCTGCCCAAAGGGCTCGGCCAGCAAGAGCCTGGTGACCAGCCCGCTGCGCCAGACCACTGTGCGCTACCGCCGGCCGTACGCGACCGAGTGGGAAGACCTGGACCTCGACGTCGCGCTCGACATTATCGCCGACCGGATCCTCGCCGCCCGCGCGGAGACCTGGGAGGACGTCGACGACGAGGGCCGCCCGCTGAACCGGACGCTGGGCATCTCCAGTCTCGGCGGCGCGACGCTCGACAACGAGGAGAACTACCTCATCAAGAAGCTGTTCACGGCGATGGGGGCACTCCAGATCGAGAACCAGGCCCGTATTTGACACTCCGCCACCGTCCCCGGTCTGGGGACCAGCTTCGGTCGCGGCGGCGCCACGGACTTCCAGCAGGACCTCGCCAACGCTGACGTCATCGTCATCCAGGGCTCGAACATGGCCGAGGCCCACCCGGTGGGCTTCCAGTGGGTGATGGAGGCGAAGAAGCGCGGCGCGAAGGTCTTCCACGTCGACCCGCGGTTCACGCGTACCAGCGCGCTCGCCGACACGTACCTGCCGATCCGGGCGGGCACCGACATCGCACTGCTCGGCGGCGTGGTGCGCTACATCCTGGAGAACGAGCTGGACTTCCGGGAGTACGTGCTGGCGTACACGAACGCGGCCAACATCGTCAGCGAGCAGTTCGTCGACACCGAGGACCTGGACGGCCTGTTCTCCGGCTACAACCCGGACACCGGCTCGTACGACCACGCGAGCTGGCAGTACGAGGGGCAGGAGGACAACGCCAAGGTCCGGGGCACCGGCAAGGAACGCGACTCGGCCTCCGGGCTGGAGCACGAGTCGCACGGCGAGCCGGTGCCGGCGCAGGCCCCGCGGGACGAGACGTTGCAGCACCCGCGCTGCGTCTACCAGATCCTGAAGCGGCACTTCTCCCGCTACACCCCGGAGATGGTGGCCCGCGTGTGCGGCATCCCGGAGGAGAAGTTCCTCGAACTGGCGCGCGCCTGGACGGAGAACTCGGGCCGGGAGCGCACCGGCGCGCTCGTCTACTCGGTCGGCTGGACGCAGCACAGCGTCGGCGTGCAGTACATCCGCACCGGCTCGATCATCCAGACGCTGCTGGGCAACATGGGCCGCCCGGGTGGCGGCATCCTGGCGCTGCGCGGGCACGCCAGCATCCAGGGCTCGACCGACATCCCGACGCTGTTCAACCTGCTGCCCGGCTACCTGCCGATGCCGCACCACGCCGACCACCCGACGTTCGACGAGTGGGTGGACAGCATCCGGCACCCGGGCCAGAAGGGCTTCTGGGGCGACTCGCGGGCCTTCGCGGCGAGCCTGCTCAAGGCGTACTGGGGTGACGCGGCGACGCCGGAGAACGACTTCTGCTACGGCTACATGCCCCGGATGACCGGCGACCACGGCACGTACCAGCAGGTCCTGAACATGATCGACGGGAAGGTGAAGGGCTACTTCCTGCTCGGCCAGAACCCGGCGGTCGGCTCGGCGCACGGCCGCGCTCAGCGTCTCGGCATGGCCAACCTGGACTGGCTCGTCGTCCGCGACCTGTTCATGATCGAGAGCGCCACGTTCTGGAAGAACAGCCCGGAGGTCGCCACCGGCGAGATCGTGCCGGAGGAGTGCCGCACCGAGGTGTTCTTCCTGCCGGCGGCCTCGCACGTGGAGAAGGAGGGCACCTTCACCCAGACGCAGCGGCTGCTGCAGTGGCGGGAGAAGGCCGTCGACCCGCCGGGCGACGCCCGCTCCGAGCTGTGGTTCTTCTACCACCTGGGCCGGGTGCTGCGGGAGAAGCTGGCCGCCTCCACCGAGCGCCGGGACCGGGCGCTGCTGGACCTGACCTGGGACTATCCGACGCACGGTCCGCACGCCGAGCCGAGCGCCGAGGCGGTGCTCAAGGAGATCAACGGGTACGAGGTGGCGACCGGCCGCCTGCTGAACGCGTTCGGCGAGGCCCGCGACGACGGCTCCACCGCGATCGGCTGCTGGATCTACTCCGGCGTGTACGCCGACGGCGTCAACCAGGCGGCCCGCCGCCGGTCCCGCCACGAGCAGGACTGGGTGGCGGCCGAGTGGGGCTGGGCGTGGCCGGCGAACCGGCGCACGCTCTACAACCGCGCCTCCGCCGACCCCGAGGGCCGGCCGTGGAGCGAGCGCAAGAAGTACGTCTGGTGGGATCCGGACGCCGGCGAGTGGACCGGGTACGACGTGCCGGACTTCGAGAAGACGAAGCCGCCGTCGTACCGGCCGCCGGAGGGCGCGTCGGGCCCGGCGGCGCTCGCCGGTGACGACGCGTTCGTCATGCAGGGCGACGGCAAGGCGTGGCTGTACGCGCCGAGCGGCGTCCTCGACGGTCCGCTGCCGACGCACTACGAGCCGGCCGAGTCGCCGATGCGCAACCCGCTCTACGGTCAGCAGGCCAACCCGACCCGCAAGATCTACGAGCATCCGATCAACCGGATGAACCCGAGTCCGCCGGAGCCGCACAGCCAGGTCTTCCCGTACGTGTTCACGGTCAGCCGTCTCACCGAGCACCACACGGCCGGTGGGATGAGCCGTACCGTGCCGCGCCTGGCCGAGCTGCAGCCGGAGATGTTCGTCGAGGTGTCCCCGGAGCTGGCCGGCGAGATCGGGCTGGCCCACCTGGGCTGGGCGCACCTGATCAGCGGACGCGCGGTGATCGAGGCGCGGGTGCTGGTCACCGACCGGCTCACCCCGCTGCGGGTGGACGGCCGGATCATCCACCAGGTCTGGCTGCCGTACCACTTCGGCACCGAAGGGCTCGTCACCGGCGACTCGGCGAACGACCTGTTCGGCATCACGCTGGACCCGAACGTCCTCATCCAGGAGAGCAAGGTCGGCACCTGCGACGTCCGGCCCGGGCGGCGGCCCACCGGCCCGCCGCTGCTCGACCTGGTCGGCGACTACCAGCGGCGGGCCGGGATGACACCGGACCGCAAGGTGCCGGTGGTGACCACCGACGCGGCCGGCGGGGACGACGCCGCCGGCAGCACCGACGAGCAGTCGGCCGCCGCGCACCAGGACGGGGATCGGGATGCCTGACGCCAACAGCCTGTACGGCCCGCTCGACCCGGCCCCGGACGCGGGCTGGGTCGACGCGCCGCCGCGGATGGGCTTCTTCACCGACACCAGCGTCTGCATCGGCTGCAAGGCGTGCGAGGTGGCCTGCAAGGAGTGGAACGGCGTCCCCGACTCGGGTTTCGACCTGCTCGGCATGTCGTACGACAACACCGGCGCGCTGACCGCGAACTCGTGGCGGCACGTCGCGTTCATCGAGCAGCCCCGCCCGGCCGGGCACCGCACGCCGCCGTTCGCCGGTGACCCGACCGGCCCGGCGACCAGCCCGGCGTCAGCGGCGGCCGGCGCGCTCACCGCTCCCGACACCGGTACGAATCCCGGCCTGCCGCCGGGGCAGCCGGAGGCGGCGGCGCGGATGGCCGCCGGTCCGGAGTTCCTCGGCATGCCCGGCGCCCAGCCGCCCGGGCGGGCCACCGGCCCGGAGAGCCGCACCGACTTCCGCTGGCTGATGATGTCCGACGTGTGCAAGCACTGCACGCACGCGGCCTGCCTGGACGTGTGCCCGACCGGTTCGCTGTTCCGCACCGAGTTCGGCACGGTGGTGGTGCAGGAGGACATCTGCAACGGCTGCGGCTACTGCATCTCCGCCTGCCCGTACGGCGTGATCGACCAGCGCAAGGGCGACGGCCGGGCGTGGAAGTGCACGCTGTGCTACGACCGGATCGGCGCGGGCATGACGCCCGCCTGCGCGCAGGCCTGCCCGACCGAGTCGATCCAGTACGGGCCGCTCGACGAGCTGCGGGAACGGGCCGCCAAGCGGGTCACCGCGTTGCACGAGCGGGGTGTGCCGGAGGCGCGCCTGTACGGCCACGACCCGACCGACGGTGTCGGCGGCGACGGCGCGTTCTTCCTGCTGCTGGACGAGCCGGAGGTGTACGGGCTGCCGCCGGACCCGGTGGTCACCACCCGGGACCTGCCGAAGATGTGGAAGCGGGCCGGGTTCGCCGCCCTGGCCATGGCGGCGGCTACCGTCGCCGCGTTCGTCGGAGGATCGTCGTGAGCCCGGACCGCCCGGTCGGTGACCTGTTCCGCCGCTTCCGCGAACGCCTGTCCGCCGAACAGGAGGACGGCGGCGCCGCCGAGCGGGAGAACGGCAGCCGGGCCACCGCGGCCGGTCCCGGCGTGGGCCGCACCGACGCGGGCTCCCGCGACGCCGGCCTCGCGCCGCATCCGCCCCGCGACGCGGCACCGCGCCGACGCCGGGGCAGGGGCGGCAAGGGCGGTGGGGAGCAGCTCAACGTCCCGCCGGCCGAGTTCACCTCCTACTACGGCCGGCCCATCCTCAAGCCGCCGGTGTGGCGGTGGGACATCGCCGCGTACCTGTTCACCGGCGGTCTCGCCGCCGGCTCGTCGCTGCTCGCGGCGGGCGGGCAGCTCACCGGCCGCCCGGCGCTGCGCCGCGCCGGCCGGGTCAGCGCGCTCGCGGCGGTCGGCGCCAGCACGTACTTCCTGGTGAACGATCTGGGGCGGCCGTCGCGCTTCCACCACATGCTGCGGGTGGCGAAGGTGACCTCGCCGATGTCGGTGGGCACGTGGATCCTCAGCGTGTTCGGCCCGGCCGCTGGGGTCGCGGCGATCGCCGAGGCGGCCCCGCTGCTGCCCGAGCGCGGCGTGCTGGGGCTCGGCCGCCGGCTGCTGCCCCCGGCCGGGCACGCCGCCGGCCTGGTCGCCGCCGTCACCGCGCCGGCGCTGGCCACGTACACCGGGGTGCTGCTGGCGGACACGGCGGTGCCGTCGTGGCACGAGGCGTACCCGGAACTGCCGGCCATCTTCGCGGGCAGCGCGCTGGCCAGCGGCGCGGGTGTCGGGCTGGTGGCCGCGCCCGGCGCGCAGGCCGGTCCGGCGCGGCGCCTCGCGGTCGCGGGCGCGGCGATGGAGCTGTGGGGCTCGCACCGGGTGGAGAACCGGCTCGGCCTGCTCAGCGAGCCCTACACGCAGGGCACACCCGGGAAGCTGCTGCGCGCGGGCCGTGCGCTGACCGCCGCCGGTGTCGTGGGCGCGCTGCTCGGCCGCCGCAGCCGGGTGCTGTCCGCGCTGTCCGGCGGTGCGCTGATCGCCGCTTCGGTGTGCACCCGGTTCGGCATCTTCCACGGCGGGGTCGCCTCGGCGCGCGATCCGCGGTACACGGTGGTGCCGCAGCGCGAACGCGCCGACCGGCGGGCCGCCGAGCAGGACTGAACCTCCCCGGGCGGCCCTCCGTCCGCTGTGGTTGACTTCTGCGTGGAGGCGTTCAGGCGGCTGGTGCCCCTCCCGGTCTTCAAAACCGGTGTGGTCCGGGATCCGGGCCAGGCGGGTTCGATTCCCGTCCGTCTCCGCCAAACCGTTCCCGGGAGTGCGCCGATGCGTGAGGTCGACCCGCGACGGCGGGTGCCGCGCACCGACGCGCTGCTCGCCGATCCCGCGCTGGCCGCCGCCGCCGGCACGCTCGGCCGCGACCGGGTCAAGGCCGCGATCGTCCGCGCGCAGGACCGCGCCCGCCGCGGTGAGCTGACCCCCGAGGGGGTACGCGACGCGGCGCTGGCGGACCTGCCCGGCCGTACGCCGCGCGCGGTGCTCAACGCCACCGGCGTCGTGCTGCACACCAACCTGGGCCGCGCGCCGCTCGCCCCGTCCGCCGTGGACGCCCTGGTCGCCGCCGCCGGGCACACCGACGTGGAACTGGACCTGCGGACCGGGCGGCGGGCCCGGCGCGGCCGGGAGGCGCTCGACGCGCTCGCCGCGGCGGTGCCCGACGCCGGGGCGGTGCACGTGGTGAACAACGGCGCCGCCGCCCTGGCGCTCGCCGCCACCGCGCTGGCCGCCGGCCGGGAGATCGTGGTGAGCCGCGGCGAGCTGGTCGAGATCGGCGACGGGTTCCGCCTGCCGGACCTGCTGGCCAGCACCGGCGCGCGGCTGCGCGAGGTGGGCACCACGAACCGCACCACGCGCGCCGACTACGAGGCCGCGATCGGCGAGCACACCGGGTTCGTGCTCAAGGTGCACCCGTCGAACTTCGTGGTCACCGGGTTCACCTCGGCGGTGCCGGTGGCCGAGCTGGCCACGCTGGGCGTACCCGTGGTGGCCGACATCGGGTCGGGGCTGCTCGCGCCGGACCCGCTGCTGCCGGCCGAGCCGGACGCGGCCACCACGCTGCGCGCGGGCGCGCACCTGGTCACCGCCAGCGGCGACAAGCTGCTCGGCGGCCCGCAGGCCGGTCTGCTGCTCGGCGACGCCGACCTCGTGCACCGGCTGCGCCGCCACCCGCTGGCGCGGGCGCTGCGAGTGGACAAGCTCACCCTCGCCGCGCTCGCCGCCACCCTGTACGCGCCGTCCACGCCCACCCGGGACGCCTTGCACGCCGACCCGGCTCGGCTGCGGCAGCGGCTGGAGCGGCTGCGTGACCGGCTCGGCGAGGACGGCTGCAAGGCCGAGGTGGTGCCCGGCGTCGCTGTGGTCGGCGGCGGCGGGGCGCCCGGCGTGGAGCTGGACTCGTGGGCGCTGAGCCTGCCCGAGCGGTACGCCGAGCCGCTGCGCACCGGCGACCCGGCGATCCTCGGCCGGGTGCTGCACGGCCGGCTCCTGCTGGACCTGCGCGCCGTGCCGGAGAGCGCCGACGACCGGGTCCGCGCGGCCGTGCTGAGCGTGGGGGACTGACCGGCATGTGGGTGGTGGCGACCGCCGGGCACGTCGACCACGGCAAGTCCACGCTGGTGCGCGCGCTGACCGGGATGGAACCGGACCGGTGGGCGGAGGAACGCCGCCGGGGCATGACCATCGACCTCGGCTTCGCCTGGACCACACTGCCGTCGGGCGGCACCCTCGCCTTCGTCGACGTACCGGGGCACGAGCGGTTCGTGCCGAACATGCTCGCCGGCATCGGCCCGGTCCCGGCCGCGCTGATCGTCGTGGCCGCCGACGAGGGCTGGATGCCGCAGTCCGCCGAGCACCTGGCCGCGCTGCACGCACTGGGTGTGTCGTACGGGCTGCTCGCGGTCACCCGCGCGGACCTGGCCGACCCCGGGCCGGCGGCGGCGCGGGCCCTCGCAGAGATCGCCGCCACGTCGCTGGGCGCTGTGGAGGCGGTGCCGGTCTCCGCGGTCACCGGCGCCGGTCTCCCCGAGCTGCGCGCCGCGCTGGACCGCCTGACCGCCCGGCTGCCCGACCCGGCCCGGGACGCCCCGGTACGGCTCTGGGTGGACCGCGCGTTCACCGTACGCGGCAGCGGCACGGTGGTCACCGGCACGCTCGGCGGTGGCCGACTGCGTGCCGGCGACGAGTTGGAGCTGGCCGCCACCGGCGAGGCGGTGCGCGTACGCGGACTGCACTCGCTCGGCGTCGCGCGCACCGACCTCGAGGCGGTGGCCCGGGCCGCGGTGAACCTGCGCGGCCTGCCCCGGGACCGGGTCGGGCGCGGCGACGCGCTGCTCACGCCCGGCCGGTTCGGGCGTACCGACCTGCTCGACGTGCGGCTGTCCGGCGACCCCGCCGCCGACCTGCCGGCCACGCTCACGCTGCACGTGGGCTCGGCGGCGGTGCCCGCCCGGGTCCGGCCGCTGGGCCCGGACACGGTACGGCTGCGCCTGGCCCGCCCGCTGCCGCTGCTGATCGGGGACCGGGCGCTGCTGCGCGACCCCGGCCGGCACCACGTCGCGGGCGGCGTGACGGTGCTGGACGTGGACCCGCCGCCGTTGCGCCGCCGGGGCGCGGCGGCCGCCCGCACGGCGGTGCTGGCCGGCCTGGACGGGCGGCCGGACCTGGCCGGGGAACTGCGCCGGCGACGGCTGGTCCGTGCCGGTGACCTGACCCGGATGGGCGTGCCGCCGACCGCGACGCCGGTGGCCGGGCAGTGGCTGGCCGACCCGGAGCACTGGCGGGACCTGGGTCGTCGCCTCACCGAGGAGGTGGCCCGGTACACCGCCGAGCATCCGCTCGCCGCGGGCATACCGGTCGACGTGCTGCGGCACCGGCTCGACCTGCCCGAGCGTGCTCTGGTCACGGCGCTGCTGCGCCCGCCGCTGCGACTGCGCGACGGTCTGGTCACCGCCGCCCCGCAGGGGACTCTGCCGGACCCGGTGGCCCGGGCGGTGGACCGGGTCCGGGCCGAGTACGGCGACCGGCCGTTCCAGGCCCCCGAGGCGCACCACCTGGCCGACCTCGGGCTCGGGCCCCGCGAGATCGGCGCCGCGGTACGCGCCGGCGCGTTGCTGAAGCTGGCCGAGAACGTGGTGCTGCTGCCGGGCGCCCCGGACGACGCGGTACGCGTGCTCGCCGGGCTGCCGCAGCCGTTCACGCTCAGCGCCGCCCGGCAGGCGCTCGGCACCACCCGCCGGGTGGCGGTGCCGCTGCTGGAACTGCTGGACCGGCGCGGCGCCACCCGGCGGCTCCCTGACGACGCCCGCGAGGTGGTCCGCCCGCCGGGCTGAGCCAACCGGTGCCACCGGCCCACGCCGGTCACCTACCGTGACGCCATGGACCCTTCCGCGGTCTGGCGGGACAAGAACCACAAGTGGCGGATCGAGGCGTACCGGGCCCCGGACCTGCGCTTCGCGATCTTCGCCACGAACGGCCCCACCGAGTCGGCGCCGCTGTGGCTGTTCGGGATGGCCGCGCTGGCCCGCTGGCTGATGACCCACGCGATCTCGCTGGACGACCTGGAGACCGACTGATGGGCGTGCAGGTCGCGCTGGTGCTGGTGCTGATCCTGATCAACGCCGCCCTGTCCGGCAGCGAGATGGCGCTGGTGAGCCTGCGGGAGGGGCAGTTGCGCCGGCTGTCGCGGTCCGGGCGGGCCGGGGCGCGGCTGAGCCGCCTCACCCGCGAACCGAACCGCTACCTGGCCACCATCCAGCTCGGCATCACGCTCGCCGGGTTCCTCGCCTCGGCCGCCGCCGCGGTGACGCTGGCCGAGCCGCTGGTCGGCCCGCTGGGTTTCCTGGGCGCGGCCGCCCGCCCGGTCGCGGTGTTCCTGGTGACACTGCTGCTGACGTTCCTCACGCTCGTGGTGGGGGAGCTGGCACCCAAGCGGCTGGCCATGCAGATGGCGGAGCGGTGGGCGCTGGTCAGCGCCGCGCCGCTGGACCTGCTCGCCCGGCTGTCCCGGCCGGCGGTGTGGCTGCTCGGCCGCTCCACCGACCTGCTGGTCCGGCTCGCCGGCGGCGACCCGCGCGCCAGCCGGGAGGAGGTGACCGAGGAGGAACTGCGGGAGATGCTGGTCAGCCAGCGCGGCCTGTCCGCCCAGCAGCGGGAGATCCTCGCCGGGGCGTTCGACATCGCCGGCCGTACGCTGCGGGAGATCCTCGTCGCGCGCCGCGATGTGACCACTCTGCCCGCCGACCTGCCCGCGGCGGAGGCGATGCGCCGGCTGGCGGCCGGCGGCCGGTCCCGTGCGCCGGTGATCGGACCGGGCGGGCTCGACGACGTACGCGGCACCGTGCACATCCGCGACCTGGTGGACGCCGACGGCGCGCTCGTCGGCGACCGGGCCCGCCCGCCGGTGCTGCTACCAGGCACGCTGCCGGTGGCCGACGCGATGCGGCAACTGCGCCAGCGGCACGAGCAGCTCGCCCTGGTGGTCGACGAGTACGGCGGCGTGGACGGCCTGGTCACCATGGAGGACCTGCTCGAGGAGGTGGTCGGCGAGCTGTACGACGAGACCGACCGGGACGTGCGCCGCGCCGTGCGGGAGCCGGACGGCGCGCTGCTGCTGCCGGGCGACTTCCCGCTGCACGACCTGCCCGACGTGGGCGTCCGCGTGACGTTCCCGTTGTCCCGGGAGTACACCACGGTGGCCGGGCTGGTGCTGGCCGGCCTGGGCCGGCTCCCCGAGGGGCCGGGGGAGCGGGTGCGGCTGCCCGGCCTCACCGTGGAGGTGGTCGAGGTGGCGGGGCGGGCGATCCGCCGGGTCCGGCTGCGCGGCCCCGCTGTCGGCCGCACGCCGGACTGACACCCGGACGGGGGACAACCGCCCGATACCCGTCCCGGGCCGCGTCGCCGGTCGTACGGTCCGGGCGTGAAGGACCGAGGACTGCGTACGTTCGTCACCGTGCTGGCCGGACTGGCCGTGATCTACTTCGGCTTCTCCGGAAGTCGTGGCAGCGGCGAGGAGGGTGGCGTCTCCGGTGGCGTGGTGCTGCTCGCGCTGCTCGCCTCGCTGCTGGCCTGGAACCTGACCAAGCCCGGCCCGGCCAAGTAGCGACCCTCAGTGGGCCGTGGCGGCGCTGCGACTCACCTCGCCCGCCGACTCCTCGCCCAGGGCCACCCGCACCAGCGCCGACGCCAGCCGGCCGAAGTCGGCCTCGCCGACCAGCCCGACCAGGTCACCGGGGCTCGCCGGCAGGCCCAGCCGCCGCGCCCCGGCGAGCGTGCGCCGGTCGGCGTACGGGCGCACGTCCGGCCACACCGACTGCGCCTCCCGCAGGAAGATGTCCGCACCGGTGGGGCCGATGCCGGGGAACTCGGTGAGCAGCCGGCGCAGCACGGCCCGGTCGGCGCCGGCCTCCTTGTGCAGCCGGCGCAGGTCGCCGTGCCAGCGGTCCAGGCAGAGCCGGGCGCCGGTGCCGAGCATGGTGGCGGTCCGCTCGTCGTAGCGCCGGTAGTGGCCCCGGCCCAGCGCGTCGACCCGGTCCTGCCAGCTCGCCGCCTCCATCGCCTGCGGGGTGCGGTAGCCGGCGGCGAACAGCTCCCGGGCGGCGGCCACCGCCACCGAGGCCCGGATCCGGGTGCTCAGCAGCGTGGTGAGCACCAGCAACTGGTACAGCGGGCCGGGCCGGTCCGCGAGGGCGATGCCGGCCTCCTCCGCGTATGTGCGGTTCTGCCGTTCCAGCAGGGCGCGCGCGACGTTGCGATCGTCTGGCATCCGTCCGGCTTACCCGCCCCGGGCCCGGCCAGACCCCCGGGCCGATCCGGAATGCGCCGGGCGGCGGCGGGTACGCGGGTCGGGTGCGCGGTCGACGGCCGTGTGCTCCACCGGGAAGGAGAGACCCGTGGTCAAGCCGCAGCAGGAGGAACTGCGCCGGAACGACCTCGGCGCCACCAGCCAGGACAGCCGTAAGACGGCCACCCAGGCGGGCAGCCGTTCGCGAGGCCGGGGCACGTCGAACGGCGACGCGGGACGCCCGGTCCCCAAGGGACAGGTGTCGCCGTACGGCCCGGCCGGTGAGCCGGTCGCCGACGACGAGAGCTAGCCGCGAGCCGACGTCGGCCGCAGCCGCCGCCAGGTGGCTGCGGCCGACAGCCCGTACGCGAGGTGCGGGATCAGGTCGGAGACCCAGTCGCTGCGCCGCCAGGTACGCGGGTCGGTCACGCCGAGCACCGTCATCGAGCCATCGGAGGTGGCCATCACCCCGCCGCCGAGCACCACCGTGGCCAGCGGCAACGGGATTCGCCGGCGCGCGGCGAGCAGACCGAACGCGGCCCCCGCGGCGATGCCGGTGGCGTACCCGAGCAACGGCCCCAGACCGGAGCGGCGGTTCTCCGCCTCGTCGCCGGGGCCCAGGTCGACGTGTGTGACGTCGGCGAGCCGTCCGGCGACCGATTCCGGGGTGCTGCTGGCCGGCCGGGCCCGCAACGCCATGTCGAGGTACGAGACCGCGTTGAGGACGGCGCTGCCGACGGCGCCCGCGATGGCGCCGTCGACAACCGCTGCCGTCCTCACTTCGGGTCACCCGGTTCCCGGTTGCCCTTGGGGCCGTAGGTCCGTTCGCCCCGGACCACACCGCGTTGCCCCCGGTCGTCCTGGAGGATCCGGTTGGCGACCTGGTTCGCCTCCTTGTCCGACGCCCGTCCGGACTGTTCGACGAGGTCGCGAAGGCGTGCTCGCTGCTTGTCGTACGCGTTGCTGCCCGGCCGTGGTCCTGGCATCTCTGCCTCCTCCGGATCGCTGTCGGCTGACCGTAGGCGTCTACCCGCCCGGGCCGGGACCAACCGTTGCGGGCGCATCCCCGCCCGGCCGGGGCGCCGCTCAAGCGGGGGTGTGGACCACCGCTCAGCCGGGCGCGCCGGACGCCGTTCAGTCGGAGGCGCGGACCACCGCGACCGGGCAGGCGGCGCGGTGCAGGATCCCCTGGCTGACCGAGCCGAGCAGCAGCCCGCCCAGCTCGCCCCGGCCCTGCCGGCCCACCACGACCAGTTGAGCCCCGGCTGACGCCGTGGTCAGTGCCGCGACCGGTTTGGCGCGTACCGTCTCGGCGTGCACCGGCAGGTCCGGCCACCGTTCGCCGATCCCGGCGACCGCCTCGGTGAGCACCCGCTCGTCCTCCTCGGCCCCGCCCTTGCGCCCGGGCGGGGCGGGACGGGCGTGCACCACGTGCAGCGGCGCGCCCCACGCGGACGCGGTCTCGGCGGCGAACTCGACGGCGGCGCGCGACGGCGTGGAGCCGTCCACGCCGACCACGACCGGGCCGTCCGCGCGGGCGGTGCCGCGCGCGATCAGCACCGGGCAGTCGGCGTACGAGGCGACCTGCACCGCGACCGACCCGACCACGAGCGCGGCGAATCCGCCCAGTCCCCGGTCGCCGAGGACGATCAGGGCGGCGGTGGGGGACTCGCCGAGCAGCACCGCGGCGGCCTCCCCGTCGATGATCTCGCCGGTGATGCGCAGGCCGGGCGACTCCGCCTCGGCCGCCGCGACCGCGTCGGAGACCAGTTGCTCGGCCTGGTTGCGCAACCCGGCACCGGGTGGTGACCCGGCCGGCGCGGAGACCGGCACGCGCAGCAGCGGCCAGATGAAACCGTGCACCACCCGCAGCGGGCGGTTGCGCCGCCGCGCCTCCCGGGCCGCCAGACGCACCGCCCGTGTCGCGGGTTCGGAGCCGTCCACCCCGACCACCACCGCGGCCCCGTTCGCCGAGTTCACCCGTACCTCCTCGTGGCCGGCGCCCCCGCGGCCAGTATCGCGGCCCGGGTGGGCGGCCCGGGGCGATACCGCCGGGGTCGCCCGGTGGGTACGCTGGCGTGCAGCACCCAGGGGAGGGAGCCCCGTCGATGGATCAGCCGGACGGACCGAGCACCGCCCGCATGATCGACTACTGGCTCGGCGGCCGGCACCACCGTCCGGTGGACGTCGCCGCGGCCGCCGCTTTCGAGGCGGCGTACGGGCCCTGCGCGGCGATCTTCCGGTCGCTGCGTGGTTTCCTCGGCCGCACTGTGCAGGCGATGGCCGCCGACGGGATCGACGGCTTCCTGGTCTTCGGCGCGGGTGTGCCCACCTGCGGCAACGTGCACGAGGTCGCACCGGAGGCGACAGTGCTCTACACCGACGTGGACCCGGAGACGGTCCGCCTGGGCCGGAGCCTGCTCGCCGGCAGCGACCGGGCCGGGTACGGCTACGGCGACGCCACCGACATCGGGACCGTCGACCGGGCGCAGCTGCACCGGTTCGTGCCGGGCTGGGGGAGACGGCCGGTGGGTGTGGTCTTCCTCGGGCTGGCGGCGTTCCTGGACGACGACACGCTCGCCCGTACGCTCGACGAGCTGTACCAGGCGGTGGCGCCGGGCAGCCGGCTGGCGATCGACTTCGACACCGAGGAGCTGGCCGGGCACCCCGAGGCGCTGGCCATGATGGGCCCGGCGTTCCGGATGCGGGCGCCCGAGCGGTTCGCGCCGCTGCTGGGCCGCTGGCAGCCGACCGGCGACGGCATCGTGCCGGTGGCGCGGTGGCGGCCGGCCGGTGAGCCCGAGCCGGTGCCGGATGCGTTCCACGGCGCGCTGGCGTTCCGCACGGCCGGCTGAGCCGGTCCCGTCACGCCCGGCCGAGGCGGGGCGTTCGCCGTCTGGCGGCCTTCGTATGATGTTTGCCCTGTAGCAATAGTCGTCATCGGAGGATGAGCATGCCGGAGGCGTCCGGATCGGTGTCACGTGCCCTGCGCACGGCGCCACCCGACCAACTGGCGGAGACCGCGGACGCGGTGCTGCGCCAGACGCTCGGGGCCGCGCGGGCGGAGGTGTTCGTCGCCGACTACCGCGCCAGCGGACTCTGGCCGGTGCTCGACCCGGACGTGCCCGACGGCGGCCCGCTGCTGGCCCACAGCGTCGCGCAGCGCTGCTTCAGCAGCCAGGAGCCGGTGCTGGACATCGTCGAGGACGGCCGCTGCCGCGCCTACCTGCCGCTGTCGGTGTGGGGGGAGCGGCTCGGCGTGCTGATGGTGGAGCTGCCCGGCGACCCGGACGCGGCCACTGTGGAGGCCGCGCGCGACGCCGCCGGGGAACTGGCAGTGGCGATCCGGGCGGCCGACCGGGAGACCGACCGCTACCGGCGCGCCCGGCGGCGGGAGCGGCTGAGCATGGCTGCCGAGATGCAGTGGGACCTGCTGCCGGGGCGCAGCGTACGGCTCGGTGACGCGCTGCTCGCCGGGCAGCTCGAACCGGCGTACACCGTGGGCGGTGACCACTTCGACTGGTCGGTGGACGGCGACCGGCTCACCCTCACCGTGCTCAACGGCACCGGCAGCGGGCTGGCCGCGTCGATGCTCACGGCGATGACGGTGAACGCCATGCGCAACGCCAGGCGTTCGGGCGGCAGTCTGGTGGAGCAGGCGGAGCTGGCCTCGGACACCATCTACTACCAGCACCGGGGCGACCGGCACGTGGCCACGCTCCTGCTGGAGCTGGACAGCCGCCGGGGCGTGATGCGCGTGGTCGACGCCGGCTCACCGCAACTGCTGCGGCTGCGTGGGGGCCGCGTCACGCCGATCGCGCTGGAGCAGCAGCTGCCGCTGGGCATGTTCGCCGAGACGCGCTACGACGTGCAGGAGTTCACTCTGGAGCCGGGCGATCGCCTCTTCGTCGTCAGCGACGGGGTGTACGCGGCGGAGCCCGACGAGCAGGAGCCGTACGGCGTCCGGGCGATGGCGCGTGCGATGCGGTCGACTCGGCTGCAGCCGGCGACCGAGGCAGTTGGTACGGTGATGCGCGAACTGCACGCGTACCATGCCGACGCGGATCTCCGCGACGACGCGGTCGTCGTCTGCCTGGACTGGCGCGGCCCCAGCCGGTCCGACGACGTGACGGGGCAGTGACCGGGGCTGCGGAGCGAACACGAGCGGGACGATCGCAGGGGACGGCGAGTGGAGCGACCTCCGAATCTTGCCGCGGCCATCGAATCGGCTGCGGAGGCGCTCATCGGTGTGCTCGACTCGGCGACGTCCCGGCACACCGTCGGCGTCTCGCCCACCCAGCTGCGGGTGCTGTCGCTGATCGTGTCGCATCCGGACACCAACGTGAACCGGCTGGCCGAGCTGCTGGACGTGGTCCCCTCGTCGGCGAGCCGGTTGTGCGACCGTCTGGAGGCGGTCGGCCTGCTGCGCCGGGTGGCGGACCCGCGCGACCGGCGGGAGGTGCGGCTGATCCCGACCGCTGCCGCCGACACGCTGCTGCGCGACCTCCAGGAGAGACGGCACCGGGCGGTGCAGGCCGTGCTCGACCGGATGCCCAACCGGGTGCAGCACGAGCTGCTGCTGGCGCTGGTGGCGTTCAGCCAGGCCGCGGCGGCCACCGCCCCGCAGGCCGGCTCGGACTCGACCGCCCGTACCGCCTGATCCCTCGTACCGATGTCCGCCCTGCGTCCCACCGCTCAACTAGTGTCCTAGGACGCTTTAGCGGTTGTGACGGTCACCACCGTGACACCACTGAGCAACGACGCAGCGGGCCACCGGGCGAGAGCGGCGAGCCCGATATAGTGGCAGCGCAACTGGGCGGCCCGTGATCACCACGAGGGCGGGCCGCGTCGGGGAGGTCCCAGCCCGGGATCACAGAGGGCGCCGGCGTCTGACCGGCCGGCAACGCGCACGTCCCTCCAGCGGCCGTTCATCCGGCTGCCGGACCGTGCTGCGAAGGGAGGGTTCGGTGTCGCGTCGGCCGGCTCCAGCGGAGCAACCGGATTCCGGGACCGCCACGGTCGTGGGAGACCGCGTCCTCACGCTGCCCAACCTGATCAGTTTCGTCCGGCTCGTCGGCGTACCGATCTTCCTCTACCTGTTCCTCGTGGTGCGGGCCGACGTCGCCGCCATCGCGGTGCTCGCCGTGGGCGGCACCAGCGACTGGGTGGACGGCTGGATCGCCCGCCGCCTGGGCCAGGTGAGCCGGCTCGGGGAGCTGCTCGACCCGCTGGCCGACCGCCTCTACATCCTCGCCACGCTGCTCGCGTTCACCGCCCGCGAGGTGGTGCCCTGGCAGTTCACCGGCGCGCTGCTGGCCCGGGAGCTGCTCCTGCTGGTGTCCCTCGGGGTGCTGCGCCGGTACGGCTACGGCCCGCCGCCGGTGCACTACGTGGGCAAGACCGCGACGTTCCTGCTCCTGGCGGCGTTCCCCATCCTGCTGCTGGCCGACGCGGTGCCGGACGCCGGCACCGCCGCAGGCGCGATCGGCTGGGGCCTGGCCTGGTGGGGCCTGGTCCTCTACTGGGTCGCCGGCGCGATGTACGTGGTCCAGGCGAGCCGCCTCGTGCGGGCCATGCGGGCGCGGCGTACGGAGGCGGCGGCATGACGACGCCGTCACGGGACGGGGACAAGGAACGCGACCCGTCGACCCGGGTGTACGCCCCGGACTTCCTGACCGAGCTGTTCCGCAATCCGCTGGACCCGGGGTACGGGGACGCGGCGGCGCGCCGGGCGACGGGCTCCATGTCGCGGCTGCGGGAGGTGCTGGGCCGGCCGGTGAGCCTGGTGGTGCTGGCGCTGATCGGTTTCCTGTTCGCGGTGGCGTACCGGGAGACGGTGGCGGAGGAGCCGAGCCGCGCGACGGCGCGGGCGGGTCTGGTCGCCGAGATCAAGGGGCGGGAGGCGGAGACCGACCGGTTGACCGAGCGCGCCGAGCAGTTGCGTGAGGAGGTCGGCCGGCAGCGGGACGCGGCGTTGAGCGGTTCGCAGGCGTCCCGGTTGCGCACGCTGGAGGCGGGCACCGGCCTGGCCCGGGTGCGGGGGGACGGCGTGGTGGTGCGGCTGGCCGACGCGGCGGCGGACCAGGACGGGGTGACCGGCGGGGACGCGGGCCCGTCCCGGGTGCTGTATTCGGATCTGCAGAAGGTCGCGAACGCGTTGTGGGCGGCGGGCGCCGAGGCGGTGGCGGTGAACGGGCAGCGGTTGACGGCGACGTCGACGATCCGTTCGGCGGGTGAGGCGATCCTGGTGGACTACCGGCCGGTGACGGGCCCGTACGAGGTGCAGGCGATCGGGCCGAGGTCGATGCGGGACCGGTTCGACGAGAGCCGGGCGGCGGCGTTGATGCGTGAGGTGGCGCGGACGACGGGTCTGTCGTTCGGGGTGAAGCGGGTCGACGACCTCACCTTGCCGGCGGCGCCGCAGCCGCGGCTACGCTACGCCGAGCCTCCGGCGAGCCCGGGTCCGAGCGCGAGCGCGCGCCCGTCGGGTTCGGGTGGCGCCGGTTCGTCGAGTCCCGGGTCGTCCGGCCCGGGTGGTTCTTCCAGCCCCTCGGGAGGTGGCCGATGATCGCGGTGCTGGCGTTGCTCGCCGGTGTGGTGCTCGGGGTGTATCTGGACCCCACGGTGCCGGCGGCGTTGCAGCCGTATCTGCCGATCGCTGTGGTGGCCGCGTTGGACGCGGTGTTCGGTGGGGTGCGGGCGAAGCTGGACCGGATCTTCGACGACAAGCAGTTCGTGGTGTCGTTCATCTCGAACGTGCTGGTGGCGGGTCTGATCGTGTACCTGGGTGACCAGTTGGGCGTGGGCGGTCAGTTGTCCACCGGTGTGGTGGTCGTGCTCGGGGTGCGCATCTTCGGAAATGTGGCGGCGATCCGCCGGCACCTGTTCCGGGCGTAGGTTTGTGGCGATGAGCGAGGAACACAGGGAGACGGGTACCGGGTGGCCGCGGCCGGGGGAGCCGGCGCGGCCGTCGGGTCCGGCGGGTGAGCCGGATCCGCGCCCGGACGCGCCCGATCCGGACGAGTTGAGCCCGTTGGCGCCGGTGGAGCCGGTGCCGGACGAGGCGGCGGAGCCCGCGGAGCGGGAGGCGGTGCCGGAGTCCGAGCCGGAGCCGGGTGCGGCGGCCGGTGCCGGTGCGCCGTCGGCGGCGCGGCGGTTCTCGTCGGCGGGCGCGATGATCGCGGTGTTGCTGGCGTTGCTGGGTTTCACGCTGGTGGTGCAGTTCAAGACGACGTCGACGGATCCGACGCTCGCGGCGACGCGGGAGGAGGACCTGGTGCGGATCTCGTCGGATCTGGATTCGCGGGAGCGGCGGCTGCGCCAGGAGATCGAGTTGCTGGAGGAGAGCCAGCGGCAGCTGCGGTCGGGTGAGCAGGGCCGGCAGGCGGCGCTGGAGGAGGCGACGCGGCGGGCGGACGAGCTGGGCATCCTGGCGGGTACGTTGCCGGCGGTGGGTCCGGGTCTTGAGGTGCGGTTCTCGGGGCCGGCGAAGGCGGTGTCGTCGACGCGGATCCTGGACGCGGTGCAGGAGTTGCGGGGTGCGGGCGCGGAGGCGATGCAGATCCAGGGCACGGACGGTACGGCGGCGCGGATCATCGCGTCGACGTATTTCGTGGACGGGCCCGACGGTGCGCTGGTGGTGGACGGGCGGCGGTTGACGGGTCCGTTCACGATCATGGTGATCGGTGATCCGGCGACGATGCGTACGGCGTTGAACATTCCCGGCGGGGTGGTCGCATCGGTGCGGGACGGCGGCGGTAACGTGACCTCCGAGGATCGTGAGGTTGTGGAGGTTTCGCAGCTGCACGCGCCGATCAAGCTGGACCACGCCCGGCCGGTCTCGTGACCGGTCGCGGCCGCGCCGGTTTCTCCGGTGCACCGATGACGAAGGACGCAGTTGGTGATTCCTGAGGATCTGCGGTACACCGCCGAGCACGAGTGGGTGGTCGGTGGTGACGGTGGTGTCGTCCGCGTCGGTATCACGCACTTCGCGCAGGACGCCCTGGGTGACATCGTGTTCGTTCAGCTGCCGGAGCCGGGTGCGGTGGTGGCGGCGGGTGAGTCGCTGGGCGAGATCGAGTCGACGAAGAGCGTGTCGGAGATCTACGCGCCGTTGAGCGGCACGGTGGCGGCGCGCAACGAGGCGTTGGCCGACACCCCTGAGGTGATCAACACGGATCCGTACGGTGCGGGGTGGTTGGTGGAGATCACTCCGGACGATCCGGCGGCGGTCGAGGGTCTGCTGACCGCCGATGCGTACCGCGAGCTCACCGAGAGCTGAGTTCGTGCTGTTCCGGGCGGCGGCGAGGTTCCGCGCGTCCGGTTGCCCTGCATTTCGGCGCTGGCTAGGCTCGCCCAGTCGACCGAGAACCAATAGTTTGAGCGTTGCGGAATGCGCCTTCCCGGGCACGGGGAGCCAGCCGCCGGGTGTGGTGTTGCCCGGCGGCCAGACCCGCCATTCCCTGACGCCGACCGAACAGATCCGTGAGGTGGTCCCATGACGCGCCCAGACGACGAGTTCCCCCCGCTCGACGTCACTTCGACGCTCAATCTCGGCTCGCTCGACGAAGTGCTGGAGGGCCCGGACACCGATGTGGTGCCGAGCCGGATGTCCGGCTCGTTGCCGCCGGGTATGGCGTTGCTGGTGGTTCGCCGGGGTCCGAATGCGGGTGCCCGGTTCCTGTTGGACCACGATGTGACGACGAGTGGGCGGCACCCGGACAGTGACATCTTCCTGGACGACGTGACGGTGTCGCGTCGGCACGCGGAGTTCCACCGTGACGGTGGGACGTTCACGGTGCGGGATGTGGGCAGCCTGAACGGCACGTATGTGAATCGTGAGCGGGTCGAGGCGGCGACGCTGAGCAACGGTGACGAGGTGCAGATCGGCAAGTTCCGGGTGGTGTTCATCGCCGGTCCGCGCCCGGAGGAGGAGGCCGGCCGGGGGTGAACGAGCCTGCGGCTTCGACGCCGTCCGGGGCGGCGCGGGCGCCTGCGCTGATGAGTATCGGCGAGGTGCTGGCGCAGTTGCGGCCGGAGTTTCCGGACGTCACGATCTCGAAGTTGCGGTTCCTGGAGGCCGAGGGCCTGGTGGAGCCGCAGCGGACGCCGGCGGGTTATCGGAAGTACGGCTGGGACGATGTGGCGCGGTTGCGGTTCGTGTTGACCGCGCAGCGGGATCAGTACCTGCCGTTGCGGGTGATCCGGGAGCAGTTGGCCCAGTGGGACGGGTCTGGTCCGTCGCCGGGGCGGGGGCGGCCGAATCTGGTGGCTGTGGGTCCGGGTGGTGAGGTTCCGGGCCGGGAGCCGGTGGAGTCGGTCGAGTCGTCGGAGGTGCGGCTGGACCGGGCGGGTCTGATCGCTCGTAGTGGTGTGGACGAGTCGACGCTCGCGGAGTTGGAGCGGCTGGGTGTGCTGGTGTCGGATCCGCCGGGGTGGTACGACGCGGACGCGTTGATCATCGCGAGTGCGGTGGCGGGTCTGGCGGCGTACGGGCTGGAGCCTCGGCATCTGCGGGCGTACCGGTCGGCGGCGGATCGTGAGGTCGGGTTGTTCGCGCAGTTGGTGGCGCCGTTGGCGCGGCAGAGCGATCCGGCGGCGCGGGCCCGGGCGGCGGAGACGGCGCGGGAGTTGCTGGCGTTGTCGCAGCGGTTGCACGCGGCGTTGGTGCGGGTGGGGCTGCGGTCGACGTTGGGCCGGTGAGGTCGGTGCGAGGGGCCGGGTGCGGTGTGCGCCCGGCCCTTCGTCGTGGGTGGGCGCGGAAAGATCTGGTCGGCGGAGCGTGTCGTAGGCTTGCCGGGGTATGCCCGTCCGGCGAGGCGTGGTGCACGTAGCGCGTGGGACTCCCGTGTCCTGGTCCGTGTACCGTGCAGGGAAGGGCGCGGTGCATGGTGACGACGACACGGAGGCGGCGGTGCGCGAGCTGAGCGTGGTCGGAGTTCGGGTGGAGTTGCCGAGCAACCAGCCGATCGTCCTGCTGCGGGAGGTCGAGGGGGACCGCTATCTGCCGATCTGGATCGGCGCGGTCGAGGCGACGGCGATCGCTTATGAGCAGCAGGGGGTCAAGCCGGCCCGGCCGTTGACGCACGATCTTCTGCGGGATGTGCTGACGGCGTTGCAGGCGCCGTTGCGGGCGGTGGAGATCACCGAGTTGAAGGAGAACGTGTTCTACGCGGATCTGCTCCTCGGTGACGGTGTGCGGGTGTCGGCGCGGCCGAGTGACTCCATCGCGTTGGCGTTGCGGGTGGGTGCTCCGATTCGTTGTGCGGAGCAGGTCCTCAGTGAGGCGGGGATCGTGATCCCGGACGAGCAGGAGGACGAGGTGGAGAAGTTCCGGGAGTTCCTGGAGCAGGTGCGTCCGGAGGACTTCGCGGGTTGAGGTGTCCCGGCCGGGTGGCCGGGGTCGGCGCGGCGGTGGTTGTCACGGCAGGTGGCGGCCGGCCGCCGTGTGTTTTTGTTGCCGGGTGGTGGCGCGGCGTGTCGCGGTGTCTTCTGCGGGTGAAGTCCGGGGGGCGGCGTTAGGGTTGCCGTGTCGAGGGGTGCGCGTACGGGGAGTCGGCGCGGCACCGCCACGGGCGCGGGGAGGTTGGTCCGGATGCACGAGCCACGGGATCCTGGTCCGGGTGCGGAACAGCAGGCGGGTGTGGGGGCCGATCCGGCCGGTGACGGCGAGGTCGGCTACCGGGGTGTGACCGCGTGTTCGGCGGTGGGGATCAGTTACCGGCAGTTGGACTACTGGGCGCGTACGGCGCTGGTGGTGCCGAGTGTGCGCGACGCGTCGGGTTCGGGGACGTCGCGGTTGTACTCGTTCCGCGACCTGGTGGTGTTGAAGGTCGTGAAGCGGCTGCTGGACGCCGGGGTGTCGTTGCAGAACATCCGCAAGGCGATCGAGGCGTTGCGGTCGCGTGGGGTGGACGATCTGGCGGGCATCACGTTGATCTCCGACGGGACGACCGTGTACGAGTGCCGGTCGCCGGAGGAGGTGGTCGACCTGTTGCAGGGCGGCCAGGGGGTGTTCGGCATCGCGATCGGTGGCGCGTTCAAGGAGATCCAGGGTTCGTTGTCGCATCTGCCGGCGGAGCCGGTGGGTGGGCAGGAGCCGGCCGTGCCGGTGGTGGAGCCGGAGTCGGACTCGGAGTCGGTGGGTGACGAGCTGGCGGCGCGCCGGGCGCGGCGCCGGGCCGGGTGACCTGCGTCGCGTCTCGTTGACGGGATCGCGCCGCGCCCGAAAAAGGGTGCGGCGCGGTTCGTGTTTTGGTGACGGGGTGTGGTCCTCGCCTGTGGGCTGAGGCGATCGGACGGTGTGGACCGGGCCGGGTGAGAGTCGGTGCAGGTCACGGCACGTGTGCGCGTGATGTCCGAAAAGGACGGTACGTCGTGCGTGTTGACAGTCTGTGTGTGACCGGCTGCGGTGCGTCCATCGACTCGGGCCGCGTTGCTGACTGTCCGTGATTGACAGTTCTCGGGATCAGGACAGGGTCGGCGTGAAGTGTCGTTGCGGGCGCGCTATGGTCCGTTCCGGTCGTCGGCGTGTCGACGTCACGGCGGAACGCTGTGTGACGCCGCGCCGGACGGCGAGCCCCTGCCGCGGCGCTGCCCGCGGACCCCTTGTGGAAGGACCGAGCATGACGGTGACGAGCGAGACCACCCCGATCTCCCACTACGAGCGCATCGGCGGCGCGGCCGCGGTGAAGGCCGCGGTGGAGCTGTTCTACGACAAGGTGCTGGCCGATCCGGATCTGGCCGGCTACTTCGCCGACGTGGACATGGTGGAGCAGCGGCGGCACCTGGCGCTGATGCTGGCGGTCGTGCTCGGCGGTCCCAACGAGTACGCGGGCCGTGGCCTGGAGGAGGCGCACCAGCCGCTGAACATCACCGGTGAGCACTACGCGAAGGTCGGTGAGCATCTGACCGCGACGCTGGTGGAGCTGGGCGTGCCCGCGGACGTGATCGCCGATGTGCAGGTCGTGCTCGGGCAGGTGCGGGAGCAGGTCGTGTCGGCGGGGGACGCCTGAGCGTGGACGTCGCACGGCTCAAGCAGAGCTGGTCCCTGGTTGCCGCGCACGGCGACCAGGTGCCGCTCTACTTCTATTCGACGCTGTTCCTGGCGCATCCGGAGACCCGGCAGATGTTCCCCACGAACATGGCCGGGCAGCGGGACCGTCTGGTGGCCGCGCTGGGGCATGTGGTGTCCCACGTGGACCAGGTGGACCGGCTGGTCGGGTTCCTGCGGGACCTCGGCGCGGATCACCGGAAGTTCGCGGTGCGCGCCGAGCACTACCCGGCGGTCGGTGAGGCGCTGCTGGCGACGTTGCGGCACTTCTGCGGTGAGGCGTGGACCGAGGAGCTGGCGGCCGACTGGACCGCCGCGTACGGGCTCGTCGCGCAGGTGATGACCGAGGGCGCGCAGGCCGCGGAGTCGAAGTCGCCGCCGTGGTGGGTGGCGGAGGTGCTGACCCACGAGCAGCGCACGTTCGACGTGGCGGTGCTGACCGTACGCCCGCAGTATCTGTTGCCGTTCACGCCCGGCCAGTCGATCGGGGTGTCGCATCCTGCGGTGCGGTCGTGGCGGTACTACTCGCCGGCGAACGCGCCGCGTCCGGATGGCACGGTGGAGCTGCACGTGCGGGCCGCGCCGGGTGGTGTGGTGTCGTCGCGTCTGGTGTACGGGTGCGCGGCCGGTGACCAGATCCACCTGGCGTCGCCGGTGGGCGACCGGTTGACGTTGTGGCAGGCCGGGTCGTCGGATCTGCTGCTGCTGGCCGGTGGGACCGGCTGGGCGCCGGTGAAGGCGCTGGTGGAGCAGGTCGCGGCGGAGGGTTCGGGCCGGCGGGTGGACCTGTACGTGGGTGCCCGTTCGCGGACAGAGTTCTACGACAGCGAGGCGATCGACAAGCTGGCGGCGACGCATCCGTGGCTGCGGGTGTCGTACGTGGCCGGTGCGGATCCGGCCCGGCCGGGCGAGTCGGTGCGCATCGCCGACCGGGTGCTGGCCGACGGGGACTGGCGGTCGCGGCACGTGTACGTGTGCGGCTCGGACGAGATGGTGGGTCATTCGGTGGCGGCGTTGACCGGTGCCGGGTTCCAGCCGGGCCAGGTGCACCACGAGGGTTACGGCAAGCACTGGTACGGCCCGGCGTGGCGGACGATGACGGGGGCTGACGAGTCGGAGGTGAGCCGGTGAGCGCGGGTCCGATCAGCAGTTACGACGCGCAGCAGGTGTCCGGTCCGGTGCAGGTGCGGTTGACCTCGGACCGGGTCCGGCGGTGGGAGTTCGGGTCGGCGGCGTTCACGCGGCGCGGCTACGACCAGACCGATGTGGACCGGTTCCGGTTGCAGGTGGCCGACGAGCTGGATCTGCTGGCGGCGCAGGTGGCGAACCTGCGGGCGGAGAACGAGCGGCTCAACGACCATCTGGAGCTGCACCGGCACGGGGTGATCCCGAGCACGGAGGCGGCGGTGGCGCCGGCGGCGAAGGAGGTCAACCTGTTGTCGGCGGCGCAGCGGGAGGCCGAGCAGATCATCGCGCAGGCCCACGACTATGCCCGCCGGGTCGCCGAGTACGCCCGTACCCAGTACGAGAGTTACATGCGGGCGGCGGCGGAGGAGGCGAAGCGGGAGGCCGAGCGGGCGGTGACGGAGTACCGCAGTACCGCCGGGAGCGGCTTCGACGACTCGGTGGCGACGCGTGAGGCGCTGCGGATCTTCGGCGAGATGATGATCTCGCACATGCAGGCGGCGGCCCGGCACCTCGACGACGGCAGTGAGCAGTTGTCGCGCACGATGGAGCGGATCGCGCGGGAGTTGCCGCAGGGCGGCGGGGGCACGCCGCAGCCGGCGTTGTCGCGGCACCAGCGTTGAGCGGCGTCCCGGCCCGTGTGCACGGCGGGCCGGGACGCGCCGGCGGGTGTCAGGCGGCGACGGCTGCGATCGCGTCGGCGATGGGGGTGTCTCCGCCGACGAGTTCCAGGGTGTGCCCGGCGGTGGCCGGGGCGTACAGCAGGGCGAGCAGCACCCGGGCCACGTCGGCGCGGCTGATCGCGCCGGCTTCGACGTGCCGGGCCAGGGTGATGCGGCCTGCGGGTTCGTCGTCGGTGAGGCGGCCGGGCCGCAGCACCGTCACGTCGAGGTCCCGCGCGGCGACGTCGTCCTCGGCGGCCTTCTTGGCCCGCAGGTACGCCGCCCACACGTCGTCGGTGCCCTCGGCGGGGGCGGTGTCCACGCCCATGGAGGAGACCAGCAGGTAGCGGCGTACCCCGGCTCGTACGGCGGCGTCGGCGAGCAGCACGGCGGCGCCGCGGTCGACGGTGTCCTTGCGGGCGGCGCCGCTGCCGGGTCCGGCGCCGGCGGCGAACACGACAGCGTCGGCGCCGGCCAGGTGGGCGGCGAGGGTGTCGACGTCGGTGTGTTCCAGGTCACACACGACGGGTTCGGCGCCGGCGGCGCGCAGCGCGGCGGCGTGGTCGGGGTTGCGGATCAGTCCGAGCGCGGTGTCTCCGCGTCCGGCCAGTTCCCGCTCCAGCAGTTTGGCGATCTTTCCGTGCCCTCCGGCGATGACGACGCGCATGGGCTCAACCTAGCCCGCCTGGCCGCACCCCGCCGCGCGACCGCCGTACGGGTGGGAGGTGCGGGGTCCGGCGAGGGAGCATGGACGGGTGAGTGAGGCGTTCGAGGAGTTGACGCGGCTGGTGGCCGCCGGTGACGTGGTGGTGCTCAGCGGCGCGGGCCTGTCCACCGAGTCGGGCATTCCGGACTACCGGGGGCCCAGTGGCGCGGCGCGCCGGCACACCCCGATGACGTACCAGGAGTTCACCCGGGATCCGCTGGCCCGGCGGCGGTACTGGGCGCGCAGCCACCTGGGCTGGCAGACCATCGCCCGGGCGGCGCCCAACGACGGGCACCGGGCGGTGGCCCGGCTGCAGGACGCCGGGCTGCTCGGCGGGATCATCACCCAGAACGTCGACGGGCTGCACACCGCCGCCGGCGCCACCGGCGTGATCGAGCTGCACGGCCGCCTCGACGAGGTGACGTGCCTGGACTGCGGTAACGCCACCGGCCGCGACGAGCTGCACCGGCGGCTGTCCGAGGCGAACCCGGGCTTCGACGCGCGGGTGGCGCGCGTCAACCCCGACGGCGACGTGGACCTGCCCGACGAGGCGGTGACCGGGTTCCGCGCCGTCGACTGCGGGGTCTGCGGCACCGGCATGCTGAAACCGGACGTGGTGTTCTTCGGCGAGACGGTTCCCGCGCCCCGCGTCGCGGACTGTTTCGCGCTCGTCGAGCGGGCCCGGGCGCTGCTGGTGCTCGGGTCGTCGTTGACGGTGATGTCGGGGCGGCGGTTCGTGCTGCGGGCGGCCCGCCACGGCATCCCGGTGGCGATCGTCAACCAGGGCGTCACCCGCGGCGACGGGTACGCGGCACTGCGCCTGGACGCGCCGCTGGGCGCGACGCTGTGCGCGCTGGCCGACCGGGTGGCGGCGGCGCCGGCGCCGGTGTGATCAACCCCCGGGACATGAGCCGGAAACACGCCCGCTGGTAGCGTGGGAAGTGCCGGTACCACCCACGTGGGAGAGACCGTCGATCCGACGGCGCCGAAGGGGCAGATTCTCCCCGGAACCTCTCAGGCAAAAGGACCACGTGGGCAGGCGCTGTGGAGCGCGTCAGCGCGACTCAGGGGGAGGCCGACCCGTCGACCTCGCCCCACCAAGGAGCGCAGCGCATGATCGCAGAGCAGTTCGCCGACCGGCACATCGGCCCCGGCCGCGACGACGAACGCCGGATGCTGGACACCGTCGGTTACGGCTCCGTCGACGAGCTGATGGACGCCGCGATCCCCGAGGTGATCCGCTGGCACGGCACCCTGGACCTGCCCGCCCCGGCCAGTGAGCGGGAGGCTGTCGCCGAGCTGCGCGCCCTCGCGTCGCGCAACACCGTCGCCGTGTCCATGATCGGCCTGGGTTACCACGGCACGCACACCCCGGCGGTGATCCGCCGCAACGTGCTGGAGAACCCCGCCTGGTACACCGCGTACACGCCGTACCAGCCGGAGATCAGCCAGGGCCGGCTGGAGGCGCTGCTGAACTTCCAGACCATGGTCACCGACCTGACCGCCCTGGCCACCGCGAACGCCTCGATGCTCGACGAGGGCACCGCCGCGGCCGAGGCGATGACGCTCGCGCGCCGCGCGTCCAAGAGCAAGAGCCCGGTGTACGTGGTCGACGCCGACGCGTTGCCGCAGACCGTCGCGGTGATCGCCAGCCGCGCCGAGCCGCTCGGCATCGAGGTGCGCGTGGTCGACGTCGAGCGTGACGAGCTGCCGGCGGAGTTCTTCGGCCTGCACCTGCAGTACCCGGGCGCCTCCGGCGCGGTCCGCGACCACCGGGCGCTTGTCGACGCGGCGCACGGCGTGGGCGCGCTGGTGACGGTCGCCGCGGATCTGCTGGCGTTGACGCTGCTGCGCCCGCCGGGCGAGATCGGCGCCGACATCGCCGCCGGCACCACCCAGCGGTTCGGCGTACCGATGGGCTTCGGTGGGCCGCACGCCGGTTACCTGGCGGTGCGCTCAGGCCTGGAGCGGATGCTGCCCGGCCGCCTCGTCGGGGTGTCCCGCGACGCCGACGGCAACCCGGCGTACCGGCTGGCGTTGCAGACCCGTGAGCAGCACATCCGCCGGGAGAAGGCGACCAGCAACATCTGCACCGCCCAGGTGCTCCTCGCGGTGATGGCCGGCATGTACGCCGTCTATCACGGCCCGGACGGGCTGCGCGCCATCGCCCGGCGTACCCACGAGGCGGCGGCGCGGCTCGCGGCCGGGCTGCGCGCCGGGGGCGTGCAGGTCGCGGAGGTCGCGTTCTTCGACACCGTCACCGCGACCGTGCCGGGCCGGGCCGCCGAGGTGGTCGCAGCCGCCGCGGCGCGCAACGTGAACCTGCGGCTGGTCGACGCCGACCGGGTCGGCGTCTCCTGCGACGAGACCACCACGCCCGCGCACCTGCAGGCGGTGTGGGGGGCGTTCGGCGTCGACGGGTTCGACGGCGACACCGACGCGGCCCTGCCGGACGGGCTGGCCCGCACGTCGGACTTCCTCACCCACCCGGTGTTCCACAGCCACCACTCGGAGACGGCGATGCTGCGCTACCTGCGCCGCCTGGCCGACTTCGACTACGCGCTGGACCGCGGCATGATCCCGCTGGGGTCGTGCACGATGAAGCTCAACGCCACCACCGAGATGGAACCGATCACCTGGCCGGAGTTCGCGCACCTGCACCCGTTCGCGCCGGACGAGCAGACCGCCGGGTACCGGGAGCTGATCGCGCAGCTGGAGGGCTGGCTGGCCGAGGTGACCGGCTACGACGCGGTCAGCGTGCAACCGAACGCCGGGTCGCAGGGTGAGCTGGCCGGGCTGCTGGCGATCCGCGGCTACCACCGGGAGCGCGGCGAGGGCCACCGCGACGTGTGCCTGATCCCGTCGTCGGCGCACGGCACGAACGCCGCGTCCGCCGTGATGGCCGGCATGCGGGTCGTGGTGGTCGGCTGCGACGCCGACGGCAACGTCGACCTGGTCGACCTCGACGCGAAGATCGACAAGCACCGGGACGCGCTCGCCGCGATCATGGTGACGTACCCGTCGACGCACGGCGTGTACGAGACCGGCATCGCCCAGCTGTGCGCGAAGGTCCACGACGCCGGCGGTCAGGTGTACGTCGACGGCGCGAACCTCAACGCGCTGGTCGGGTTCGCCAAGCCGGGCCGGTTCGGGGCGGACGTGTCGCACCTGAACCTGCACAAGACGTTCTGCATCCCGCACGGCGGCGGCGGCCCGGGTGTGGGCCCGGTGGCGGTGCGCTCGCACCTGGCGCCGTTCCTGCCCGGCGACCCGCTCGGCGCGCGCGCCGACGGGCGGCCGGCGATCTCGGCGGCGAACCACGGGTCGGCGGGGATCCTGCCGATCCCGTGGGCGTACCTGCGGATGATGGGCGCCGACGGGCTGGCCCGCGCGACCGGCGTGGCGGTCCTGGCGGCGAACTACGTCGCGGCGCGGCTGCGGTCGCATTTCCCGGTGCTGTACGCCGGCAACAAGGGCCTGGTCGCGCACGAGTGCATCCTGGACCTGCGTCCGTTGACCAAGGCCACCGGCGTGACCGTGGACGACGTGGCGAAGCGGCTGATCGACTACGGCTTCCACGCGCCGACGATGTCGTTCCCGGTGGCCGGGACGCTGATGGTGGAGCCGACCGAGAGCGAGGACCTGGCCGAGCTGGACCGCTTCTGCGACGCGATGATCGCGATTCGGGCGGAGATCGACAAGGTCGGCTCGGGGGAGTGGCCGGCGGGGGACAATCCGCTGTCCAACGCGCCGCACACCGCGGCGATGGTGTCGGCCGACGAGTGGCCGCACCCGTACCCGCGGTCGGTGGGCGCCTACCCGGCGGGTGTGGACCGGGCGGGCCGGTACTGGCCTCCGGTGCGGCGCATCGACGGCGCGTACGGCGACCGGAACCTGGTCTGCTCGTGCCCCGCGCCGGAGGCGTTCGAGGACTGAGCGGCTGACGCCGGGGCGGTGGGCTCTCGCCGCCCCGGCCGGTGCGCCGGACGGTCATGACCGGCGCGTACGCTCACTGACGCTGCGTGATCGCTCAGGCGACGAGGGCGTGGCGGGCCGGACCCCGGTGCGGGGCGATGGTGCGCCCGTCGGGGAGCAGCTCACCGGTGTCCTCGAAGACGATGACACCGTTGCAGAGCAGGCTCCAGCCCTGCTCAGGGAAGCAGGCGAGTACGCGGGCGGCCTCGCGGTCGGTCGCGTCGGCGGAGGGGCAGGTGGGCTGGTGCTGACACATCGGGTTCTCCGGACTGTGGGGGCACTGTGTCATGGTTCACATGACCAGTGACGCACAGTACCAAGGAAAACTGAGCGGCAACGAGCAAGGATGCGTCTTGTTCACCCAGAATGGGCTGAACGGATGACCCGTAACGGCCCGGACGTCGTGGAAGCGCTCCCACAGGTGGAGGTCGATGCTCCCGGCGCCCCGCCCGGATGCCGCCGCCGGCTCGTCGAGACCGCCCGGCTGCACTGGTCCGTCGGCGACGGCGGCGACCCCGCCGACCTGGCACAACGCTTCCTCGCCGCACACGGCATCGACCGCGGCGACCTCACCCGGCCCGGCCGCCACGACTCCGACGCCGGAGTGTGCGGCGCCGCGCTGTACCTGTCAGCCGCCGCCGGCGCGTACACCCTCGGCGTGTCGCCCGGCGCGCCCAGCCCCGCACCGGCGCTGCCCGACCTGGTCGTGGTCGTCTACCACCACACCGACCGCCCCACGGCGCCCCCGCCGCCGGCCCCGGCCCCGTGGCGGCTCGGACCCTGGCAGGACAGCTGGACCCCGGCCGCGCACGCCGCCGCCGTCGCCGCGGTCCGCGACGCCATCGCCCGCGGCGACGTCTACCAGGTCAACATCGTCGGCCACGCCGCCGCCGGCTACACCGGCGACCCGCTGCCCGCGCTGGCCCGCCTCGCCGCGCTACCCGGCGCCCGCTACGGCGGCACCCTGCACGGCCCCGGCTGGGCCCTCGGCTGCGCCTCCCCGGAAACCCTCATCGCCGTCGAACACGGCCGGCTGGTCACCCGCCCCATCAAGGGCACCCGCCCGGCCACGCCCGCCGGACGCCGCGACCTGCTCACCTCGGCCAAGGAACGCGCCGAACACGTCATGATCGTCGACCTGGAACGCAACGACCTGGCCCGCGTCGCCCGCACCGGCTCGGTACGCGTCGACGAGCTGTTCGCCGTACGCCGCTGGTGTGACCTGTGGCAGGCCGAGTCGACGGTGTCGGCGGCGCCCGCCGACGGCCTCGGCCTGGCCGACCTGCTGCGCGCGGTCTGCCCCGGCGGGTCGGTCACCGGCGCGCCCAAACACGCCGCCCTGGCCCACATCGCCGCGCTGGAGCCGGTCGGCCGCGGCGCGAGCATGGGGGCGCTCGGCTGGGTCGGACCCGACCGCCTCGACCTGGGCCTGACCATCCGCACCGCCGCCGCCGACGGGAACCTGCTGCACCTGTGGGCCGGGGGAGGCATCACCTGGGACAGCGACCCCGCCGCCGAGGTCGCCGAGGCCGCCGCCAAGGCCGCCCCGATCCGCGCCCTGCTCGCCGGCTGACGGGTCGCCCGGCGGCCCGGCCTTCTCGCGGAGGCTCAGCCGGCGGTGGCGAACTCGTCGAGGGCGGCGACGACCCGCTCGCCGATGCCGTGCCCGCCGCCGTGACCGCCGGACTCCACGATCTCCAGCCGCGCGTCCGGCCAGCCCTGGGTCAGCAGCCACGCGATGTCCGGCGGCCCACTGACGTCCAGCCGGCCCTGCACCAGCACCCCCGGAATGCCCGCCAGGCGGCCCGCGTCGCGCAGCACCTGCCCGTCCGGCTGGAAACCCCGATTCGCGAAGTAGTGCGTCACCAGCCGGGCGAACCCGTACCGGAACACCGGATCGTCGAACCGGGGATCCGGCGCGAACCCACCGGCGAGCGACACGTGCACGTCCTCCCAGTCGCACCAGTCCCGCGCCGCCTGCTCCCGCACCGCCGGGTCCGCGTCGTTGACCAGCCGCGCGTACGCCGCCGACAGGTCACCGTCACGGTCGGCCTCGGGCACCCCGCCACGGAACCGCGCCCACTCCTGCGGGAACACCCGGCCCATGTCCCGGGTCACCCACTCGATCTCCCGGTTCGTGTTGGCGACCACGCTGAACAGCACCAGCGCGCTGACCCGCCCCGGGTGCCGCTGCGCGTACGCCAGCGCCAGCGACGACCCCCACGACGCGCCGCACAGCAGCCACCTGCCGATCCCCAGATGCGCGCGCAGCAGCTCCATGTCGGCCAGCAGATGCCCGGTGGTGTTCACCGACAGGTCAGTGGACGGATCCGACGCCGGGGGAGTGCTGCGCTCACAACCACGCTGGTCGAACAACACGATCCGGTACGCGGCCGGATCGAACAGCCGCCGCCACGACGCGCCCGCCCCCGAACCGGGCCCACCGTGCACCACCAGCGCCGGCCGCCCGTCCGGATTGCCGCACGTCTCCCAGTACACGCGCTGCCCGTCCCCGACATCCAGCATCCCGTGCGCGTACGGCTCGATCGGCGGATACATGCGGCGGCCTCCCTGCGACAGTGTCCGCACACCCTACGAGCCCCACCGCCCCGGCGGGTGCCCCCCGCGCAGCGGTAAGCAACGGATAGCCTTCCGGACATGACTATGCGCCCCATCCGGATCATCGGCGACCCCGTGCTGCGCACCCCCAGCGAACCCGTCACCAGCTTCGACGCCGAACTGCGCGCCCTCGTCACCGACCTGATGGACACGCTGCTCGGCGCACCCGGCCGCGCCGGCGTCGCCGCACCCCAGATCGGCGTCAACGCCCAGGTGTTCGTCTACGACGCCGACGGCCACCGCGGCCACATGATCAACCCCACGCTGGAGGTGTCCGACGAACTCCAGGACGACGAGGAGGGCTGCCTGTCCATCCCCGGCCTGTACTTCCCGACCCCGCGCGCGCTGCACGCCACCGCCCACGGCTACGACCAGCACGGCGAGCCGCTCACCGTCACCGGCAGCGGCTTCCTCGCCCGCGCCCTGCAACACGAGACCGACCACCTGCGCGGACGCCTCTACGTCGACACCCTGCGCGGCGACACCCGACGCCGGGCCCTGCGCGAGATCCGCGCCGGCCGGTTCGACTCACCCAGCCGCGGCCGCTGACGTCAACGCGCACTCGGTGAACCCGGCCACCCGGGAGAACCCCAGCCGCTCGTACAACCGCACCGCCGCCGCGTTGTCCGCCCGCACGTTCAACGTCACATGATCCACAGACGCGCGCAGCCGGGCACACAACGCCGCCACCACACCCGCACCCAGACCACGACCCCGCACATCCGGATGCGTCGTCACGTTCCCCAGCGCCGCCACCCGCCAGCGCGGCGAGAACACGTGCACCCCCGCCACCGCCACCAGCCGGCCGTGCTCCCGCACCCCCACGTACTGGCCCGTCTCCAGCATCCGCGCATCGAACCAGTTCCCCGGATACGCCACCGCGTACAACGCGGCCAGCTCCGCCGCGTCCGCCGGCCCCAACGGCTCACCCACCGCCGGCACCGCCGCCAGCCGCCCCGGATCCGTCAACGCCATCCGGTGATGCGCCGCCGCCTCCGACACCACGAACCAGCGGCCCAGCGTCGCCTCCAGACCGGGGGACAGGTGCGCCCACATCCGCGCCGGCAACACCGGCGCCGCCTCCGTCAGCAACCCGGCCAGCTCCGCCACCCGCTCCGGCGCCGCGAACGCCAGCAACGTCGGCAACTCCACCCCGTGATACAGCAACACCACCTGGTCGCCACGCCGGAACCACGACGTGTACGGCCAGAAGAAATCGTCCAGATCACCCAACTGGTACGCGTGCAACACCGGATCCCGGCCCAGCAGACCCGCCAGCACCGCCCGGTCGTGCTCCGCCCGCACCGCCACCGCGATCAGCCCGCCGTCCACTGGTCGTAACCCAACCGGGCCACCAGCGCCAGCACCACCACCAGCAGCACCACCCGCACGAACCCGGCGCCCCGCCGCAACGCCATCCGCGCGCCCACAGCCGCCCCCACCACGTTGCACACCGCCATCGCCGCGCCCAACGCCCACCACACGTGCCCGGTCAACCCGAACACCACAAGCGCGCCCAGGTTCGTGCCCGCGTTCACGACCTTCGCCATCGCCGAGGCATGCACGAAATCCGAACCCAGAATCGCGGTGAACGCCAGCACCAGGAACGTGCCGGTACCCGGCCCGATCAACCCGTCGTACAGAGCGATACCCAGACCGGCCACCGCCACCGCCACCACCACCCGCGCCGGGGTCCGCCGCTGCGGCGACGCCACCACACCAAGCGACGGCCGCGCCAGCACGAACACCGCCACCGCCACCAGCACCACGAGCACCACCGGCCGGTACGCGCTACCCGGCACCGCACCCGCCAACGCCGCACCCAACCCCGCCGTCAACACCGCCAACCCGGCCGCCGGACCCGCCACCGCCCAGTCCAGCTTCGTGCGCCGCGCGTACGTCACCGCCGCCGTCGACGTACCGAAGATCGCCGCCAGCTTGTTCGTGCCCAACGCCGTCGCCACCGGCACACCCGGCGCCGCCACCAGCAACGCCGGCAACAACAACAGACCGCCGCCACCCACCACCGCGTCCACCCACCCCGCCAGAAGGGCAGCGGTCAGCAACGTCGTCAACGACAGGGCATCCACCGACGCATTCTGCCCACGCCGCCACCAGCGACGAGACCACCTGTGGCCAGCCTCACCGCCCCCGGCGACGCCGCAACCACACCCCGACCGACCCCACCGCCACGAACACCAGCATCGAACAGCACAGCAGTTTCAGCACCCGGCAAGACTCCCACGACGACGTAGGGTGTCCAGGTGCGCCTGGCCACCTTCAACCTGCTGCACGGCCGATCCCTCACCGACGGGCTCGTCGACCCCGACCGGCTCACCGCCGCCGTCACCGACCTCGACGCCGACGTCCTCGCCCTCCAGGAAGTCGACCGCGACCAGACCCGCAGCGGCAAACTCGACCTCACCGCCGTGGCCGCCCGCGCCCTGCACGCCGACCACCACCGCTTCGCCGCCGCCGTCGTCGGCACCCCCGGCGAACAGTTCCGCCCCCTCACCCACGACGACGACGGCCACGGCGAACCCCTCTACGGCATCGGCCTCATCAGCCGCCACCCCGTCCGCTCCTGGCAGGTCACCCGGCTGCGCGCCGCCCCCGTCCGCTCACCCATCTACGCACCCGGCCCCGGCGGCGGACTCGTCCTGCTCCGCGACGAACCCCGCGTCGTGCTCGCCGCCGTCCTCGACACCCCCCACGGCCCCCTCACCGTCGCCGCCACCCACCTGTCCTTCGTGCCCGGCTGGAACATCTGGCAACTACGCCGCGTCGTGCGCGTCCTGCGCACCCTGCCCGCACCCCGGATCCTGCTCGGCGACCTCAACCTGCCCGCCGGACCCGCCGCCGCGCTCACCCGCTGGCAGCCCCTCGCGCGGCGCCCCACCTACCCGGCCGGGCAACCCCGCGTCCAGCTCGACCACATCCTCGCCGACCGCCACGGGCTCGACCGGCTGCCGGCCGTCACCGCCGTCCACACCCCGCTGGCGACCATCTCCGACCACCGGCCCCTCGTCGTCGACCTCGGCTGACCGCTCAGCCCAGACCGCTCTGCCGCCGCGCCGCCTCCACCGCGTTACGGAACAACATCGCCACCGTCGTCGGACCCACCCCGCCCACACGCGGCGTGATCGCCCCCGCCACCTCGGCACACGACTCGTCCACGTCCGGCAGCAACCGCCGCCCCTCGTACCGCACCCCACCACCGACCACCACCGCACCCGGACGCACATGCTCCGGCCGCACGATCCCCGGCACCCCCGCCGCCGCGATCAGGATCTCCGCCCGCCGCGTATACCGCGGCCAGTCCGCCACCCCCGTGTGCACCACAGTCACCGCCGCGTTCGCCGTCGGCCGCTTCTGCGCCAGCAACATCGCCAACGGCCGACCCAACGTCGCACCCCGGCCCAGGATCACCACCTCCCGGCCCGCCACCGGCACACCGTGGAACGCCAGCAACGCCTCGATCCCCGCCGGCGTACACGGCAACGGACCCGGCAGCCCCAACGCCAGCCGGCCCATGTTCACCGGATGCATCCCGTCCACGTCCTTGTCCGGATCCAGCTCCGCCAACGCCCGGTCGTAGTCCAGGTGACCCGGGATCGGATACTGCACCAGCACGCCGTGCACCGTCTTGTCCGCGTTGAAATCCGCCAGCACCGCATGCAGATCCGCCTGCGACGCCGACGCCGGCAGATGCACGTGCGGCGACACGAACCCCAGCTCCGCCGCCTGACGCTGCTTGATCCGGATGTAGCCCGCGCTCGCGTCGTCGTCACCCACCAGCACCGTCGCCAGCGCCGGCGTCACCCCCGCCGCACGCAGCTCCGCCACCGACGCGGCGACCTCCGACAACACCTGCTCCGCCACCGGGGCACCCGGCAACAACCGCGCAGAAGACATACGACACCTCGCCCGCGGAGGCCCAGGCGGTCGACCCCCGCGACGAGCTCCCCGATGGTTCACCCATCCCCGTGCCGCCAGTCGCGTTCCCCCTCAGCCTGCCACAGCCTCCACCGCCACCGCATCCACCACCGCCTGCCACCCCGGCAACGCCGCCAGCAAACCGTCCGCCCGCCGCCGCCGATCCGCCGCCGACGCCACCCCCAGATCAGCCAGCACCGCCCCGAACGCCCGCTCCCACTCCGGCGCCACCACGCCCGACACCACATGACACCGCGCCCACGTCACCAGCACCCAGAACATCGCCTCCCGATGCCGGCCCGCCTCGATCAGCTCAGCCGCACCGTCGAACACCACCGGACGCCCCGCAGCGCCCAGATCCGCCCCGAACGCGAACCCCTCCCGCGGCAACCGCGACACCTCGTCGAACACCACCGCCAACCCGGCCAGATGCTCCCGCACCCGCGCCGCGTCCACACCCACCCCGCCGCCGTCGAGCGTGTCCAGCAGGCCCGCGTACCGATCCGCGAACCCGAACCGCGACAGCACCCGCTCCGCCCGCACGTACCGCCGCCGCACCGTCGGATCCGCCAGACCCGCCACCGCCGGCCACACCGCCAGCAACGACGTCGGAAACACCCACGCCAGCACCTGCTCCGCCACCGGCGCCGAACCGCCCACCGCCCGCAACCCGGCCTCGATGCGCCGCCGCACCCCCGCGCACCGCTCCCGCACCCACACCGGATCCGCGAACCCCGCCGCCACCCGCTCCCGCACCGCGGCCAGCCGCCCCGACGGATCCGCGATCACCCCATCGGTACGGAACATCGGCGCGAACACCCACGACCCCAGCACGTCCTCCGGGCCACCCAACTCCTCCCACGTGACGGTGCTGACCTCCAGCAGCACCCCCCGGTGCACGAACTTGCCCACCTTCACACCGGGCTCCCGGCGTACCAGCAGCACGTCCACGTCCGACCACACCGGCAGCACCGCGTCGTCCGGCAACCCCACAGTCGACCCGCTGAACAACGCCCCCTCGATCGACGGGTCGACGCGCATCCGCTCCCGCACCCACCCGACAGCCACCGCCCGCGCCGCACCCACCCGCATCCGCCGCCCCCAATCAATATGAACACGCATGGTTGTCGATCGGACACAGAACGTGGACCATCGACGTAAGTGACTGTCGTCGAAATCGTGTGGGGCGATGCGAATGACGGGATACCACCCGATCCTCAAGGGGCGCCAAGCCGAACTCCAGGCCGTCAGCCACGTCCCCGACGAACTCGCACCACACATCCTCCCGATTTTCGACCTGCCACCCTCCAAGCACGGTCCGATCACTGACGCGTGCACCTTCAGTCAACGCGCACAGGACAGCATCCCGCGTGACATGGTCATCGCCGTCGACGTGCGCCACCTCCCCGAGCCCACCACCGGCACCCGCCGACCACTCCGGGACATCGCGGACGACCTGCATCCGTGGGGGATCCCCGCGCTGCCCGTCGCCCACCTGAACGACACCCCCGCACAACTGGCCGACGTCCGTTACTCCGCCGCGCCCTACGGTGGCGTTCTCCGGCTCACCGCCGACCACACCGAACCGGACGACACCGAAACCGACGCACGACTGAGCCACGTCCTATCCGCCACCGAACTGCAACCCGAGAACTGCACCCTCGTCATCGACGTCGCCGAGGTGGCATCCGACCGGCACCTCACGACAGCCGAACCCCTCGTCCGCAAACACCTCGTGTGGGCCGGACGCCACCCCTGGAAGGCGGTCGTCGTCGCCGCCGGAGCGATGCCCGCCACGATCTCCCACGTACCAGCCCACACCGCCATCCCGCTCCGCAGGCGGGACTTCGACCTCTGGCAGCGGCTCAAGGACCACGACATCCAGTTCGCCGACTACGGCGTCACTTACCCCGGCGCCGGCTTCGGACCCCGAGGGCCAGCACCCAACATCCGCTACACCCACCAGGACGCCTGGTGGACCTACCGTGCGCCGCGCGACGGCAAGGGCAGCGGCAACACCGGCATCTACGACATCTGCCAGGCCCTTGTAGCCGCCGACCACTGGCCGCGCACCGGGCGTCACTTCTCCTGGGGCGACGAGCAGATCGCCCTGCGCGCCTCCCGCCACGCCGGCCCCGGCACCGCCACCCAATGGATCGCCTGGGCAACGTCGCACCACCTGTCGTACGTCGCCGACCAGCTCGGCCTGACAGCTATCGCTTGACCAACCCCGACAACGCCCGGTTGGTACGGTTCGCCGCCACCGCCGCCCGCTGCTGACCCGCCGTCACCTCGATGTACGTCTGCGACGACGCCAACGACGCGTGCCCCAGCAACCGCATGATCTCCGCCGCGCTCGCCCCGACCTCCGCCAACCGCGTCGCGAACGTGTGCCGCAACGCGTGCAACCGCGCACCCCGCGGCACCCGGTCACCGATGCCCGCCCGCCGGTAACACGACTCCACCAGGTACTGCAGCCCACCCCGACGCAACGCCTCACCCTGACGATCCACCAGGAACGGCGAATCCGGCCGCACACTGCGCGACCCGAACCGGAACCGCCGGCTGTCCAGGTAACCCGCCAGCACCCGGTCCACGGCGTCCTCGATCGGCACCGTGCGCGGCCGCCCGCCCTTACCCGCCACGTCCACCCGCCGCTCACCGTCGCGCCCGGCCACCGACGACACCCGCAGCGCCAGCAGCTCCGACAGCCGCAACCCCGCGCACAACGCCAGCGCCAGCACCGCCAGGTCGCGCTCCGGCCACGGATCACGCTGCCGGCCCTCCGCCCGGGCCACCGCCGCCAGCAACTCCTCCGGGGTGTCCTCGCCCCGCAGCGGCTTGGGCCGGGGGAGCGGCGTGCGGGGCCGCCCCACCGCCGGCATCGGATTCCCCGGTACGACACCCTCGGCGACCAGGAACGTGAAGAAGCTGTTCCACGTCGACCAGGCACGATGGACCGACGCGGCGGCGCGGGGAGCGGCGAACCGCGCGAACGCCGCGCGCATCACCTTGGGGGAGAGGGTGCTGACCGTTAGGCGCAGGGGAGAGGCGTCACCGTCCGCCGCCACCAGCTCGGCCACAGTGGTCAGGTCCCTCCGGTATGCGGCCAGGGTGTGGGGGGAGGGCTTACGGGTGGCCCGGGCGGTCAGGAACTCCTCAATAAGAGCGCCCACCGTTTCGTCCGGTTTGTCATGCATAAGGGATATTATGCATGATTCTCGCGTTCCCGTCAGGAGGCACATCAGGGGAGCGCGGGCGATCAAAGCCATGATCAACTCCATCTCGCCGAGATGGCGGTAATCCCAGTGCTCCGATGCAGCCACATCGGCGAACCGGCGGCGGCTCCGGCGATCATGAGGTTGGCCGGGGAGTGCCGTCCAATTTGTCGCCGCCAACTTCATGATCGGCGGACGGTGGGTGGAGCGAGGTGGGATTCGGCGGGGGATGCGCGGGTCGCCTCGTGGGTGGGCCGGCCCGATGATTGGCGCCTGGGCCAACGGCGGCGGCATCGTGTCCGGAGGTGCGAGCCGGCTCGCGGCGAGCTTGCTGCCGCTGCCAGCGCTCGCCAGGTCGAGCACGCGGTCCCGCAGCACGACAGGGGGTGACTGCTTGACCCTCCGGCACCCCGAAGGCCCGCAAAAGCGGTCACCTGCCTCGCGCGGGCGCTCGGGGAGCTCCCGCCTCAGCGTTACTTGACATAATGTACATTATCGAACCGGGTGGGCCGCGGCGAACCCACGGGCGGAAAGCAAGGGTCGCTAGAGTATGGCCTGCCTTCCGGGCATGACAACCGATCCGCCGTTTTCCAGTTCCCCGCTACCTGGCCACTTAGCCTGGAACCGCAGTTCCGGGCGGTCGTCAGGAGCGTTCTCGATGGACAACCGGCACGATCACGCCGAGCAGAGGAACCCACGCCCCGAGTCCTGGAAGGTCCGGTCCCCCCATCGGATCTTCAGCAAGGCCCGCACCGCGCCCTCGCCCCTGCCGATCCCGAAACCAGCGCCCTGGCTGGTCCTCGGAATCGTCAGCACGGTGGCGCTGCTCCTGGCACTCGACCGCCTAGCTCGGTCCGGCGCCGTCCCGACCGGTCAGAGCGACTGGGAGTTGCTGGAGCCATTCCGTCTCCTCCTGATCGGTGTAGCTCGTGCCTTCGACCGGTCCACTGAGCTGTGGCGACGGATCGGGATACTGTTCCTGTTCCTGGCGGCCTTCGTCGCGTGGCGCAACTTCCGCCGTGAGTGGCTCGCACACCGTCCAGGGGCGGTCGACGTGCGTGACTTCGAGAACGCCGCGGACGCGAACGACACCGGCCGGGCGGCGTACCTGAAGAGCCGGTTCTGCCGTCAACTCGCCACCACCAGCATCTATCCGCCGTACGCGGGCCCGACGACCCTCCCGGCGCAGAACTTCCTCGATGTCCTCGGCGAGGAGCCGGGAACGTTCACGAACCCGTTGGCGGTCCTGCCGAAGTTCATGGCACGGCTCTGGCCCCGGACGGGTTACATGATCAGGGCGACTCTCCAGGAGCGGAAGCAGGAGCCCTGTTACGGCGTCTCGGTCACGGTCACGTCGTTCGCTGGTGCCACAGGCAGCGCGACGACTACGGAGTGGGGCATGACCTGGGAAGACGCCACGTGTAAGGCGGCCTACTGGACGATGGCCAAGATTCTGCCGGTGACTCGCCTGGCTGATGAGGCACCGTGGCGGACGTGGCGACTCCGCGACCTGCCGACCGGGCTGTTCGAGGCGTACAACGAGGCCAAGAAGCGGCACGACGAGCGGCGTCTCGACGACGCGCTCTGGTGGTATCGGGAAGCTCTTCGCCTGGACCCCTTCAACTCCGACATCCGCATGATGGTGGCCAGCGTTCAGGAAGACCTGGGTCTGTTCCTCGCCGCCCTGGACACGTACCACGGGGCGCTCTGCCTCGGTGAGTTGGAGAGCCGCTACACCGCCTCGCTCTGGACCCGCAGACGGGACCGGTGGAGGCACCCCTTCCGCTACCCCGTCTCGATGCTGTGGGCCATCCGCCGTCGCCGGGAGCTCATCCGCCTGCGCTACCAGTACGCGAAGACTCTGGCGTATTCGGAACGCACAGCGGAGGACTGGTTCGCCGTCGATGCCGTCGGAGAGCGGAAGGTTCTCCGCGACCAGATCAAGGATCGGTTGATCGCGGTCTTCGTGGGGCGGTACTGGCCGTTGTTGTCTTCCTTTCGCGATGCGGCGGACCGTGCCGAGGCGCAACAGCAGGTCAAGGAGATGCTCGGTGCCCCGGCCACCGCTCGGGTGCTGCTCAACCTGGCCGCGCTCCAGGAGTTTCACCGGTTGCACGAGGACGCAGCCCTGGCGTGGTTGGTCCGCGGAACCCGCTCCGAGGTGACCAGAGGCCTGCTTCGCTTCGCGCGAGACGTGTGGGCGCCGCTCCGGCTCGCCCGCGCCGTACACGACTTGGCCCAGGACCAGCTGACGGTTGCCGGCGTCGAGGTCGGCTGGTTTGCCGAGCAGAAGCTGATGGCGATGCGGAACCTGCGACGCTGGTGGCCGCGACGGCTGTACCGGCGAGTCGAGACGATGGTGCGGAGCTGGCCTGTCCAGCCGGAGTCGCTTCGCGACGCCGTCATCCGCGCACAGCGTCGTCATCGGCTCGGCCCGGGGCGTCTGGGCTACCTGGACTACTACCAGGCGGCGGCTGCATACGCCTACGGGCTGTACGGCTATCTCCCCGTTCCCCCACCGAGTCCGGCGGCAGGTGTCGCTCCCGCTCCTCCCGGCGAACTCGGTGACGACCAGCGCCAGCGCTTGCTGACCGAGTACGCGGTGATCGAACTCCAGGCCGTGCTGGCCAGCGCTGGCAGCAAGGTCGCCGGGCAGGTCTCGCTCCAGGCCACCACGCAGACCGGTGTGGCCTCACGGCTGCGCAGTTGGATCGCCAGCAGTGACCCGGACTTCGGTCGCCTCCGCGGCAGTGACGACTTTCGGTTCCTTCAACTGGACCTGGACCAGCCGATGCGATCGGTCCTGCGGCGCCCCGAGAACGTCACCCGTATTCGGATCGCCGCGTATGTCAAGAAGCTGCTTCACGACGGGGCGGCGCTGCTGGAGCGAAACTGGCACCAGCGTTGTGAGCCGCCGTGGCGGGCGGATGTCCACGACCTGATCAAGTGGCTCGAGCTGGATGATCGGACATGGCGGCTGCTGGCGAGGATGGCGGAGGACCGCGCTTGGTACTGGCTGCACCGGGCGCAGTTCTGCCGGCTCGTCACCGAGGCGGTGGAGCTCGTGCACCTCGCGGATCTCCGCTTCCCGCCACCTGTGCCGGTGTTCGACGAGTTGGTCATCGAGAAGCCGGACGGCCTGGAGTCGCTGTCTCGACGCGACCAATCCGTCGAAGCCCGGGTGGCTGAGCTGACCCGGCACGTGGACGAGGTCGTCCAGCAGGTCGGCCGGGTGACCGCGACGCTGAGCGCTGCCACCGCTGAGGTCGGCCTGGCGACCTTGAGGCGGGTCGACGCGGAAGGAGAGAGGCCGGGCGTCGAGCGCCTGCGCGCGGTCTGCGGCCGGCGTGCCGCGCACTGGCAGCGGGTAGTCGACATCCTGTCTGATGATCGGCTGCGGGTCGAATTCGTCGACCCGGTGAACATTCAACTTGAGCCCTGAAGGGACGTGCCCGCGCATCCTTGTCGTGGGGCCCTCCGCCGGGCCTCTCCCCTGTGCTGCCGTCCGGCGGTCAGGCGCCGACGTAGTCGGCCAGGTGTTCGCCCGTGAGCGTCGACCGGGCCGCCACGAGATCCGCCGGGGTGCCCTCGTACACGATCCGGCCGCCGTCGTGTCCGGCGCCCGGACCGAGGTCGATGATCCAGTCGGCGTGCGCCATGACGGCCTGGTGGTGCTCGATCACGATGACGGACTTCCCCGTGTCGACGAGCCGGTCGAGCAGGCCGAGCAGTTGGGCGACGTCGGCCAGGTGCAGGCCGGTGGTGGGTTCGTCGAGGACGTACACGCCGCCCTTGTCCCCCATCCGGGTGGCGAGCTTGAGCCGCTGCCGTTCGCCGCCGGACAGCGTGGTGAGGGGCTGACCGAGCGTGAGGTAGCCGAGGCCGACGTCGGCGAGCCGGTCGAGGATGGTGTGGGCGGCCGGGGTGCGGGCCTCGCCGTCGCTGAAGAACGTCTCGGCTTCGTCGACGGACATGGCGAGGACCTCGCTGATGTCGCGTCCGCCGAGGTGGTAGTCGAGGACGGCGGGCTGGAAGCGCTTGCCTTCGCAGTCCTCGCAGGTGCTGGCGACGCCGGCCATCATGCCGAGGTCGGTGTAGATGACGCCGGCGCCGTTGCAGGTCGGGCAGGCGCCTTCGGAGTTGGCGCTGAACAGGGCGGGTTTGACGCCGTTGGCCTTGGCGAAGGCCTTGCGGATGGGGTCGAGCAGGCCGGTGTAGGTGGCGGGGTTGCTGCGGCGGGAGCCGCGGATGGCGGTCTGGTCGACGCTGACGACGTCCTCGCGTTTGGCCAGTGAGCCGTGGATGAGGCTGCTCTTGCCGGAGCCGGCGACGCCGGTGACGACAACCAGGACGCCCAGGGGGATGTCGACGTCGACGTCGCGCAGGTTGTGGGTGCGGGCGCCGCGGATCGGCAGGGTGCCGGTGGGCGTACGCAGCTTGTCCTTGAGGGTGGCGCGGTCGTCGAGGTGGCGGCCGGTGGTGGTGTCGCTGGCGCGCAGGCCGGCGACTGTGCCTTCGTAGCAGATGGTGCCGCCGGCGGTGCCGGCGCCGGGGCCGAGGTCGACGACGTGGTCGGCGATGGCGATGGTCTCGGGTTTGTGTTCGACGACGAGGACGGTGTTGCCCTTGTCGCGGAGTTGGAGCAGGAGGTTGTTCATGCGGGCGATGTCGTGCGGGTGCAGGCCGATTGTGGGTTCGTCGAAGACGTAGGTGACGTCGGTGAGGGACGAGCCGAGGTGGCGGATCATCTTGGTGCGCTGGGCCTCGCCGCCGGAGAGGGTGCCGGCGGGGCGGTCGAGGCTGAGGTAGCCGAGGCCGATCTCGACGAAGGAGTCGAGGGTGTCCCCCAGTGCCTTGAGCAGCGGGCCCACGGAGGGTTGGTGCAGGTCGCGTACCCAGGTGGCGAGGTCGCTGATCTGCATGGCGCAGGCGTCGGCGATGTTGATGCCGTTGATCTTCGAGGAGCGGGCTTCGGGGGCGAGCCGGGTGCCGTCGCAGTCGGGGCAGGTGGTGAACGTGACGGCGCGTTCGACGAAGGCGCGGATGTGGGGCTGCATGGCGTCGACGTCCTTGGCGAGCATCGACTTGCTGATGGCGGGGATGAGGCCGGTGTAGGTGACGTTGATGCCGTCGACCTTGATCTTCGTGGGCTCCTTGTGGAGCAGGTCGTCGAGTTCGCGTCTGGTGTAGTCGCGGATGGGCTTGTCGGGGTCGAACAGGCCGCTGGAGCGGAAGGTGCGGCTGTACCAGCCGTCCATGCTGTAGCCGGGGATGGTGATGGCGCCCTCGTTGAGGGAGAGCTTCTCGTCGTAGAGGACGGTGAGGTCGAAGTCGGTGACGGCGCCGCGGCCCTCGCAGCGGGGGCACATGCCGCCGAGGCGGTTGAAGGTGCCCTTCTTGGTCTGGGTCTTGCCGGGGCCGCGGTCGACGGTGATGGCGCCGGCGGCGCGTACGGAGGGGACGTTGAAGGAGTAGGCGTTGGGTGGGCCGATGTGGGGGTCGCCGAGGCGGCTGAACAGGATGCGCAGCATGGCGTTGACGTCGGTGGCGGTGCCGACCGTGGAGCGGGGGTCGGCGCCCATGCGTTCCTGGTCGACGATGATGGCGGTGGTGAGGCCTTCGAGGATGTCGACCTCGGGGCGGGACAGGGTGGGCATGAAGCCCTGGACGAAGGCGCTGTAGGTCTCGTTGATGAGGCGCTGGGACTCGGCGGCGATGGTGCCGAAGACCAGTGAGCTCTTGCCGGAGCCGGAGACGCCGGTGAACACGGTGAGGCGGCGTTTGGGTATCTCGACGTCGACGTTGCGCAGGTTGTTCTCGCGGGCGCCGTGGACGCGGATGATGTCGTGGCTGTCGGCGTGGTGCAGGCCGGTGGTGGCCTTGCTCATGGTCTCTCCGTCCGGTGGTGCGGGTGTCAGTCGAGCCAGCGGCCGTCGCGCATCAGGGTGCGGCCGGGTAGCTCGTCGGCTTCGCGCCAGGCCTGTATGCGGTGTGGCGTGATGCGGTACCAGCGGTAGGGCGTGGTCAGGGTACGGGGGTCGAAGCCGGTTCGGGTGGCGAAGCGGTCGCCTCGGCCGGTGGGCAGGGCGTCGAGGGCGAGGGTTTCGACATCGCCGTCGATCATGGTGACGTCGCGGGTGGGGCCGAGGCCGACGCGGGCGCGGCCGCCGGCGAGGTTGCGGCCGGTGGGGCTGTCGGCCGGGGTGGCGACGAGCAGTGTGTGGCCGTCCCAGTCGAAGGACAGGGGCACGAGGTACGGGGTGCCGTCGGGTTCGGCGGTGGCGACCCAGCAGTCGACGTCGTTTTCGAGGCGGTGGGTGGTGTCCTTGCGGCGGCGGGCGCGGGTGCGGGGTGCGTCGGTCATGGGGTGGGTCAGCGCCGCTCGTTGATGCGGATGAGGTTGCCGGTGGGGTCGCGGAAGGCGCAGTCGCGGACGCCGTAGGGCTGTTCGGTGGGTTCCTGGACGACGTCGGCGCCGGAGGCCTGGAGGCGGTCGAACAGGCCGTCGAGGTCGTCGGTGGCGAGGGTGAGCGCGCCGTAGCTGCCCTTGGCGATGAGTTCGAGGATGGTGCGGCGTTCGTCGTCGGTGATGCCGGGGTCGGCGGCCGGCGGGTGCAGGACGATGCCGGTCTTGGGCTGGTTGGGTGGGCCGACGGTGAGCCAGCGCATGTTGTTGTAGCCGACGTCGTTGCGCAGTTCGAAGCCGAGGGTGTCGCGGTAGAAGGCGAGGGCGGCGTCGGCGTCGGTGTGGGGCAGGAAGGCGTAGTGAATGGTGATCGTCATGGTGGTCACGCTAGTGGTGGTCGGCCGGTGCGGGCTTCTCGATTCCTGATCGGTCGGGTCGCCTGTTTGGTCAGGCACGGGGGTGGTTCGGCGGTGTCGGGTGCGTGGCGGGCGCGGTAGGCGCTGGGTGGTTCGCCGACGAGTTCGGTGAAGCGGGTGCTGAAGGTGCCCAGGGACTGGCAGCCGACGGCGAAGCAGACGTCGGTGACGCTGAGGTCGCCGCGGCGCAGCAGGGCCATGGCGCGTTCGATGCGGCGAGTCATGAGGTACGCGTACGGGGATTCGCCGTAGGTCTGGCGGAACTGCCGGCTGAGGTGGCCGGCGGACATGTGTTCGCCGCGGGCGAGGGCTTCGACGTCGAGGGGTTTGGCGTATTCGCGGTCGATGCGGTCGCGGACGCGGCGCAGCCGGGTGAGGTCGCGCAGCCGTTGGGCGAACGCGGGGTCGTCGGTTGCCGGGTGCGGTGGCACGTCCGCATCCTGCCTGGTGGGCGGTGGGGTCGTCCACCTGTTCGAGCGGCGAGTCGCCGCGCGGGTGCACCCGCGCGGCAGGTGCACCCGCGCTGTCGGTCAGCGCAGCCGGCGGGCGGTGAAGCGGGTGGGTGGGTCGGCGATGGCGTCCTGGGCGGCGACGAGTTGCAGTTCGCGGGTGCCGGCTTCGAGGGTCGCCTCGAGTACCGCGTAGATCGAGTTGGTGGTGCGTTCCAGTGCGGTCTTCGGTGAGCCGGTGGTGGCGAGGTGGGCGAGGTAGAGAGCGGCGGTGACGTCGCCGCCGCCGTTGGGGGCGATCGGCAGCAGCGGGGTGGTGACGGCCCAGGCGCCGTCGTCGGAGACGGCGACGACTTCCAGGTGGCCGGCGGGCAGGTCGCCGTGCAGGACGCTGGTGACCAGGACGTGCCGGGGGCCGGTGGCGCGGACGGTGTCGACGGCGGCGAGCAGGTCGTCGACGGTGTCGGTGGTGCGGCCGGCGAGGAATTCCAGCTCGAACTGGTTGGGGGTGACGATGTCGGCGCGCGGGACGACTGTGTCGCGGAGGTATTCGGGGATGCCGGGGCGGACGAACATGCCGCGGCCGACGTCGCCCATGACCGGGTCGCAGCAGTAGAGGGCGGCCGGGTTGGCGGCCTTGACGCGGGCGACGGCGTCGAGGATGACGGCGCCGACGGCGGGGTCGCCCTGGTAGCCGGAGAGGACGGCGTCGGCGGTGCCGAGCACGCCGCGGTCCTCGATGCCGGCGATGACGTCGGCGACGTCGGTGGGGGCGAGCAGGGGGCCGCGCCAGGCGCCGTAGCCGGTGTGGTTGGAGAAGTGCACGGTCAGGACCGGCCAGACCTCGTGGCGGAGGCGTTGCAGCGGGAACACGGCGGCGGAGTTGCCGACGTGGCCGTAGGCGACCGACGACTGGATGGACAGGATCTTCACCCGGTCATCGTCGCATCCCGGGCCGGGGATGACTGCCGGTGGTGGGGTGATGACGGGCCGGGACGGCGGTGACCGTTCGGCGCAGCGTTTCGGCCGTCCGGCGCGGGGCGGGTTTGGGTGCAGCGTGCGGCAGGGGCATGAACCGGGGTGTTCTCGCCATCCGGACGGAGGAAGCACTGATGCTTTCCGCACTCGATCGTCGGCACACCGTCGCGCCGCCGGGGTACAGCCGTTGGCTGATTCCTCCGGCGGCGCTGGCGATTCATCTGTGCATCGGGCAGGTCTACGCCACGAGCGTGTACAAGAACTCCCTGATCGCGCATTTCGACACCGGTCAGACGGCGATCGGGGTGATCTTCAGTATCGCGATCGTGATGCTGGGGTTGTCGGCGGCGGTGGCCGGTACGTGGGTGGAGGCGAACGGGCCGCGTAAGGCGATGTTCGTCTCGGCGTGTTTCTGGGCGGCGGGGTTCCTGGTGGGGGCGCTGGGTATCGCGACCGGGCAGCTGTGGCTGCTGTATCTGGGGTACGGGGTGCTGGGCGGGATCGGTCTGGGGATCGGGTACATCTCCCCCGTCTCCACGTTGATCAAGTGGTTCCCGGACCGGCCGGGTCTGGCGACCGGCTTGGCGATCATGGGGTTCGGTGGTGGGGCGATGGTGGCCTCTCCCCTGTCCCGGCAGCTGCTGTCGTTCTACGACCCGGGCTACGACCCGGCGAACAGCGGTTCCACGGCGTCGGGGCCGGCGTTGGTGTGGTTGTTCGTGACGCTCGGCGTCGGCTACTTCGTGATCATGATGTTCGGGGTGTTCAACGTGCGGGTGCCGGCGCCGGACTGGCGGCCGGCCGGGTTCGACCCGGCTCGGGTGGCGGACAAGCCGCTGGTGACGACGGCGAACGTGTCGGCGGCCAACGCGGTCAGGACGCGGTCGTTCTGGCTGCTGTGGGTGGTGCTGTTCTGCAACGTGACGGCGGGTATCGGCATCCTGGAGCAGGCCAGCCCGATGATCCAGGACTTCTTCCGCGAGGGTGGCACGTCGGCGGTGTCGGTGGCGGCGGCCGGCGGGTTCGTGGGGCTGTTGTCGCTGTTCAACATGGCGGGCCGGTTCGTGTGGTCGTCCACCTCGGATGTGATCGGCCGCAAGCCGATCTACATGGTGTACCTGGGTGTGGGCATGGTGCTGTACCTGCTGCTGGCGCTGGTGGGGCAGACCGCGACGGCGTTGTTCGTGCTGCTGGCGTGCGTGATCCTGTCGTTCTACGGCGGCGGGTTCGCCACCGTGCCGGCGTACCTGCGGGACCTGTTCGGCACGTTCGAGGTGGGTGCGATCCACGGACGGCTGCTGACCGCGTGGTCGGCGGCGGGCGTGGCCGGGCCGCTGATCGTCAACGCGTTCCTCGACGCGCAGGGCGAGCCGGGCACGTTGACCGCGGCGGCGTACCGGCCGGCGCTGTTCACGATGGTCGGCGTGCTGGCGGTGGGTCTGGTGGCGAACCTGCTGGTGCGGCCGGTGCCGCAGCGTTACCACGAGCCCGCGTCCGGGCGGGACGAGACGGAACCGGGGCAGCCGGTGACGGTGGAGAGGAGCGGATCGTGAACGAGCGGACCGGTGGCGGGCAGCGGGCCCGTCTGGTGGTGTCGTGGCTGGTGGTGTCGGCGCTGCTGGGCTACGGCGTGGTGCAGACGCTGATCACGGCGGCGAAGCTGTTCACCCAGTAGGAGACGCGACGCGGCGGCCCGGGGGTGGAGATCCCCGGGCCGCCGCCGGGTCAGAGACCGCCGCCGACGCGCAGGACCGCGCCCGTTGTGTACGAGGCGTCCGGGCCGAGCAGGTACGCGATCGCGCCGGCGACCTCCTCGGGTTCCCCTGCGCGGCCCATCGGGATCCGGCCCGCGGCGGTGTCGGGCCGGTCGGGCACGCCGGAGCGGGCGTGGATGGTGGTGCGGATGATCCCGGGGGCCACGGCGTTGACGCGGACACCGTGCGGCGCGAGTTCCTTGGCCAGCCCGACGGTGAGGGTGTCGGTGGCGGCCTTGACGGCGGCGTAGTGCACGTACTCGCCGGGTGAGCCGAGCGTCGCGGCCACGGAGGAGACGTTGACGATGGCGCCGCCGCGGGTGAGCCGCCGGGCCGCCTGCTGGGCGCACAGCACGTACCCGATGAGGTTGACGTCGACGACCTCGCGCAGGTCGTCGACGCGCAGGTCGGTGAACGGGCCGATCGGGCTGGTGACGCCGGCGTTGTTGACCAGGCCGGTGAGCGGGCCGAGCCGGTCGGCGGCGTCGAAGATGCGGCGTACCTGGTCGGGGTCGGTGGTGTCGGCGGCGACGGTGACCGCGCGGCGGCCGGCGGCGCGCACGTCGGCAGCCACGGATTCGGCGGCGGTGTGGTCGGTGCGGTAGCCGATGACCAGGTCGTGGCCGTCGGCGGCGAGCCGGCGGGCGGTGGCCGCGCCGATGCCGCGTCCTCCCCCGGTGACGATGGTGACGGAGGTCAATGCCCTTCTCCCCTGCCTTGCGGTGGGGGCGACGTTACCGTGGGCGGGACCATCCGGGGTGGAGAGGACTGTCACATGGGGCGCGCGTTGGTGCTGGGTGGCGGCGGGGTGACCGGGGTGGCGTGGGAGCTGGGTCTGCTGGCCGGGCTGGCCGGGCACGGCCTGCGGTTGGACGAGGCGGACCTGGTGGTGGGTACGTCGGCCGGGTCGGTGGTGGGGGCGCAGGTGCGTTCGGGTACGCCGCCGGCGCGGTTGTACGAGGCGCAGCTGCGGCCGCCCCGCGACGAGGTGCCGGCCCGGCTCGGGACGGGCGTGCTGTTGCGCTGGGCGTGGGCCGGTGGGCGGGGCCGGGACGCGGCGCGGGCCCGGGCACGTATCGGCGCGATGGCGTTGTCGGCGCGTACCCCGTCGGAGCAGTCACGGCGGGCGGTGATCGCGGCGCGGCTGCCGTCGCCGGACTGGCCGGCGGCCCGGCTGCTGGTCACCGCCGTGGACGCGGCCTCCGGCGAGTTCGTGGTGTTCGACGCGGACAGCGGGGTGCCGCTTGTGGACGCGGTCGGCGCGAGTTGCGCGGTGCCGGGGGTGTGGCCGCCGGTCACAGTCGGCGGCCGGCGCTACGTCGACGGCGGGGTCCGCTCGCCGGTGAACGCGGACCTGGCGGCCGGGTGCGGGCAGGTGGTGGTCCTGGCGCCGACGCGCGCGGCGGTGGGGCCGATGCCGCGGCTGTCGGCGCAGGTGGCGGCGCTACGGGAGGCGGGGGCACGGGTGGCAGTGGTGTCGCCGGACCGGGCGGCGCGGACGGCGATCGGCCGCAACGTGCTGGACCCGGCGCGGCGGGCGGCGTCGGCGCGGGCCGGGTTCGCCCAGGCCGACGCGGTGGCCGACGAGGTGGCCGCGGTGTGGCGCTGACCGGGCGTGCAGCACGGGGCGGCCTGACCGGTGCCGCAGCTCAGGAGACGCCGGTCAGGCGGCTCAGGCGCCGGTTGAGGTAGCGCTGTTCGGGCAGGCTTCCGGTCAGCCGTGCGGCCAGCCGGTAGTGCTCGGCGGCGGCCTGTGGGTCGCCGTGGAGTTCCAGCAGGTGCGCGCGGACGGCGTGCAGCCGGTGGTGGCCGCGCATCGCCGGGTCGGCCAGCAGCGGGTCGAGCAGCGCCAGCCCGACGGCGGGGCCGTGCGCCATGGCCACCGCGACGGCCTGGTTGAGCGTGACGAACGGGCTGGGGGCGACCCGGCTCAGCATGTCGTAGAGGACGCTGATCTGCAGCCAGTCGGTGTCCGGGAAGGCCGGTGCCTCGGCGTGCACGGCGGCGATGGCCGCCTGGAGCTGGTAGCGGCCCACCGGGCCGTGGGGCAGGGCCCGGCCGAGCAGCGTGACGCCCTCGTCGATGAGGTCGCCGCGCCAGCGGGAGCGGTCCTGGTCGGCCAGCGGCACGAGGTCACCGGCGGCGTCGGTGCGGGCGGGCGACCGGGCGTGGGTGAGCAGCATCAGCGCCAGCGCGCCGGTGACCTCGTGGTGGCCGGGCAGCGCGGCGTGGACCTGGCGGGTGAGCCGGATCGCCTCCTCGGCGAGTTCGACGTCGAGGAGCTGGTCGCCGGAGGTGCGGGTGTAGCCCTCGCTGAACACCAGGTGGCACACGTCCAGCACGGCGGCCACCCGGCCGGGCAGCGCGTCCGGCGGCGGCATGGTGAACCGGGCGCCCGCCTCGCGCAGCGTCGCGCGGGCCCGGCTAAGCCGCTGGGTCATGGTCCGGGCCGGCACCAGGTAGGCGGCGGCGATCTGCTCCACGCGCAGTCCCGCGACCGCGCGCAGGGTCAGCGCGACCTGGGAGGGGCGGCTCAGCGCCGGGTGGCAGCACAGGAACAGCAGCCGCAGCGTGTCGTCGGCGCCGGTCACGGGCGTGTCGTCGACGGGCGGTTCGACGCCGGCGCCGGGTTGCCGGACCGCGTCGAGCCGCTCGCGGCGGCTGCGGGCCTCCTCGGCGCGCATCCGGTCGATCAGCCGCCGCGCGGCGACCCGGATGAGCCAGGCCCGCGGTTCGTCGGGCACGCCGGTGAGCGGCCACCGGGCGGCGGCCGCCTCCGCCGCGTCCTGCAGGGCGTCCTCGCAGGCGTCGGGTTGCCCGTAGCGGCGCAGCAGCGCGGCGCGGACGTGCGGCGCCTCCCGGCGCCACACGTCCGCGAGGGGCGGGGCGTTACTGATCGGACCCGCCCGGCCACATCAGGGGCCGCAGCTCGACGGTCTCCCCCGGGCCGGCGAACTTCGCGGCGACGGCGTCGGCGCGGGCCTGGTCCTCGACGTCGATGAGGAAGAAACCGGCGAGGTGTTCCTTGGCCTCGGAGTACGGGCCGTCGGTCGCCAGCGGCGCGCCGTCGCGCCACCGGTAGAGCCGGGCGGTGCGGGGGTCGCCGAGCGCCTCGCCGACGACCAGTTCCCCGTTGGCGTGCAGCTCGGTCATCACCTGCTCGAAGTCGGCGTTGAGCCGGTCGCGTACCTCGGCGGGCAGCTCCTGGTGGGCGGCGAGGTATTCGGAGGTGGGGTGGCCCCACGGCTCCGGGTTGGAGTGGATCATGATCACGTACTTCACTGTCGGTCCTTCGCGTCGTGCGGCGGTGCCTCCCCGCCGCTCGCCGGGTACGACGGAGCGGGATCGCCGATGTCTACATATCCTCGCGTCATGAGTGACGCGGTGGGTGTCGGTGACCTGGTCGAGGATTTCACGCTGCCGGACGAGACGGGCACGCCGCGGCGGCTGTCGGAGTTCCTGGCCGCCGGTCCGGTGGTGCTGTTCTTCTACCCGGCGGCGATGACGCGGGGCTGCACGGCGGAGAGCTGCCACTTCCGGGATCTGGCGGCGGAGTTCGCGGCGGTGGGCGCGTCTCGGGTGGGGATCAGCCGGGATCCGGTGCAGCGGCAGGCGGAGTTCTCCCGCCGGCACGGGTTCGACTATCCGCTGCTGTCCGACGTCGACGGCGAGGTGGCGCGGGCGTTCGGGGTGCGGCGGCGGCTGCCGCTGGGCGCGCTGAGCACCCGGCGGATGACGTTCGTGATCGGCACGGACCGGCGGGTGCTCGCAGTGGTGCACAGCGAGCTGAGCATGAACGAGCACGCCGACGCGGCGCTGCGGGCCCTCGGGGGCTGATCATCGCGGTGTCGCAGCCGGCTGGTATCAAGGCTGCGTCAAACAGGTGTACGGAAGAGGGCGTGATGGCGGGTCAGGGTTTGTCCACTGACGAGGTTCAGGGGATCCGGGAGGCGCTGGCCGCGGGCCGCAAGCCCCGGGTGGTGTTCACCGAGGCGGCCGGGCAGATGGCCGGGCAGCTCGGGCAGGTGGTGGAGCTGACCGACCCGGCGGCGTCGGAGGAGTTCGTGGTGGTGCGGTTCGGCCGCGACGAGCTGCCGTTCTCCCCCGCCGACGTGGCGATCGCCCCGAAGGGTGCCGGGCGGCGGCCGGCCGCCGAGGCGAAGCCGGAACCGGAGCAGCCGCCGGCCGCGCCGGAGCCGGAGTTCGTGCTGGACACGCCGCGGGTGCCGGCGCCGCGGCGGGAGGAGCCGAAGGCCGAGCAGCCGCAGGCGGAGCCGAAGCCGGCGAAGCGGGTCGTGAAGGCCGCGAAGCCGAAGACCCCGCCGGGGCTGACCGTGACGCTGGCCTACGCCGAGGGCGAGTGGACGGTGGCCGCGCAGCAGGGCACGAAGGCGCTGGCCCGGCCGTACGTGGTGAAGCCGGCCGAGGCGCTGCGGATGGTGGCGCTGGTGGACGTGCCAGGGGTGCAGGAGGCGGTGGAGCAGATCCTGGCCGCCGAGCGGGCCGAGGCCGAGCAGCAGGCGGAGAAGCTGCGCGCCGAGCTGGCCGAGATCGAGGCGCGGCTGGCGGAACTGCGCGAGGCGCGCTGACCCCGGAACGCCCCGCGGGGCCGGTGCGACCCCCTCGCACCGGCCCCGCGCCCCTGCGCCCACAGGTCGATCAGTGTTGCGGAATGTTCTGTACCCCGATCCGGCGGCGGAACACCCAGTACGTCCAACCCTGGTAGGCCAGCACGATCGGCGTGAAGATCACCGCCACCCAGGTCATGATCTTCAAGGTGTACGGGGTGGACGCGGCGTTGGTGGCGGTGAGCGTGCCGGCCGCGTCGAGGGTGGACGGCATCACGTTCGGGAACAGCGCGGCGAACAGCGTCGCCACGGCCAGCGCGATCGCCACGGCGGTGCCGGTGAACGCCCAGCCCTCCCGGCGTACCTTGGCCGCGGCCAGACCGCCGAGCAGGGCGAGGGCGGCGCCGACGGCGAGCACGACGGCGGCGGCGCTGGAGCGGATGCTCAGCGACCAGCTCAGGAACGCCACGGCGGCCACGGCGGTGCCGACGCCGAGCTTCACGGCGAGGGCGCCGGCGCGCTCCCGGATGTCACCGGTGGTCTTGAGCGCCAGGAACACCGCGCCGTGGGTGAGGAACAGCCCCAGCGTGGTCAGGCCGCCGAGCAGCGCGTACGGGTTGAGCAGGTCGAGCAGGCCGCCGACGTACTCGTGGTCGGCGTCCAGCGGCACGCCGCGGAAGATGTTGGCGAACGCCACGCCCCACAGCACGGCCGGGATCGCCGAGCCCCAGAAGATGGCCTGGTCCCAGCGGCGCTTCCAGGACGCCTCGGGCCGCTTGTGGCGGTACTCGAAGGCGACGCCGCGGGCGATCAGGGCCAGCAGGATGAGCAGCAGCGGCAGGTAGAAGCCGGAGAACAGGGTGGCGTACCACTCGGGGAAGGCGGCGAACATGGCGCCGCCGGCGGTGATCAGCCACACCTCGTTGCCGTCCCAGACCGGGCCGATGGTGTTGATCAGGACGCGGCGCTGCCTGTCGTCGCGGCCGAGCACCGGCAGCAGCATCCCGACGCCGAAGTCGAAGCCTTCGAGGATGAAGTAGCCGGTGAAGAGCACTGCTACGAGGAGAAACCAGACGGTCGTCAGTTCCACGGTTGGGCTCCGGGGTGTCAGTAGGCGAACGCCAGCGGGCGCTCGGCGTCGTCGGTGTCGTCGTCGTCGGACTGGGGGGTGACGTCCGGTACGCCGGCGCGGGCGTAGCGGACCAGCAGTTTGAACTCGACCACCGCGAGGACGGCGTAGATGAGGGTGAACGCGGTGAACGAGGTGAGCACCTCGGTCAGGGAGACGCTGCGGGACACGCCGTCGCGGGTGAGCATCTCGCCGAAGACGATCCACGGCTGGCGGCCCATCTCGGTGAAGATCCAGCCGAAGGAGTTTGCGAGCAGCGGCAGCACGGGCATGACCAGGCCGGCCCGCAGCAGCCACTTGCTGGTCGGGGTGCGGCCCTTGCGCTGGCTCCACAGCACCAGCAGCGCGATCGCGGCGGCGGCCAGCCCGAAGCCGATCATGAAGCGGAAGCTCCAGTAGGTGACCGGGATGATCGGGGCGTAGTTGCCGGGGCCGTACTGGCTGGCGTACTGGGCCTGCAGGTCGTTGATGCCCTGCACGGTGCCGTTGGGGTCGCCGGTGCCGAGGAACGACAGCAGGTACGGGATCTTGACGGCGAACAGCTCGCGGCTGCCGTCGAGGCTGCCGACGGTGAACACGGAGAACGAGGCGGGGCTCTCGGTGGTGTAGAGGCCCTCGGCGGCGGCCATCTTCATCGGCTGCACCTCGGTCATGATCTTGCCCTGGATGTCGCCGGTGAGGATGACCAGCGCCGAGGAGATCAGGACGACCCAGGAGCCGAGCTTGGTGGCGAAGCGGTACGCGCCGGTGTCGGCGCTGTCGCGGTTGCGCATCACGTGCCACAGGCCGACGGTGACCATCAGCGACCCGGCGACCAGGAACGCGCCGGCCAGGGTGTGCGGGAAGGTCACCAGGGCGACCTTGTTGGTGAGCACGGCGACGAAGTCCGTCAGCTCGGCACGGCCACTCTCCGGGTTGATCCGGAACCCGACCGGGTTCTGCATGAACGAGTTGGCGGCGAGGATGAAGTACGCCGACAGGTTGGTGCCGATCGCGGCGGCCCAGATCGCGGCCAGGTGCAGGCGCTTGGGCAGCCGGTCCCAGCCGAAGATCCACAGGCCGATGAACGTGGATTCGAGGAAGAACGCCACCAGGGCCTCGATGGCCAGCGGCGCGCCGAAGATGTCACCGACGAAGCGGGAGTAGTCACTCCAGTTCATGCCGAACTGGAACTCCTGCACGATGCCGGTGACCACACCCATCGCGAAGTTGATCAGAAAGAGCTTGCCGTAGAACTTGGTGAGTTTGAGGTACCGCTCGTTGCCGGTGCGGTGCCACATGGTCTGGAGGATCGCCACCAGCACGGACAGGCCGATGGTCAACGGCACGAACAAGAAGTGGTAGACGGTGGTGACACCGAACTGCCAGCGGGCGACGTCCAACGCGTCCACCTGAAACCCCCAGCTGCGCATACTACGAGACGTAGTAGATACTACTCGGCGTCGTAGCGAAAGCAGCAGGGCCGCAGGGCCCCACCCGGCCCGGGACCAATGACCCTGATCACCTTGCCGGAGGACCCCCACCGGCTCCCCGACCCGTGCCCGCGCGTGGGAACATCCAGCACTGATGAACAGCACCCCCTGGCGCGCGCCGCTGCTGTGGCGGAGCGCGCAGACGCTCGCCCGCGCCGTCGTCGGGCTGGTCGGCCGGCTGGAGGTCACCGGCGACGTGCCCGACGCGCTGCGCCACGGCCCGCTGGTCCTGGCCGCCAACCACATCAGCCCGTTCGACCCGGTGGTGCTCGCCGCCGCCTGCCGGGTCCGGCGCGTCGCGCCCCGGATCATGGCCACCGGCGGTCTGTTCCGCGCCCCGGTGATCGGGTCGCTGATGCGCCGCGCCGGGCACATCCGCGTCGACCGGGGCACCTCCGCGGTGCACCGGTCACTGGAGGTCGCCGCCGAGGCCGTGGCCGGCGGCTCGGTGGTGGTGGTCTACCCGGAGGGACGCATCGGGCTCGACCCGGGCATGTGGCCCGAGCGGGGCAAGACCGGCGCCGCCCGGCTCGCCTTCGCCAGCGGCGCCGCCGTGGTCCCGGTCGCCCAGTGGGGCTCGCACGAGGTGCTCCCCTACCGGGCGCCCAAGGGCATGCTGCGCGCGACAGCCCGGGCGATCGTCCGCCGGCCCGCCATCCGGGTGCACTTCGGCGCCCCGGTGCCGCTGGACGACCTGCGGTCGGGCTCCCCCGGCGCGGCCCGGCAGGCCACCGACCGGATCATCGACGCGATCACCGACGACCTGGTGCCGCTGCGCCCCGACGAGCCGGACCGGCCGCGCCACGTCGACCCGGGCCGGCCGGTCGACACCGCCCGCGCCCACCGTCGCCACCGCGCCGGCTGACGCATCCCGGCGCCGGTGGCGGGTATCAAGTCCTCGCGCCCCTTCAGGTGGAGAGGACCTGGTCATGACCGCTGTCCGAGCACTCGTTCTCAACTGCACCCTGAAGCGCTCCCCGGCGACGTCCAGTTCACAGGTGCTCGGTCAGGAGGTGCTCGACGCGCTGGCCGAGCAGGGTGTCGACGGCGAGATCGTCCGGGTGGTCGACCACGACGTGCGCTTCGGGGTCTCCGTCGACGAGGGCGACGGCGACGGCTGGCCCGGCATCCGCGCCAAGCTGCTCGCCGCCCAGATCCTGATCATCGCCACGCCGATCTGGCTCGGTCAGCCCTCGTCGGTGACCAAGATGGTCCTCGAACGGTTGGACGCCGAGCTGTCCGAGACCGACGACCAGGGCCGCCTGCGCACCTACGGCAAGGTCGGCGGGGTGGCCGTGGTCGGCAACGAGGACGGCGCGCACCACACCATCGCCGAGGTGCAGCAGGCCCTCAACGAGGTGGGGTTCACCTGCCCGGCCGCCGGGGCCACCTACTGGGTCGGGGAGGCGCTGCACAAGACCGACTACGTCGACGCCCGCCCCAAACCCGACACGACCGGCCGCACCACCGCCGCGCTGGCGCTCAACAGCGCCCACCTGGCCCGGCTGCTCGCGGACCGGCCCTACCCGCCACCCGGAACCCGCGGCGCAGGCACCGAACCCAGCAGCCAGTCCGGCTGACCCGGCGCCCCCTGCCCGCACCCGACCCGACCCCGCGGCCCGCTACTCCGCCGTCGATCTTGCAATTGGTGCCCCGGCAAACCCGGCCAAACGCCCCCGACGAGGGGCCGCAAGTGCAAGATCAGCGAGGCGAGGGCGGGGCGGGCAGGGTGGGTCAGGGGGTGGTGCGCAGCCGGTCGTCGAGTGCGGCCAGGTCCGGGACGAACCACACCTGGTCGTGCCGGTTCGACTCGGCCACCAGCGCGCGCAACGCGTCGCTGCGCTCCAGGTGGGCGGAGATGTCACCGACGATCGCCAGGCGCAGCCGGTAGTTGACGAACTTCTGCATCACGTCGCCGGCGAAGCGGGTGCCGAGCGTGAAGAAGTCGGGGTCGAGCCGCTCGGCCGGCACCGCGACCACAGTCGCGCCGAGGAACGCCGCGCCGATCAGGTCCAGCGCGTCGCGCTCGGTGGCGATCGGCGGGCCGTCCGGGTCGCAGACCAGCACCTGCTCGCCGGCGCGCTCCTGCATCAGGTCAGCCACGGCTGTGCTCCCCGCCGCCGAGCAGGCCGTTGCCGCCGTCGAGCACCCCGTCGAGCAGGCGCAGCAGGTCGGCGGTGGCGGTGAGATCGCCCAGGATCATGATGGTCATGCGGTGCCGCTCCTCGTCGTGGACCGTCTGCACGCGCAGCGGACGGTCCGGGTCGTGGTGGGTGTTCACACCGGCCAGCACCAGCGTGGCGAGCCGGTCGACGGCGGCCCGGTCGACGCCGTCGAGCCGCACGACGCTCGACACCTCCGCCGCCGGCACCGAGGGCGGCGCCGGCCGGCCGGTCAGCGCGTCCAGGTCCGCGCGGGTGATCCGGTACTGCTTGCCGATCCGCGTGGCCCGCAGCCGCCCGGAGCGGATGTAGCCGCGCACGGTGCGCACGTGCAGGCCGAGCAGGTCAGCGACCTGCTCCACCGAGTACATGTCGTTACTCATCGCACCCTATCTTAGCGATGATGGGGAACGATAGGTAATTTCACCGCCCGGCCATGTCTGCGCCACCCGGGCCGGGCATACTGCCCGCGTGCAGCCCCGTCACGGCTACCTCGACGCGCCCGCGCCGCTGGCGTTCGCCCACCGCGGCGGCGCGGCCGACGGCGACGAGAACACCGCCGCCGCGTTCGCCCGTGCCGTCGCCCTGGGTTACCGGTACGTGGAGACCGACGTGCACGCCACCGCCGACGGCGTACCGGTGGTCTTCCACGACCCGACGCTGCGCCGGGTCACCGGCGAGCCGGGTCGCATCGCGGATCTGCGCTGGGCCGACCTGGCCTCGGTACGCGTCGGCGGCGCCGCCCTGGTGCCCCGCCTGGACGAGGTGCTCGGCGCCTGGCCGCAGGTGCGGTTCAACATCGACGTGAAGTCCGACGGCGGCGTGGCGCCCACCGTCGCCACGGTCACCCGGGTCCGCGCGGGCGGGCGGGTGCTGCTCGCCTCGTTCAGCGACGCCCGGCTGGCCCGGCTGCGGGCGCTGGCGGGACCGAAGGTCGCCACCAGCCTCGGCATGCGCGGCGTGGCCCGGCTGCGGCTGGCCTCGCTGCACGGACGGCTGCTACGGCTGCCCCCGTCGGTGGTGGCCGCGCAGGTGCCCGTCGCCTTCGGGCGGGTGCCGGTGGCCGATCGGCGGTTCCTCGCGTACTGCCACCGGATCGGGTTGCAGGTGCACGTCTGGACGATCGACGATCCCGCCCAGATGCACCACTTACTTGATCTTGGTGTGGATGGCATCATGACCGATCACGTCAGCGTGCTCCGTGACGTCTATCGCAGTCGCGGCCACTGGGCCGCCTGAGCCCCCGAGGACGACCCCCGATGGCCGATACGGTCACCCCCGCCGTCGCCGACCCCGCCGGACCGGGCAGCACCCGCCGCGAGCGCACCGGCTGGTACTTCTACGACTGGGCGAACTCCGCGTTCCAGACCACAGTCATCACGGTCTTCCTCGGGCCGTTCCTCACCACGGTCACCGAACTCGCCGCCGGTTGCGAGCTGGGCGCGGACAGCTGCGACGGCGCGGTGTACCCGCTGGGCATCAAGGTCGCCGCCGGCTCGTTCTACCCGTACCTGATCTCGCTGTCGGTCTTCCTCACCGTGTTCGTGCTGCCGGTGATCGGCGCGATCGCCGACCGGTCGGCGCACAAGAAGCGGCTGCTCGCCGCCGCGGCGTTCACCGGCGCCGGCGCGACCATCGCGTTCGCGTTCGTCACCGGCGAGCGCTACCTGCTCGGCGGCGCGCTGTTCCTGATCGCGAACATCTCCTTCGGCGCCGCCGTGGTCGTCTACAACTCGTTCCTGCCGCAACTCGGCGGTCCCGACGAGCGCGACGGCATCTCCAGCCGCGGCTGGGCCATCGGCTACCTCGGCGGCGGCCTGCTGCTCGCGCTGAACCTGGTCGCGGTCACCATGCTCAGCGAGGAGGGCAACGCCCAGCGCACGCTGGACCTGGCCCGCTGGTCGATCGTGTCCGCAGGCGTGTGGTGGGCCGCGTTCACCCTGGTGCCGCTGCGCTGGCTGCGGGAGCACCCGACCGAGGCGGCCCGCCGGGGCGGCCGCGGCGTCAACGTGCTCACCGACGGGTTCCGGCAGCTCGGGCGCACCCTGCGGGAGATCAAGACGTACCCGCTGACGCTGTACTTCCTGCTCGCGTTCCTGGTCTTCAACGACGGCATCCAGACCGTCATCACCCTCGCCAGCCAGTACGGCACCGAGGAGCTGCGGCTGGAGCAGAGCACGCTGATCGTGACGATCCTGCTGGTGCAGTTCCTCGCCTTCGGCGGCGCGCTCGCCCTCGGCGCGCTCGCCAAACGCATCGGTGCCTGGAAGACCGTGCTGCTGTCGCTGGTGCTCTGGACCGGTGTGATCATCGCCGCGTTCCGGCTGCCGGCCGAGGCGCCCGTGCCGTTCATGATCCTCGGCGGCTGCATCGGCCTGGTGCTCGGCGGCAGCCAGGCGCTGAGCCGGTCGCTGTTCAGCCAGCTCATCCCGGCCGGCAAGGAGGGCGAGTACTACGGCTTCTACGAGATCAGCGACAAGGGCACCAGCTGGCTCGGCCCGCTGGCGTTCGGCCTGGTCTTCCAGCTGACCTCGTCGTACCGGGTGGGCCTGGTGTCGCTGCTGATCTTCTTCGTGGTCGGCTTCGCGCTGCTGGCCGCCGTGCCGATGCGCCGGGCCATCATCGCCGCCGGGAACACCCCGCCCCGGGTGCTCTGACCCGCCGCGCCCCCGTGGATCATCGGGGGCCTGATCAGGCGGCGTCGATGGACTAGGCTGCCCCGACGTGACCGACGACGCCGCCCCCACCTGCCTGGCCCGCCCCCTGCCGGGGCCCGGCGACGACCGGGCCGCCGGCTGCGCCGCCGCCCGCGGCGTCGACGGCCGGCCGCTGCACGCCGCCGCGCTCAAGTTCTTCTGGGGGCCGATGGACTGCGGCAAGTCCACCATGGCGTTGCAGATGAACCACAACCACGCCCGGCAGGGCCGCCGCGGCCTGGTCACCACCCGCATCGACCGCTCGCTGGGCCCGCAGGTCACCACCCGCATCGGCCTGGCCCACGAGGCCGTCGAGGTCACCGACGACCTCGACCTGCGCGTCCTGGTCCGCGACGCGTGGGCCGAGGGGGTACGCGTGGACTACCTGATCTGCGACGAGGCCTCGTTCTACAACCTCGAACACATCGAGCAGATGGCCGAGCTGGTCGACCGGTTCGACGTCGACGTCTACGCCTTCGGCCTGGCGACCGACTTCCGCTCCTGCCTGTTCCCCGCGGCGCAGCGGCTGTTCGAACTGGCCGACGAGGTGGCCCGCATCCAGGTCGAGGTGCTGTGCTGGTGCGGCCGGGAGGGGCTGCTCAACGCCCGCGTGGTCGGCGGCCGGGTGGTCCGCGAGGGCGCGCAGGTCGTCATCGGCGACACCGTGGACACCGCCGACGTGCGCTACCAGGTGCTGTGCCGGCGCCACTACCGCTCCGGGGACCTCGGCCCGCGTGCCTGAGCGTCAGAACGGATCTCCGCACACCCGCCAGCCGCCGCCCTCCGGCACCACAGGCAGCTCCCGCTCCTCGCTGCCGCCGCCGTCCCGGTTGATCCGCACGAGCACCGTGCCGCGCGGCCGGCCCGATCGGGTCGCCACCGACACGTCGACGATCTCGTAGCCGCTGACCTGCGGAGGAGTCCGCACCCAACTGCCGAAGCCCGACTTGCTCCACCTGCCCCGGGCCTCGGCGCACAGCCGCTCGTACGCCGCGTCGGTGTCACCGGCCGCGACGTCGCGGAAGAACCCGTCGGCGGTCTCCCGCACCGGCCCGTCGGCCTGGAACACCACCTGCGCGTTCCACGCCGCGAGCCCGGCCACCCCGATCAGGCAGGTGCCCACGCCGAGACCGGCGATCAGCACGCCCGCGCGTAGCGGGCGGCGACGCCGGGCCGTGTGGTGCCACTCCCGCTGCCTGCCCATCACTGTCGACGGTAGGCAACCGGACGGTGACGCGCAGCCGGTTGCGACGCGCGCTCGTACCGGACAGCAAACGGCGGGCATCGGCGGCAGACTGTCCGCATGACAGCTCATGCCGACATCGCCATGATCAGTATCGACAGCTCCGACCCGGCCGCGCACGCCGCTTTCTACGCCAAGGCGCTGGGATGGGAGATAACCCACAGCGAGGCCGAGTACGCCATGATCGTCAAGGACGGCCCGGCGATCGGGTTCGGCCTGGTGCCCGGCTACACGCCGCCGGCGTGGCCGGACGAGAGCGGCGACAAGCGTTACCACCTGGACCTCTACGTCGACGACGTGGCGGTCGCGGAGAAGGACCTGGTGGCGGCCGGCGCGACCCGGCCCGAGTTCCAGCCCGGCGGCGAGCGGTGGACCGTGCTGCTCGACCCGATCGGGCAGCCGTTCTGCCTCTGCCCCCGCCCCCAGGGCTGACCGGTCGGCGCGCAGCCGGCCGCAGTGCTCCGCGGCCCGCTGCGCGGCTGGTGGCGGTCAGCCGCGGCGGCGGGCCCGCGCCGCCCAGATCGCGTACGCCGGATCCCGGTCCAGGTTGTGCCGGTCCCGGTCGTAGCGGCGGGTGGTACGCGGATCGGCGTGCCCCATCGCGTCCTGCACGTCCTCCAGCGGCACCCCCTCGGAGCGGGCCGTGGTGGCGAACGCGTGACGCAGCGAGTGCGGCGACAACTTCGCCCACGCGGCGATCCCGGCCCGCTGCGCGAGGCGGCGCACCAGCCGGAACACGGCGTGCCGGTCCAACCGGCCGCCGGTGGCGGTGACCAGCAGCGGACCGGTCAGCTCCGGCACGGTGACACCCTGCGCGGCGGCCCGTACGGCCAGGTAGGCGTCGACCGCGTACGCGGTGCCCGGGGTGAGCGCGCGCCGGCGTACCTTGCCGCCCTTGCCGACGAAGCGGATGCTGCGGTGACCGCGCTCCGTGCCCAGGTCGGACACGTCCAGCGCGACCAGTTCCCCCACCCGCAGCCCCAGGTCGGCCAGCAGCGCGACGGCGGCCCGGTTGCGGGCGGCGGCCGGGCCGGTGTCGGCCTCGGCGGCGGCGATCAGCGCGTCCACCTCGTCGGGGGTCAGGCCGACGGTGGCGGAGTGGTCCCGGTCGACGCGCGGCCGGTCCGCCGCCGACACCGGGTTGGCGGGCACCGCGCCCAGCTTGACCAGGAAGTCGTACCAGCTCGACAGCGCGGACAGCCGCCGCGCGACGGTGGCCGGGGTGAGCGGACGGCCGGCGCGGCCGCGGGGTGTGGACTCCAGTTCCCGGCCGTAGGTGTTGACGTCGAGGAAGGTGGCCCGCAGCGGGTCGACTGCCTGTTCGGCGCACCAGGTCAGCCATCCGGTGACGTCGCGGCGGTACGCGTCGCGGGTGTGCTCGGACAGCCGCCGGTTGCGCAGCCACGCCTCGGTGACGTCGGCCGGGCCGGCGGGCAGGGCGGCGGGGCGGGCGCGGGGCAGCACCTCGGGGCGAAGCATGTGAGAAAGGTTCTCAGCCGGCGGGGTGTTTGGCGACGAGGCGCGCTGACCGCCGGTACGCCGAAGGGGGTCGGCCGGCGCTCCGGCCTCCCCCGCTTCGGGCGTGACGTGCTCAGGCGGTGGTGAGCTGACGGTGGCCGTTGCTCTCGGCGGGCGTGCTCACAGTGATCCGGCGCGGCTTGGCGCGCTCGGCGATCGGGATGCGCAGCGTCAGCACGCCGTTGTCGTAGCCGGCCTCCAGCCGGTCGGTGTCGAGCGTGTCGCCCAGGAACAGCTGCCGGGTGAACGTGCCCATCGGGCGCTCGGCGGCGACCAGTTCGACGTTCTCGCCGGTGGGACGGCGGCGCTCGGCGCGGACGGTCAGCACGTTGCGCTCGACGGTGCAGTCGATGCTGTCCGGGTCCACGCCGGGCAGGTCGAACGCCGCGTAGAAGTGGTCACCGTCGCGGTACGCGTCGAGGTGCATCACGGCGGGCCGGGCGGTGGTGCCGAAGAACTGCTCGGCGATCCGGTCGATCTCGCGGAACGGGTCGGTACGCATCAACATGACTCTTGCCTCCTCGGTTCTCCTGACCCAAGGTCTCAAGTTGAGTCCGGGTGACTCACGTTCCTGGTTCTGTTTTAGCGCGCCTGCGCCGCGTCGTCAACTCGTCCCGCGAGCGCCTTCTCGAACCAGTGCTGGGCGTACGGGCCGCTGGTGAACGCGGGGATCTCCCGGTAGCCGTGCCGGGCGTACAGGGCACGCGCCTCGACCAGGTCCGAGCGGGTGTCCAGCCGGATCCGCGTCGCCCCGCCGCCGGTCGCGTACGCCTCGATCGCGGCGATCAGCGCCGCCCCGCCCCCGGTGCCCCGGTGCTCCGGGCGCACGTACACCCGGGTCAGCTCGGCCCATCCCGGCTGCCACCTCAGCCCGGCGCACCCGGCGAGCCGGCCGTCGCGGCGGGCGAGCACCAGCAGCCCGATGGGAGGGGCCAGGTCGTCGCTCGGGTCCTCGGCCAGCGCGGCGTCCACCTCGCCGGGCCGCTCCGGACGGCCGTACCAGCGGCGCACCATCTCCGCCATGTACTCGCGCAGCATCAGCGCCGCGTCCGGCCCGTCCGGGCGCACGACCTGCGTGCTCCAGCCCGTCACGGGCCGGTCCGCCAGTAGACGCCCTGCTCGCGGGTGAGCAGCATGTCGTCGATCAGGTAGCGGCGCAGCGTCACGTGGTCGGCGTCGCCGCCCTCGCACCAGCGGCGCAGCGCGTCGTCCACCTCCCGTTCCGGGTAGCGCCGCCCGGGTTCGAAGGTGCGTTCGGTGATGTGCTCCAGCAGCACGCGGCGGCGCCCCCGCTGCGCGGGCAGCCGGGTCAGCGCGCCGTCGCGCAGGAACGTGCGCAGGATCGTCTCGCGCGGATTCGCGGCCGGCGCCGCCGGGGATGCCGCACCGGCCCGCGCGAACTCGCGCAGCCGCCCGGCGTCGACCCGCAGCCCGTCCCCGTCGTCGGTGAGCACCCCGGCGTCGGTGAGACGGCGGACGGCCACTGCGGCGTCGCGGGCGGGCAGGCCGGTACGGGCCACCACGGCCGGCACGTCCCGGGCGCCCAGCACGATCGCGGCGAACACGGTCCGGCGGCGCTCGTCGGCGAGCGCCCCGGCGAGGGCTTGAGCGGTCATGGCGGGCAGCCTGTCAGCAACCCGCCGGATCCGGCGAGGCGTTTTCCGGCCGCCGCTTCCCGGGTCGCCACGGCGGACGGCGGCCCGGCCGGTCCCCGACACCGACCGGCGCGACCGGTGCGTCCCGGCAGGTCAGGCCGCGAAGTCCACCTCGGCGGCCTCGACGGTGCCGGCGGTGCGCCCCGGAGCGGTCTGGAAACTCCAGTAGAGGTTGGTGTGGGCGATCACCTGCGCGGGCGGCGGCGCGCCGTAGGCGGACAGGTCCTCGGTGGTGTGCGCGTCGGCGACGAGCGTGGCGTCGTAGCCGCGGGTGAACGCCCCGTGCAGCGTCGACCTGATGCACGCGTCGGTCTGCGCGCCGGTCACGACCAGCCGGCCCACCCCGGCGGCGGCGAGCACCGGCTCCAGGTCGGTGTCCTCGAAGGAGTCGCCGTACGCCTTGTGCACCAGCGGCTCGTCGTCGCGGCGCGACAGCTCCGGCACGATCCGCCACTGCTCACTGTCGGGCGGCAGGTCGTCGCTGCGGTGCTGCACCCACACCACCGGGACGGCGGCGTCGCGGGCCCGGTCGACCAGACCGGCGATGGTGGCGACCACGCGGTCACGGTCGTGGGCGCCGCCCACCACACCGTTTTGCACGTCGACGACGAGCAACGCGGTGTGCGGACGGCCGGTGAGCGTGGTCATGGCGACTCCTCGGGTGGTGACGGTCCCGGTCAACCTAGCCCCGGCCACCGACACTCCCGGGCCGCGCTCACAGCCGCCGGTGCATCACGTGCAGCCCGACCCGTCCCCGCTCCGGGTGCGCGAACGCCTCCGGCACGGTGCCGATCACCGTGAAGCCGAGCCGCCGGTACAGTTCCACCGCCGCCGTGTTGGTCTCCACCACGGCGTTGAACTGCATCGCGGCGAAACCCTGCCGCCGGGCCCAGTCCAGGGCCTCCTCGCACAGCGCTCGGCCCACACCCCGGCCGCGAGCGTCCGCCGCGACCATGAAACTCGCCGTCGCCACGTGCGACCCCGGCCCGGGCCGGTTCGGGCCCATCTTCGCGGTGCCGCGCACCGCGCCGTCGCGGTCCACCGCGACCGAGGTACGCCCCGGCGGGCGCTCCACCCACACCTCGCGCACCGTCTCCGGCGGCCACCGCGGGTCGTACGGGAACGTGTCGGCGGCGGTGATGATCTCGGCGAGGATCGGCCGGACCTGGGCCCAGTCGGCGTCGGTGTAGTCACGAATCAGCATCGGCGCGCACGCTAGCCGCCGCCCCGGCCGTCCGGCCACCGGTTTCCGTCCACCCGGCCGAGGGCGGCGGGGCATCGGCGGACCACCCCCCGGGGCCATCATGGACGGGTGGCCGAATCAGTCGCCGACATCGATCGGAGCGAGGCCGCCGCATCCGGTGGCCCGCCGCCCGCCGGTCCGCGTACCGCCGCGCCCCTGGTGGTGGGCGCGGTCCTCACCGTCGTGCTGCTGTCGCTGGCCGCCCGCTACGGCTACCACCGCGACGAGCTGTACTTCCTGCTGTGCGGCCGGCAGCTCGACTGGGGCTACGTCGACCAGGGGCCTCTCGTGCCGGCCCTGGCGCGGCTGGCCGACACGATCGCGCCGGGCAACCTGGTGGTGCTGCGTACCCCGTCGGCGTTCATCGGCGGCGCGGCGGTGGTCCTGGTCGCCGCGATCGCCCGGCAGTTCGGTGCCGGCCGCGTCGCCCAGACGGCCGCGGCGGTGCTCGCCGCCGCCTCGGGCATCGTGCTGGCCGGCGGTCACCTGCTCAGCACCACGAGCGTCGACCTGCTGGTGTGGCTGGCCGCCGCGCTGTGCGTGGTGCGGATGCTGCGCACCGGCGACACCCGGTGGGCGCTCGGCGCCGGGCTCGCGCTCGGCGTCGGCCTGCTCAACAAGCCGCTGCCCGCGCTTCTCGGCGTGGGCCTGGTCGCGGGTCTGCTGATCGTCGGGCCGCGCCGGCTGCTGCGGGACCGGTGGGTGCTCGCCGGTGCGGGAATCGCCGCGCTGCTCGCCGTGCCGTACGCGGTGTGGCAGGCCGCGCACGGCTTCCCGCAGCTCGACGTCGCCGCGTCGATCGCCGACGGCGACAGCTCCTACAGCGGCCGGATCGACGCGGTGGTGCTCCAGTTCCTGATCATCAGCCCGTTCGCGGTTCCGGTGTGGGTAGCCGGGCTGGTGGCGCTGCTGCGCCGACCGTCCTGGGCGGCGTACCGGTCGCTGGCCTGGGCGTGGCTGGTGGTGGTCGCGATCGTGGTGGTGGCCGGTGGCAAGGGCTACTACGACGCGCCGCTGCTGCTGGTGCTCACCGCCGCCGGGGTGGTGCCGGTCGTCGCGTGGGCGCAGCGGGGCGCGGCCCGGGGCCGGCAGGCGCTGCTGGTCACAGCCGCCGTGCTGATGGCGGCGAGCAGCGCGGTGCTGCTGCTGCCCACGCTGCCGGCCGACCGGCTGCCCGGGTTCGTGGTCGCTGTCAACTACGACGCGGGCGAGACCATCGGCTGGCCCGAGTTCGCCGACTCGGTGGCCGCCGTGCACCGCGCGCTGCCGCCGGCCGAGCGCGACCGGGCCGTGGTGCTGACCGGTAACTACGGCGAGGCCGGGGCGCTGGCCCGCTACGGTCCGGCCCGGGGCCTGCCCCGCGCGTACTCCGGGCACAACAGCATGGCCACGTTCGGCCGGCCGCCCGACGACGCCGACGTGGTGATCGTCGTCGGCTGGTCCCGGCCGGAGCCGCTGCGTGCCTGGTTCACCGAGGTCACCGAGGTGGGCCGGGTCGACCAGCGGGCCGACGTCGACAACGACGAGAACGGCGAGCCGATCTTCCTCGCCCGGGGCCTGCGGCGTCCGTGGTCACAGATCTGGGACACCGAGGTACGCCACGGCTCCTGAGATACTTGCCGCCATGCTCTGGGGAGTCAGCGGGCCGATCTTCCTCCTCGACTACCTCGGCGCGGTCGCCGTGGCAGTCGTGATCGCCGTGGCGGTACGCGAACTGACCGGCCGCCGTACCCGCGGTGCGACACCCGACCGGGTCGAGCTGGCGTACCTGACCGACCGGGCGCTGCTGGCCTGCCAGGTCGGGGTGGCCGCGCTGCGCCGCGCGGGCGGGGTCGACGTCGGCGAACTCGCCACCCTGCACGCGCAGGGGCCGCCCCCGGCCGGTGCCCCCGCGCTGGTGCGCGCCCTGCACACCGCGCTGCGCCGCCCGCAGACCTGGGCGGCGGTGCTCGCCGATCCCGCAGTGGGCCGGGCGCTGCGCCGTACGGTCGGGCGGCTGGTCCGCGACGGCTGGCTGCTCACCCCCGGGCAGCGGCGGCGGATCGCGCTGGGCACGGTGCCGCTGTTCGCGGTCGCCGCGGTCGGACTGACCCGGCTGGTGGACAGCGCGGTCGAGGGGCGCTCGGCGGGCGGCCCGGCCTCGGTCGCCGGGCTGCTGCTGTGCTGCCTGGCCACCGCGCTGGGTGGCTGGTGGCTGACCGAGGTGCCGGAGACCGGCGCCGCCGCCCGCCGGTTGCTGCGGCGGCTGCGCCGCGAGCACGCCGACCTGGACCCGGAGCGCCGCCCGGGTTGGCAGGGCCGGGACACCGACACGCTGCTGACCGGGATGGCCCTGTTCGGCCCCCGGCCGCTGCTCGCCGTGGACCCGGCGTTCGCCGTGCAGGTGGGCGTCGACCCGGAACGGGACCGCCCGCGCCCCGACCGCAAACCCGCCCGCCGCTGACCAGACCTCTCATTTCGGGTCGATCATGAGGTTGACGGCGTTCCGTGTCCGGTTTGCCCGGCACAACGTCATGATCGACGGAGGGCAGGCAGGCCGGGGCGCCGGCCGGGTTTCCTTGTCTTGAGCGCCGGGAAGGCTCGGGCATGGCCGAGACATTCGTGAGCGAAGACCTGAAGACACTGCAGGCGATTGCGCGCGGGGCCGGGATACAGGAGGTCGACCGCCTGTCGCCGGACCAACTGGTCGAGGCGCTGCGCCGCGCCGGGGTGACCGACGGTACGCAGGACCAGTGGCCGCCCCAGCCGATCGAGGACCCGGCCCACCTGGCCGGGCTGCCCCGCAGCTCGCTGAAGCAGGGCGACGAGAGCACCGGCGGCCGGGCCGCCGAGGAGTCGATCGGCGCCATGCCCGGCGAGTCCGGCACGGAGATCAACGACCGCACCGAACGCTGACCGTACGCGAGGAAGGGCCGCCCCCGGTGTTCCCGGGGGCGGCCCTTCACGCTCGACCGGACGCGGTCAGTGCATGCCGGCGGCGGCAGCCGCCTCCTCGCGGGCCCGGCGCTCGTCGCCGCTGAGCGTGTTCAGCGGCTTCTCCTTGATGAACAGCACGACGATCAGGGCGAGCAGCGCGAACGGCGCGCCGATGAGGAACATCTCCGACGTGGCGATGCCGTAGACGTCCTGCACGATCCGCAGCACCGGCTCCGGCAGGGCGGACAGGTCCGGCACCTCGGCCGAACCGCCGCCGGCCGCGATCGGCCCCAGCCGCTCCACGGTCAGCGAGGTCACCCGGTTCGCCAGGACCGCGCCGAGCGCGCTGACGCCGACCGCGCCGCCCATGCTGCGGAAGAACGTCAGCACCGAGGTGGCCGCGCCGAGTTCGGCGGCCGGCACGTCGTTCTGCGCGGCCAGCACCAGGTTCTGCAGGAGCATGCCGACGCCGACACCCAGCACCGCCATGTGCACCGACAGCACCGGCACGCTGGTGTTCGCGTCGATGGTGCTCAGCAGCAGCATGCCGACCGTCATCACCGCGGCGCCGGCGACCAGGAACATCTTCCAGCGGCCGTACTTGGTGATCAGCTGACCCGCCACCGTCGAGGAGACCAGCAGGCCGAGGACCATCGGCAGGCTCATCAGGCCGGCCGCGGTCGGCGACTTGCCCAGCGAGGTCTGGAAGTACTGCGACAGGAACACGGTGCCGCCGAACATCGCCACGCCCACGAGGATGCTCGCGATCGTGGTGAGACTGACGGTGCGGTTACGGAAGATGCCGAGCGGGATGATCGGCTCCTCGGTGCGGGACTCGACGAACACGGCGAGCGCGAGCAGCGCCAGCCCGCCGCCGACCAGCAGCGCGGTCCAGCCGGACGCCCAGTCGAACTTGTTGCCCGCCAGCGACGACCAGATCAGCAGCGTGGACACGCCCGAGGTGATCAGGAGGGCGCCGAGCCAGTCGATGCGGACCTTGCGGCGCACCACCGGCAGGTGCAGCGTCTTCTGCAGCAGCGCGATGGACAGCAGGCTGAACGGCACCCCGATCAGGAAACACCAGCGCCAGCCGAGCCAGGACGTGTCGACCAGGACACCGCCGATCAGCGGGCCGGCGATAGTGCCGACACCGAACACGGCGCCGAAGATGCCGGCGTACCGGCCCAGCTCCCGCGGCGGGATCATGGCCGCCATGACGATCGTGGCGAGCGCGGTCATGCCGCCCGCGCCGATGCCCTGGATGACCCGGCTGAGCAGCAGCACCTCGACGTTCGGGGTGAACCCGGCGACGAGCGAACCGGCCACGAACAGGCCGAGGGAAAGCTGGATGAGCAGCTTCTTGCTGTAGAGGTCGGCCATCTTGCCCCACAGCGGCACCGTCGCGGTCATCGCGAGAAGCTCGCTGGTGACGATCCAGGTGTAGACGGTCTGGCTGCCGTCGAGGTCGGCGATGATCCGGGGCAGCGCGTTCGCCACCACCGTCGAGGCGAGGATCGCCACGAACATGCCGACCATCAGGCCGGACAACGCCTGGAGGACCTCCCGGCGTGACATCCGCGTACCCGTCTCGGCGGGCGGAACAGTGGCGGTGGTCATCGAACTCCTTGTCGTGTGCACGGGCGAGCGGCCGCGCGACGGTGGCGGCCGGTAGGAACGGCTCAGGCCGAGGCGTACGGATCGGGCAGGCCGGCGGCGACGGCGGCGAACGCCTCGGCGGTCAGTTCGCGCAGCGTCGTCGTGTCGGGTCGCTCGACCCACTGCATGAGGGCCGTGCGGAAGACCGCGCCGGCAACAGTGGTGACGAGCGTCGGGTGGCCGTGGCACGGGTCGACGCCCAGCCGGGCGGCCACCGCCGCGACGATCACCTGCTCGGTCTCGGCGTTGCCGCTGATCAGCCGCGGAAGAAGCGACGGGTTCGCCGCGATCACCCGCAGGCGCAGCAGCCACACCTCGCGGTCGGCCTCGACGGCCTCGACCACGTCGTCGAAGGCCAGCCGCAGCGCGTCGAACGCGGACAGCTCCGGCGGGGCGGCGACGATGCGGGCGGCAAGCACCTCGCGGTCGGTCGGCTGGTCGCCGAGCAGCGCCTCGTCCTTGCTGGGGAAGTAGTTGAAGAAGGTGCGGGCCGACACGTCGGCGGCCTCGCTGATCTCCTCCACCGTCACCTGGTCCAGGCCGCGTTCGGCGACCAGGCGCAGCGCGGCGGCGCTGAGGGCGGCGCGGGTCTGGCGCTTCTTGCGGTCACGCAGGCCGGGACGGCTCTGATCCGGGGTCACGCGACGACACTACGAGCGATCTTGCAGACAGTGCAAACTTTTAGTGAGTGAAGTGACGGGCGCCGCACCGCACCGGCGCCGGAAAACGGGTTGAGAGCGGTTCCGGACGTCCCGTACGTTTCCCGCACTCCTGTCGCAGCGAAGAAGGACGACTCCGCGTGACCCCTCCTGCTCTCTAGAACCTGACACGTTCCCCACGCCTGTAGCCGGCCGTCGCGCGCCGGCTCCCCGGGCTGCCCTCGCGCGCCCGGCCACAGCGTCCGAGGCCGCGCGTGATCGGCCTCGCGTCAGGTCTTCAGAGATCAGGTCTCCATGTCATCCCAACCGCATATCGTGCTGCCCTGGGTCGTACGCCGGACCCGCCTTCCGCTGCTGTCGCTGCGCTGCGCCGTCTGCCGGGCGGAGTCGGCCACCGCCGCCAAGGGCCGGTTCCGCGTCAACGCCAACGGCAAGCTGCTGGACGTGTGGCTGCTCGTCCGGTGCGTGTCCTGCGACCGCACCGTCAAGCTCACCGTCCGGGAGCGGGCGACCGTCAGCTCGTTCGATCCCGCCGAACTGCACGGCCACCACGTCAACGATCCCGCCCTGGTGGCGGCCACACTGCTGGATCCGGCGTTCGCCCGGCGCTGCCGCTTCACCCTGGACTGGACGGACGCGTGGACGCTGGACGCGCCCACGGTGCCGCTGGACCGGTGGCCGGTCCAGGTGGACGTCACCTTCGAGGATCCGGTGCCGGTACGCCCGGACCGGCTCATCGCTCGCCGGTTCGGCCTCACCCGGTCCGAGGTGCTGCGCCGGGTCAAGTGCGACATCCCGCTGAAGCGTCCGACGAGCACCGCCTTCACCTTCACCGTGCTGGCGGAGGACTGACCGGGGCGTGGTCGCGGCGGCACCCGGCCGCCGCGACCACGCATCACCCGCCGCTCGCCGTGGCGAGTTCGGCCTCGATCAGATCGGCGGCCCGGTCGGCGCCGCCGGCGGCGCGGGCCTGCCGCTTCAGCTCGGCACTACGCGCCACCACGGCGGGGTCCGCGGTGAGGGCGAGCAGCGTCTCGCGCAGCTCCGCGGCGGTGACGGTGGCCGAGTCGACGACCCGGGCGACGCCTAGGGATGCCAGCTGCTCGGCGTTCGCGAACTGGTCGGCCGCCTGCGGTACGGCGATCATCGGCGTCCCGCAGTAGAGACCTTCGCTGCTGCCGCCCATGCCGGCATGGGTGACGAAGGCATCCGCCTGCTCCAGTACGGCCAGCTGCGGCACCCACCGGTGCACCTCGACGCTGTCCGGAACGGGGCCGAGCTCGGCGGGATCGACGTGCTTGCCGATCTGGAGAACCGTGTGCCAGCCGGGCAGGTCACCGAACGCGGCGACGCAGCGGCGGTAGAACTCGGGCTGCCGGGTGAAGGCGGAGCCGAGCGAGACGAGCAGCACCTTGTCTGCGCGCTCCGGTCGTACCCAGGAGCCCTGGTCGGAGCGGTCGCCCAGGACCGGGCCGACGAAGCTGTAGACCGACCGGTCCACGCGGTCGGCGTTCGGCTGGAGCGCCTCCGGCGGCAGGACGAGGCTGCGCACCGGCCGCCCCTGGAACGCCATGCTGTCGGTGACCGACGAACCCTCAGCGGTCAGCCACGCCGTGAACCGCTGGTAGTAGTCGGCGCCGCGCGGATCTGCCCGCATCGCCTCCACGGCGGGCGCCATCTCCTGCTCGTAGCCGTCCCAGGCGACGAACGTCGAGGACAGCTGGACGGCCGGAATCCCCCACTGCTCGCCGAGCAGCCGCGCCGGCGCGCCGGCGATGTCGTAGAGGAACAGGTCCGGCCGGTCGTCGGCGTAGGCGGTCCGTAGCTGCGGCAGCATGGCGACGGCGTCGTCGAGGAAGAGCGTGAGCTGTGCGATCGGGTCGTCGATGCCGGCGCCGCCGTCGGCGGGCAGCGTCGAGGCGTACGGCTTCAGCTCCGCGCCGGTGGCCCGGACGACCTCGGCGAAGGCGGGATCGTTGGCGTAGGTGACCCGGTGGCCGCGCCGCACGAGGGTACTGATGATCTCCAGGCTCGGGTTGACGTGGCCGTGGAACGGAATGCTGACCATGGCGATGTGCGGCAAGTGATCTCCTGATCTCCACTGAGACGAGACGTCCCGTCTCGCGTGCCAAAGAAAAGCACGAGGCGACCGCGCCCGTCAAGACGGTACGTCTCGTCTCGCTGTAGGCTGTCGCTGTGACTCCGCAGCCCACCCGCCGCAACGAGCAGTCCCGCCGCGCGATCCTCGCCGCCGCGCGGGAGCTGCTGGCCGAGACCGGCTATCCGGCCCTGACCGTCGAGGCGATCGCCGCCCGCGCCGGAGTCGGCAAGCAGACCATCTACCGCTGGTGGCGCGGCAAGGGCGCGGTCATCCTGGACGCGCTCGCCGACGACATGCCGGAGGTCATCGCCCTGCCCGACACCGGTGACCTGCGGACCGATCTCCGTGAGGTGCTCCGGGCCACTGTCGCCGAGTTCGCCGATCCGCGGCTGTCCGCGACCACCCGTGCCGTCACCATCGAGACTCTCGCCGACGAGGAGCTGGCCGACCAGGCGCGCGACCGGCTGCTCCGCCCCCAGCTGAACGCCGTCCGCGTACGCCTGGAGGCCGCCCGCGAGGCCGGCCAGGTACGCCCCGACGCTCCCCTGGACCAGGTGGTGGAGCTGCTGTTCGGCCCGCTCTACCACCGCTGGCTGCTGCGCAACGGCCCACTGACCGACGACTACGCCGACGGCATCGTCGACCTGGTCGTCGCCGCCGTCACCCCGTCAACGAGCACCCGCGGCTAGCCAGTCGTCGAAGCTGGTCGGCGCGATGCGTGCGCCGTCGCCCGGCAGCAGCACGTTGCCGGACATCGAGGTGCCGAACACGCCCGACCACGTCGGAACAAGCCGGATCCGGCGGCCCCGCGCCTCGTGGGTGCGCCGGGCCATGTCGACGAGATCCTCCGTCGCGGGTCCGGCGATGTCGGCGTGGTGTCCCCGCGGTTCGCCGACGGCGACCTCGGCGAGGATGTCGGCGACGTCCCGGGGTGCGATCGGCTGCACCAGCAGCGGTGCGACGGTGGCGACGCCGTCGCGTTCGGTCCAGCCGGTGACCATGGCGGCGAAGTCGTGGAACTGGGTGGCCGGGACGATCGTCCACGGCACCGGCCCGCCTGCGACCAGTCGCTCCTGTTCCCGCTTGCCCGCGTAGTGGGCGTTGTCGTCGACCCGGTGGATGCCGACGATCGACAGCAGCACGTGGTGCCGTACGCCGGCGCGCCGCTCGGCCGCCAGCAGGTTGCGCGTGAGGCCGCCCAGGTACGCCACCGTCTCGGAGCGATCGCCTGCCGCCACGTTCGTCGTGTCGACGACCGCCTCCACGCCGGCGAGCGCCTCGTCCAGCCCGGTGCCCGTCGTCAGATCCACGCCCAGAGAGCGGCTGATGCGCACGACGTCGTGGCCCTGCCGCTCCAACGCGGCGACGGTCAGTGCCCCGATCCGGCCCGTCGCTCCCGCAACCGCGATCCGCATCGCCATCGGCCTCCTCTCGGATGCGTCCGCCTCACCGTAGTCGGCGAAACGGGCCGAGGCGCTCCCGCATCGCGTGCGCGCACATAACTGTCATTATGGTGCACCACCTATTCGTCCTATTTGACCGTTCGTATTAGGCAATTGGTGTTACCGGTAATCCGGTAATTAGCGTCGGTGAAGCCCTCGGCGAGCCGGACGGTGGCAGCTCCCGCACTGCTCGACAATCCACGTGTGACGAAGACTTCCCTCGCGCGACAGATGGCCGGCTTGCCTCCCGCGCTGCACTACTACGTGGTGTACGACGGTGTCGGCGTGCCGGAAGGGCTGTTGGTCGAGGAGTTCCTGCTCGCGGCGGACCACTCCTCCGCCGGGCTGGTGAGCGGTGGCTGGACTCGTTCCGAGGGCCGCTGGCACGAGGCGTCGGCCACCAGCCAGCGCCTACGCGTGGACGCCGCGTTGCGCAAGCGGGTGACGCCCGTCGGTCGGCCCGCGGCGGCGGCGCTCTATCGGGACCTCTGCGGTGAGGATCTGCCGGACGAAGGCGCGCTGCGGGAGTGCTTCGGCACCCCTCCGGCTCCGCCGCCGTCCCCCTTGCGGTTGAACGACTCCGGGCCCCGGCCAGGGTTCCGCGAGACGCGCGTCTACCGGATCCTGTTCGCCGGCGAGTTGAGCCCGGACGGTCTCGCGGCACTCAGCGAGGCCTGGCAGATGCCGATCACCGGCGACCCGGCGGATCCCGAGACGCGCATCCTGGGCGCGGTACGCCGTCAGGTCTCCGGCGACGCCTTCCGCTGGGATCTGCGCCGGGTCGCCGCAGGTGCCGCCTGGGCACTGGACGTGACCTGCGACCTTCTCGGGGAACGCGACGAGGCGGCCGGTGTGCTGCTGCACGGTCTGACGACGCAGGTGCGCCGGCAGGGGATGGTTCCCGTCACGGTCGACCGGTTCCGCTGACGCCCCGCCGGTGAACTCAACGGCCGCGCGCCCTACCTCGCGAACGGCCTGATCACCTCGAAGGGCTCGGGGAACCGCACGGGGATCCGGGTCTCCTCACTCTTGCGGTCGAGGAACGCCTTCGTCACGGCGAACCTGTCGAAGATCGCCGGCAGCGGGCGCAGCCTGCGGTCCAGCGACACGAAGAAGTTGTCCCAGTGGATCGGCACGATGAGGCCGGGCCGCGTCGCTTCCACCACGTGCCGCCAGTAGTCGCTCTGGAACCGCTGCGGCTGAACCCCCAGGGCACCGATCGCGAGGTAGAGGACGTCGACGTCGAGTCCGTCGAACTTGCCCGGCACGAAGTTGGCACTCGGATGGATCAGCAGCGAGCCGCCGGGGTGGGTGATGAGGAAGGACAAGCACCCGCCGTCGCGGTAACTGCTCGCCCGTACCGGCGGGACCAGCGGCTCCTCGATCATGCCCGGAAACCTGTTGTCCGGGCTGTGGACGCCGGCGAGCACGCGCACGGTGAACGCGCCGATCCTGTGCTCGTCGCCGTCCGCGATGCACGTCATCGACTCCTCGGCGAGACCCGCGCCGCGTCCCATGTTGAGAGTCGACTCGGAGCCGAACAGCCGTCCCCCGAGATGCTTGACGACCTCGGGGGCATCCATGGCGTGGTCGTAGTGGGAGTGGGAGACGAAGAGGGCGTCGAGAAGGGTGACGCCGGCTCGGGAGAGAGCGCGGGTGATCCGCCCGAGGTCGGGGGCGACGCGGCCCAGTGCGACGCGGAGCAGTGAGGGCCTGCTCAGGAAGCCGTCGATCAGGATGCCGGACGTCCCGTCGGACAGGTAGACGGTCGTGGTGCCGAAGAAGACGGCTTCGACAGACGCCCCGCTGGAGCCCATGCGCAGATGGTAGTGCGCCCATGGGCTCCAGCGGCGGTACCGCGGAGGCGGAGGATCAGCGCGCCGAACTCGCCGGGGAGTCGGCGCCGTCGAGCGCCCCGGCGCCCCGGGTGCTGCGCAGGCTCCACCCGATCGACACCGCGATCGTCACCACGATCACGCCGAGGGTGACCGGGATGGGCAGCTTGCCGACCGGCGTCTCCGAGAGGATCAACTTGACGCCCGCGAAGGCGAGCAGGACGGCCAGGCCGTAGTGCAGGTGCACGAAGCGGCGCAGCAGCCCCGCGAGGCAGAAGTAGAGGCTGCGCAGGCCGAGGATGGCGAAGGCGTTGGCGGTCCAGACGATGAACGTGCTGGTGGTGATGGCCAGGATCGCGGCGACACTGTCGACGGCGAAGATCAGATCGGTGGCCTCGACCGCGATCAGGACCACGAACAGCAGAGTCGCCACCCGCTTGCCGTCGACCCGGGTGAAGAACCTGTCGCCGTGATAGGCCGGGTCGGTCGGCATGACCTTGCGGACCAGCCGGACGACCGGGTTGCGGTCCGGCGGGGTCTGCTCGTCGTGGCGGAACGCCATCTTGTATCCGGTGTAGACGAGGAACGCGCCGAACACGTACGCGGTCCAGAAGAACGTCTCGAGCAACTCGGCGCCGACGAAGATGAAGACCAGCCGGAAGACCAGGGCGCCGATGACACCCCAGAACAACACCTTGTGCTGGAACGCGGCCGGCACGGCGAAGTAGGTGAAGATCAGCGCGAAGACGAAGACGTTGTCGATCGACAGCGCCTTCTCGATCAGGTAGCCGGCGTAGTAGGTGCCGGCCACGTCACCGCCCTGCCAGGCCCAGAGGACGACACCGAAGAGCAGGCCGGCGGCGATCCAGATGCCGGACCAGACCGCTGCCTCACGGAAGCCGATGACGTGGTTGTCGCGGTGCAGGAACAGATCGACGGCGAGCATCGCCGCGATCGCCAGCATGAGTACGGCCCAGATCCACCAGGACACGGACATGACGAAGGGGACCTTTCGCCCGGGGCCGGCACACCCGAGGTGTTCCGGCGCTGCTGGACGAAGGTCTCCCCGGGCCACCCGTAGCGGTGGCTGCACCGCCGGGATCCGGATGGGCCGGGCCCGTACTGACGGCGGTGCGTGGATCGTCGGGTACTCCCCCTCGAACTACGATTGATTATTCACGAAGCGCAGTTCGTGCGTCAAGGGGGAGCCGGCCGTCGATAGGGTGACCGGATGGACGAAGACGCACGACGCCGGCACTCGTCGTCGTTCGGCGCGGCGGCCACCGCGTACGCCGAACACCGCCCGGACTATGCGCACGCCGCCCTGCGATGGGCCCTCGAACCCGCACCCGGCGTACGGGTGCTCGACCTCGGCGCGGGCACCGGCAAGCTCACCGCCACCCTGGCCGAGGTGAGCGACGACGTCACGGCCGTGGAGCCGGACCCGGCGATGCTCGCCGAACTCCGCCGCACGCTGCCGGACGTACGTGCGCTCGCGGGCAGTGCCGAGGCGATCCCCCTGCCGGACTCCTCCGTCGACGTCGTCGTCGCCGGCAACGCCATGCACTGGTTCGACATGGCAGTGGCCGGGCCGGAGATCGCCCGGGTCCTCGCGCCCGGCGGAGTCCTGGCCGGACTGTGGAACGTCGTGGACGACCGGGTCGACTGGGTCGCGGGGCTCGCGGCGGTCAGCGGAAGCGAGGCCATCGGCCCCCGGGACACGCCCGCGAGCTGGCGCGCCGCGACGGCGACCATGCACCTGCCGAAGTCGGGCGAGGCCCGGTTCGGCTCGCCCGAGCAGGCGGAGTTCCCGCACGGGCAGCGCCGTACCGCCGACTCGCTCGTGGCGACGCTCGCCACCCGGGCCGGGATGCTGGTCATGCCGGAACGGGAACGCACGGAGGCACTCGACCGCATCCGCGCCTACCTGGCGAGCCGGCCGGAGACGGCCGACGGGGAGTTCACGCTCCCGATGCTCACCTGCGTACTGCGGGTGCGGCGCAGGTGAACGGCGCGGATGTCCGGTCCGCCGCCGCCGCGATGACCGCCGTGCTACGGCCCGCCGCCGACCGCGACTGGACGGTCCGCGCCGGGGACCTGGACTGGTCCTGCTGGACCACCGCCGCGCACGTCGCGCATGACCTGGCCGCGTACGCCGGTCAGGTGTCCGGCCGGCCCGACGGGGGCTACCTCCCGTTCGACCTGCGGGTACGCGCCGACGCCGCGCCCGCCGAGGTGCTCACTGTCGTGGCGGCCGCGGCCGGGATGCTCGCCGCCACCATCGACGCGGCGAGCCCGGACGACCGGGCGTGGCACTTCGGCCCCTGCGATCCGGGCGGGTTCGCCGCGATGGGCGTGGCCGAGATCCTGCTGCACACGCGCGACCTGACCCGAGGGCTCGGCCTGGACTGGTCGCCACCTGCCGAATCGTGTGCCCGCGTGGTGCGCCGGCTGTTCCCCGACACGCCGGACGGCGACCCGGCGCCGGTGCTGCTGTGGCTGACCGGCCGCGCGCCGCTCGGCGACCGGCCGCGGCGTACCGCGTGGACCTGGCAGGCGGCGCTTCCCTGAGCGCTCTCAGCGACGCCACCAGCGCCAGCGACGGCGCGGGCGGGCCGAGGCGGCACGCTGCGGCTCCGGTGCCGTGACGCCCGGCGCGGCGCGTTCCCGATCGGCGCGCCAGCGGCGCACCGCCTCGTCGACGTTCACCGGGCGGACCACCACGCGTGGCCCGGTCGGGGTACGCAGCCAGGCCACCACCTCGGTGTTGAGCGCCGCCACGTACGACCGGACGGCCTCCTCGGTGGGCAGGTCGCGCAGCTCGGCCGGGAGCTGTTCGATGCGGCGGCGCAACTGGAGCGGGGTGGGCAGCAGCAGGTCGGACGGGATCTGCTCGCGCTCCATGAAGCTGCGGATCCACCAGCCCTCGTCGTAGGGCATGTCGCGCCCCGGGATGGGCTTGCCGGCGCCCGGCAGGTTGTCGAACTCGCCGCGCTCCTGGGCCGAGCGGATCTGCGCCTCGACCGCGGCCTCCCAGTCTGTCGTCACCGCCGTCACCTCCCGTACCCACGGTATCCGCCGCCGTCCGACAAGGGTCAGCGTCGCGCGGGGCCGGGCTGTTCCCGGGCGCCGGGCAGGACTGCGGCGTAGCGTGCCCCCGGGGAAAGGGGTGACGGCGTGCGCGACTGGCTCATCGGGCTCGCGGTGGCGGCGGCCTGCCTGATTGTGAGCTGGGCGGTCCTGGTACTGCTGGCCCGGCGCCTGCCGCCGGGGATCCTGCGCGATCTGGCCGCGTTCGTGCCCGACTGCGTGACAGCGGTACGACGGCTTCGCCGCGATCCGCGGGTGCCCCGCCGTGCCCGCGTCGCGATCGTGGTCGCCGGAATCTGGGTGGCCAGCCCGATCGACCTGATCCCGGAGTTCCTGCCGGTGATCGGCCCGCTGGACGACATCGTGGTGGTGGCGCTCGCGTTGCGCTACGCCGCCCGGCAGGTGCCCCGGCAGGTGCTGCTCGACGCGTGGCCGGGCGAGCCGCGGCTGCTGCTGCGCCTGCTCGGCCCGTGAGAGCAGCGGCGGGCCGGTGTCAGGGCAGGTGGCGGACGTGCCGGTGGCCGTCCCGGGGGAACGGCGGGCGGGCCGGCAGCACCTCGGCGAAGACGTACCCGCTCTTCTCCGCCACCCGGCAGGAGGCCGGGTTGTCGACCTGGTGCAGCAGCTCCAGGCGGGTCAGGCCGGTGGCGGCGAACCGGGCGAACGCCCACGCGGTGACCGCCTCCACCGCCCGTGGCGCGACGCCCCGCCCGCGTGCCGGCGCCGCCGTCCAGTAGCCGATCTCGGCGGACGGGCGTCCCGGGCGGACATCCTTGAGCACCACGCAGGCCGCCACCCGGTCCTCCTCCAGCACCGCGAACATGAACCGGTGCCCTGCGGCCCAGCCCTGGTGGCTGCGACGCAGGAACACCTGCGCCTGCGCCGGACCGGTCACCGGATGCCTGGTCCAGGCGCGCAGCACCGGATCCCGGTACGCCTCGATCAGCGCGCCGGCGTCGCCGTCGCGCCACGGGCGCAGCAGCAGGGCGGGTGCGGTCGGGGTGGCCGGCGCGGACAGCACGATCGACATGCGGCAAGTATCACCGCCCTCGACCCGATCACGTGACCCGCGCAACACCCCACCAGCGCCCCACGGGCACCCGCGGACGGCGGCAACCGGCGTAGGGTCCGGTTCACGGTCGGCAACGGGGAGGCGACGTGGTCACTGTCGGCGCGGTGCTGGGAATCGCCCTTGTGGCGCTCGGTCTGGTGCTCACGCCCGGGCCGAACATGGTCTACCTGGTGTCCCGGTCGGTGACCCAGGGGCGGCGGGCCGGGCTGGTGTCGCTGCTCGGCGTGGCCGTCGGCTTCCTGGTCTACCTGGCCGCCGCAGTGGCCGGTATCGCCACCGTGTTCGTGCTGGTCCCGCCGCTGTACACGGCGGTGAAGCTGGCCGGCGCGGCGTACCTGCTGTGGCTGGCCTGGCGGACGCTGCGCCCCGGTGGCGCGTCGGCGTTCACCCCGGCGCCGCTGCCGCCGGACCGGCCCCGGCGCCTGTTCACCATGGGCCTGGTCACCAACCTGCTCAACCCGAAGATCGCCATCCTGTACGTGTCGCTGCTGCCGCAGTTCGTCGACCCGGCGCGCGGGCACGTGGCGGTGCAGAGTCTGCTGCTCGGCCTGACCCAGATCGTCGTGGCGCTGACCGTGAACGCGCTCATCGTGCTGAGCGCCGGTTCGGTGTCGGCGTTCCTGACCCGACGGCCGGGCTGGGCGCGCGTGCAGCGGTGGGTGATGGGCACGGTGCTGGCGGCGCTCGCGGTGCGGATCGCCGCCGACCGCTCCCGCGCCGCCGTCGCCACCCCCTGACCCGGGTACGCACCTCAGCGCCCGAGGACGTCCCGCCGCCAGAGCCGCGTCACGGGGTCTTCTCGCGCACCACCGCCACGCCGCCCGGCGCCACCGTCAACTCGCCGTCGACAGCCGCGCCGGTGAGCAGTTCGAACCCGGCAGCCGGCACCCGCTGCGGCCGGTCGGTGTGGTTGAGCAGGTAGAGCAGGCCGTCGTGGCGGCGTACCGCCTCCACACCCGCGGGCGCGCCGGGGCAGGCCGGGGCCACACCGGCGAGCCGGGCCGCCTCCGCGAGCAGACCGCGGTACGTGTCGTCGTCGGGGCGGGTGGAGACGTACCAGGCGTACGCGTCGCCGACCCGGTTCCGGGTGATCGCGGGACGGCCCGCCGGCACTCCCCCGGCGTACGCGCTGACCGTCTCCGCGCCGGCCGGGTGCACCGTCTCCGACCAGATCCGGCCGGTCCCGCCGCCGGTCAGCGGCACGTGTTCGTCGTCGGCGAGGGGGTGGAACTCCTCCACCCGCACGCCGAGCAGATCCCGGTACGCGCCCGGGTAGCCGCCGAGGCGTACCCGGGCGTGCTCGTCGGCGACGCCGCTGAGCCAGGTCACCAGCAGGTGCCCGCCGTCGTGGACGTGCCGGCGTACCCAGTCGACTGTGGCGTCCGAGGCCAGATAGAGGGCGGGGAGCACGAGCAGCCGGGCGCCGTCGAGCGGGGCGCCGGGCGGCACCACGTCGGCGGTGACGCCCGCGTGCCACAGCGCCCGGTGCACGGCGGCCGCCTCGCCGGGGTGGTCGAGTCCGTCGCGGGGCATTCCCGGGTGCCGCAGCGCCCAGCCGCTCGCCGCGTCGTACGCGATGGCCACCGCCGCCTGGACGCGGCCCGGCGCGGCCCCGGCGAGCCGGCCCAGCGCGGCGCCCAGGTCGGCGGCCTCGCGGAACACGCGGGTGTCCGGCCCGGCGTGCGAGACGACGGCGGAGTGGAAGCGTTCCGCGCCGCCGGCCGGTGCGCGCCACTGGAAGAACATCACCCCGGCGGAGCCGCGCGCGATGTGGGCGAGGCTGTGCCGGATCATCCGGCCGGGTTCCTTGGTGTGCATGCGCCCGGCGGTGTGGATCTGGTTGGGTGCGCTCTCCATCAGCAGCCACGGCACCGGCCGTCCGGCGCCGTGGCGGGCCCAGCCGCGGGCCAGGTCGGCGGCGAACGCGGTCTGCTCCTCCGCGCCCAGGTCGGTGGCGGACGGGTAGTGGTCGATCGCGACCAGGTCGACCTCGCGCGCCCAGCGGGCGTGGTCGACCGGCACCCAGTCGCCGAGCACGTAGTTGGTGGTGACAGGCACCGCCGGGTTCGCCGCGCGCAGCAGGTCCCGTTGCTCGGTGTACGCGGACAGCAACGTGTCGGACCAGAAACGGCGGAAGTCGAGCAGCTGACCGGGGTTGGCGAGGTACTGGGTGGCGCGGGGCGTGCCGACCTGCGCCCAGTCGGAGTAGTGCTGGCTCCAGAAGCTGGTGACCCAGGCGTCGTTCAGCGCGTCGAGGTCGCCGTACCGGGTGGTGAGCCAGTGGCGGAACGCCGTCTCGGCCTGCGGGCAGTGGCAGGTGGTGCCGTACTCGTTGTGCACGTGCCATAGCGCGAGCGCCGGGTGGTGTGCGTAGCGGGCGGCGAGCACCTCGGCGATGCCGCGGGCGGCGTCCCGGTACGCGGGCGCGGCGGCGCAGTAGGTGTCCCGGCTGCCGTGGTGCAGGCGAACGCCGTCGGCGGTGAGCGGCAGGGCGTCCGGGTGGCGCAGCGAGAACCAGGGTGGCGGCGACGCGGTGGGGGTGGCCAGGGCGGCCCGGATGCCGGCCGAGTGCAGCAGGTCCAGCACGTCGTCGAGCCAGTCGAGTGTGTAGCGGCCGGGTTCGGGTTCCAGCCGGGACCAGGCGAACACGCCGACGGTGACGAGGTTGACCCCGGCGGCGCGCATCAGGGCGACGTCCTCGCGCCACACGTCGGGCGGCCACTGCTCCGGGTTCCAGTCGCCGCCGTAGCAGAGCCGGCCGTCGTCCCACAGCGCTTTAGTTGGCATCCCGGCCAAAATAGGAACAGGTGAGACGGAAAGTCAATGCCGTCGATCATTGACAGTTAGTTGGGCTTCCAAAGAAACTGGCGGGACCGCCCGTGGACGCCGCGAGGAGACGCCCATGCCGTACCGCCCGCCGCTGGTCCCGTACGAGACGTTCGTGGCCGACCCGCCCGACCTGCCGGTCCGCGCCCCCGGCGAGGAGGGCGCCGACGACGTGCTGCGGGCCGAGGTCGCCGCGACCGACGCGCACGGGGTCACGCTCACCGCGACCTGCGCGTCCGGCCGCACGCTCGCCGCGCGCGTCGAGGCCGCCGGGGACGGGATCATCCGGGTACGCCTCGCCGACGACCTCTCGGTCCGCAGCCGGTCCGCACGGGCACTGACGCTGGTCCACCCGCAGCCGCACCCGGCCACGGTGACTGTCACCGACGGGCGCGTCCGGGTGGGTGCCGGTGGCGTGGTCGCCGAGGTGCGCCTGGACCCGTGGGGGTTGCGCTTCCTCACCCCCGACGGTCGGCTGCTGCTAGCCGCCGACGGCGGCACCCGGGACATCAGCGGTCGCCGCCGCACGCTGCCGCTCGGCCGCTCCACAGTCGACGGTGAGCCGGTGGCCTGGCACGAGAGCTTCGTCGCACCCGGCGACGAACGGTTCGTCGGCTTCGGCGAGAAGTTCACGCCGCTGGACAAGCGCGGCCAGCGACCGCTGATGTGGAACTTCGACGCGTTCGGCGGCGAGTCCGACCGCTCGCACAAGAACGTGCCGTTCTACCTGTCCGACCGCGGCTACGGCGTCCTCGTCGACAGCGGACTGCCGGTGCAGTTCGACGTGTGCGCGAGCACCCACAGCAGCGTGCAGATCCTCGTCCCGGACGACCTGCTCGACTACTACGTGCTGGCCGGGCCCACCCCGGAGCGGGTGCTCGACCGGCTCGACACGCTGACCGGGCGGCCGTACCTGCCGCCGAGATGGGCGTTCGGCGCCTGGATCTCGTCGGGCTTCTTCCCGGACAGCCAGCAGCGCGTGCTGGAACGGGCCCGGCGCATCCGCGAGCGGGACATCCCCTGCGACGTGCTGCACCTCGACTGCTACTGGCAGGTCGCCGGGCACTGGTCGGACCTGCGCTGGGACGCCGACGCCTTCCCCGACCCGGACGGCATGCTCAAGGACCTCACCGAGCAGGGCTTCCGGGTGTGCCTGTGGATGAACCCGTACCTGATGACCGGCAGCCCGCTCTACGCCGAGGCCGAGGCCGCCGGGTACTTCCTGCGCCGCCCCGACGGCGGCACGTACGTCGCCGACACCTGGCACGGCAGCTACCCGGAGTGCGCCATCGTGGACCTCACGAACCCCGCGGCGGTGCGCTGGTTCCAGGGCCTGCTGCGGCCGCTGCTGGCGCAGGGCGTCGCGGCGTTCAAGACCGACTTCGCCGAGGGCGTACCGGCCGACGCGGTGGCGCACAACGGCATGACCGGCGTGGAACTGCACAACGTGTACGCGCTGCTGTTCAACGACGCCGTCGCCGACGTCACCGAGGAGGTCGCAGGGCACCGCACGGTGTGGGCGCGTTCGTCGTACCTGGGCGGGCAGCGGCACAGCGCCCAGTGGAGCGGCGACGTCAACGCCACCTGGCCCGGCATGGCCAGCACGCTGCGTGGCGGCCTGTCCCACGGGCTGTCGGGCGTGCCGTTCTGGAGCCACGACACCGGCGGTTTCCACGGCACCCCCGAACCGGACCTGTACGTGCGCTGGACCCAGTTCGGCGCGCTCTCCCCGCTGGTACGGCTGCACGGCACCACCAGCCGCCTGCCGTGGGAGTTCCCGCCCGAGGCGGAACGGCACGCGGTGGACGCGCTGCGGCTGCGCTACCGGCTGCTGCCGTACCTCTGGTCGGCGGCGGTGGCGAGCGCCCGCACCGGCGGCCCGATGCTGCGGGCGCTGCTCGTCGACACCCCGGACGACCCGGCCGCCTGGACCGCCGACCTCCAGTACCGCCTCGGCCCCGACCTGCTGGTGGCGCCGGTGCTCGACCCGTCGGGCGAGCGTGCCGTCTACCTGCCGGCGGGCGACGACTGGCTCGACGCGTACACGGGGCAGCGGCACCCCGGCGGCCGGCACCTGCGGGTGAGCGTGCCGCTCGATCGGCTGCCGCTGTACGTGCGGCACGGCGCGCTGATCCCCACGGTGGCGCCCGCGGCGACGGTCGGGACCGGCGCGTTCCGGGACGTCGCGCTGGTGGCCTGGGGCGGCGTGGACGGCGTGGACGGCGTGAGCGTGGTGCACGACCCCGACGGCGACACCACGATCACCGCCGTGCGCGACGGGGACACGCTGCGTGTACGCGTGGACGGGCCGCTGGACGTACGGCGGGTCAGCGTGGTCGGTGAGGATCCGCCGCGCCGGGTGGTGCTCGACGGCGAGCCGGTCCCGGTGACGCCGTTCGCGCCGTGGTTCGGCGGCGGAGACCGGCCGGCCGGAATCTCGCCCATTTAGTTTAAGCTGTAGCCGAACTCGGGCCGGGCGCAGGAGGCGGGCAGTACGTGATCAGCATCGACCGGCCGACGGCCGACCTCGGCGACGTGCGGGTGACCAACCGGGCCGCCGTGCTCCGGCACGTCCGCCGGCATGCCCCCTGCTCCCGGGCCGACGTGGCCGCGCACACCGGGCTGAACAAGGCCACCGTCTCCAGCCTGGTCGCCGAGCTGATCGAGCACGGCCTGCTGCGGGAGACCGGGCTGACCGAGAACCGGGTGGGCCGCCCGGCCACCATGCTCGTGCTCGACGGCTCCCGCTACGTCGGGCTCGGCCTGCGCGTCGGCGCGGACGAACTGGTGGCGGTCGCCGCCGGACCGGGCGGCGACCCGGTGCTCACCTGGCGACGGGCGTTCCCCGCCGCCACCGCCGGTCCCGAGGAGACGGTGAAGGCGCTCGCCGCGCTGGTCCGGCGCGCCGTCACCCGGATCGGCGCCGACCGCACCGTGCTCGGCCTGACCGTTGCCGTACCAGGGCTGGTGGATCCCGACGGCGACGTGCCGGCCGCCCCGGCGCTGGGCTGGCGCGGCGTGCCGCTTGCGGCGTCGGTGCGCCGCGCGCTACGCGACCCGGGTTTCCCCGTCGCCGTCGACACCGAGGCCAACCTCGCCGTGCTGGCCGAGCGGCGGCACGGCCCGTACGCCGCCACCACCGATCTGGTGCACCTCACCGGCGGCCCGGCGATCGGCGCGGGCCTGATCAGCGGCGGCCGGCTGCTGCGCGGCGGCCGGGGCTTCGCCGGGGACGTCGGGCACCTGCCGCTGGCCGCTGACGGCCCGGCCTGCGACTGCGGGCGGCGCGGCTGCCTCACCGCGCTGCTCGGCGTGGACGCGGTGATCCGCCGGCTGCTACCAGACGCCGGGCCGGTCACCGACCACCTGCCGGAGATCGAACGGATCCAGGCCCTGGCCCGCGCCGGGGACGAGCCGGTACGGACCGGGCTCACCGAGATGGGCCGGCTGCTCGGGCAGGCCGTGTCGGTGCTGTCCGGGCTACTCGACCCGGAGGCGGTGGTGGTCGGCGGTCACCTGGCGGCGCTCGCGCCGTGGCTGCTGCCGGCCGCCCACGCCGAACTCGCCGCCCGCACACCGGTCCCACCCGGCGTGCGGCTGGAGGCCAGCACGCTCGGGTCCGCAGCCGGCGCGCTGGGCGGGGCCACCGCCGCAATGGCCACAGTGGAGGCGGGACGCCTGCCCGCCGGATGACCCCTTGACCGCACCCGCCGGAAGGTGTCAACCTCGGTAGCGCCGCGTTCCGGGACCGGGCAACCCCGAAGCGGCGTGTTTTTCGGCGGTTGTCGAAGCGCTTCACCACCGCTCCGGGCCGACACCGCCGACCCCCACCACCACCCCTTTTCGCGTACGCGCCGCCGCATCACCGGCTCGTTAGTCGAAGCGCTTCGACGAACGAGCGGCAGCACGTACGCCGACCGGAGGCGCCCACCATGACCGACCCCGTCCCCCACCGTCTCGACGACCTGCTGGCCCGGCTCACGCTGCCGGAGAAGCTCGGCCTGCTGCACCAGTGGCAGGCGCCGGTGCCCCGGCTCGGCCTGCGCGCGTTCCGCACCGGCACCGAGGCGCTGCACGGCGTCGCGTGGCTCGGCACCGCCACCGTCTTCCCGCAGGCGATCGGCCTGGCCGCGACCTGGAACCCGGACCTGATCCGGGCGGTCGGGGCCGCCGTCGGCGACGAGGTGCGGGTCAAGCACCGGGCCGACCCGGACCGCGTCGGTCTCAACGTGTGGGCGCCGGTGGTCAACCCGCTGCGCGACCCCCGGTGGGGGCGCAACGAGGAGGGCTGGTCCGAGGACCCGTGGCTGACCGGCCGGCTCGCCACCGCGTACGCGCTGGGGCTGCGCGGCGACCACCCGATCCGGCTGCGGACCGCGCCGACGCTCAAGCACTTCCTCGGCTACAACAACGAGACCGACCGGGCCACCACCTCCAGCGACCTGCCGCCCCGGGTGCTGCACGAGTACGAGCTGCCCGCCTTCCGCGCTCCCCTGGCCGCAGGCGCGGCAGTGGCGGTGATGGCGTCGTACAACCTGGTCGACGGCGTGCCGGCGCACCTGAGCCCGCTCATCGAGGGTGAGCTGCGCGGCTACGCCGACGACGAGATCATGGTGGTCGGTGACGCCGGGGCGGTCGGCAACATCGCCGGCGTGCAGGAGTACCTGCCCGACCACGTGGCAGGCTTCGCCGCCGCGCTGCGTGCCGGCATCGACAGCTTCACCGAGGACGACGAGGACACCGCCCCCACAGTGGAGCGCCTCACCGAGGCGCTGGCGCGCGGGCTGATCGACGTCTCCCACGTGGACCGTGCGGTACGGCGGATCCTGTCCGTGCGGTCGCGGCTGGGCGACCTGGCCCCGGACCCCCACGACGACGTGCCGCCGGACACGCTCGACAGCCTCGCCCACCGGGAACTCGCCCGCGAGGCCGCCCGCCAGTCGGTGGTGCTGCTGCGCAACGACGGCCTGCTGCCGCTGCGCCCCGGCACCCGGGTCGCGGTGCTCGGCCCGCTCGCCGACACCGTGCTCACCGACTGGTACAGCGGCACCCCGCCGTACACGATCAGCCCGTACGCCGGGCTGCTCGGACGGCTGCCCGAGGTGACCACCCACCCCGGCACCGACCGGATCACCCTGCACGTCGGCGACCGCGCGGTACGCCACGACGACGGCCCGCTGGCGCTCGGCGACACAGCGGCCGAGTTCGACGTGGTCGACTGGGGGCAGGACGTGGTGGCGCTGCGCGCCGTGGACACCGGCCGGTACGTCGGCGCCGACGACACCGGCGCCCTCGTCGCCGACCGCGACGGACCGGGCGGCTGGGTGGTACGCGAGACGTTCCGCCTGCACCACCGGCCCGACGGCACCGCGCTGCTGCACCACCTGGCCACCGGCCGGCACGTCGGCGTCGCACCGGACGGACGGCTGAGCGTCGCCACCGGCGACCCGGCCGTGTTCACCGTGACGCTGCTCGTCGACGGGGCCGCCGCTGCCGCCGCGCTCGCCGCCGAAGCCGACGTGGCGGTGGTGGTGCTCGGCAACCACCCGATGGTCAACGGCCGGGAGACCGAGGACCGGGCCGACCTGGAGCTGCCCACCGGCCAGGCCGAGTTGCTGCGGGCCGTGCACGCCGCGAACCCGCGTACCGTGCTGGCGCTGACGAGCAGCTACCCGTACGCGGTGGGCTGGGCACAGGAGCACGTGCCGGCGGTGCTGTGGAGCGCCCACGGTGGACAGGAGCACGGCAACGGGCTGGCCGATGTGCTGCTCGGCGCCGCCGACCCGGGCGGGCGGCTCACCCAGACCTGGTACGCCGACGCCGCCGAACTGCCCGACCTGCTCGACTACGACGTCATCGGCGCCGACGCCACGTACCTGTACCACCGGGGTGAGCCGCTGTACCCGTTCGGGCACGGGCTCAGCTACGCCACGTTCGACTACGCTGACCTCCGGTTGAGCACCACCACGGCGCGCGCCGGCGAGGAGGTGGAGGTGAGCGTCGAGGTCACCAACACGGGCCGCCGCCCGGGCACCGAGGTCGTGCAGCTCTACACCCGGCAGCGGCGCTCCCGGGTCAAGCAGCCGCTGCGGCAGTTGCGCGACTTCGCCCGCGTCACGCTCGACCCGGGCTGCGCCGCCCGGGTGACGCTGCGGCTGCGTACCGCCGATCTGGCCTGGTGGGACGAGACCCGCGCCGCGATGGTGGTGGAGGACGCCGTCCACTCCGTGCTGGTCGGCCGGTCCGCGCGGGACATCCGGCTCGCCGGCGCGCTGACAGTGACCGGCGGCGACGCCACCGCCGAGCCGGCGGGCTCCCGCATCGGGGCGGTCCGGTGAGCGGCCGGACCCCGGGTGAGCAGGTCACCATCGCCGACGTGGCCCGGCACGCCGGAGTGGCCGCCAGCACCGTGTCGTACGTGCTCAGCGGCAAGCGCACCATCTCGGCCACCACCCGGGGACGGGTGCTCGCCAGCGTCCGCGCGCTCGGCTACCACCCGCACGCCGGGGCCCGCGCGCTGGCCAGCCGCAAGGCCAACGTGATCGCGCTGGTGCTGCCGCTGCGTACCGGCATGCAGGTGCCAGTGGTGATGCGGTTCGCCACCGCCGTGGTCACCACCGCCCGCCGCTACGACCACGACGTGCTGCTGGTCACCGCCGACGAGGGACCGGCCGGGCTGCACCGCATCGCCGGCAGCGCGCTCGTCGACGGCGTGCTGCTGATGGACGTGGAGCTGGAGGACTCCCGGGTGCCGCTGCTGCGCGAGCTGGCGCTACCCGGCGTCCTGATCGGGCACCCTGCCGACAGCACCGGACTGGCCTGCGTGGACCTCGACTTCCGGCGCGCCGGTGAGCTGTGCGTGGAACACCTGGCCGCCGCCGGGCACCGGCGGATCGCGCTGCTCGGCGCCCCCGCCGCGGTCTACGACCGGGGCACCGGGTTCGCCCACCGCACCCGCGCCGGGGTACGCGCCGCGGCCGAGCGGCTCGGCGTCGACGCGGTGACCCGGCCCTGCGAGGAAGGACCGTCCGCGGTACGCCGGGACCTGGAGGCGCTGCTCGCCGACCACCCGGACGTCACCGGGCTGGTCGTGCAGAACGAGTCGGCGGTCGGGCCGGTGCTCGCCACGCTGCCGCTGCTGGGACGCCGGGTGCCCCGCGACGTGTCGGTGGTCGCGATCTGCCCGGACGAGCTGGCCGAGCAGTCAGGGCTCACCTGCGTGCCGGTGCCCGCCGAGGAGGTCGGACGGCAGGCGGTGGCGTTGCTGATGCGGCGCCTGAACGGCGAGCCGGTGCCGGAGGTGACGCTGCTGGAACCGCACCTCACCGTGCGGGACACCAGCGCCGGCCGGTGACGGCGCACCGCATCCACGACACCGCACCGGCCGACGACTGGACGGACGCGTTCCTCACCGGCAACGGCGAGCTGGGACTCATGGTCCACGGGCGGCCGCACGCGGAACGGATCGTGGTGAACCACCACCGGCTCGTCCTGCCGAACGGCACCCGGGACGCCCGCGCGCCCGAGCTGGCCGGCCGGATGCCGCACATCCGCGCGCTGGTGCTCGCCGGACGTCGGGCCGAGGCCGCCCGGTTACTCACCGGCGGCCGGGAACTGGAGTGGACCCAGTCGTTCCACCCCGGGTACGCGCTCACAGTCGACGCCGCGCCCGGACCGGTACGCGACTACCGGCGCGACACCGACTTCACCACCGGGGAGGTGACCGTCGAGTGGTCGGGCGGGCGGCGGCGCTGCTTCGCCTCCCGCGCCGACGGTGTCGCGGTGCTGCACCTCGACCAGGGCGACTGCGTGGTCGGGGCGACGGGTGAGCTGCCCGGCAAGCCGGCCGACGTGGTGTACGAGCACGCCGCGTACCGCCGCGGCGGGCTGGTGTTCCTGCGGGTCCGCGCCCGCTATCCGGACGCCGGCGGCGCGTACGGATTCGAAGGGCTGACGTTGCTGCGCGGCGACGTGACCGTCGACGGCGACCGGGTGCGGGTACGCGGACCGGCGCTGCTCACCACGCTCGTGGACCGGCCCGGCGCGCCGCCGTGGCGTACCCGGGCCTCGGAGGGGCGGCTCGCCGCGCTGACCGGGGACTACGACACGCTGCTGGCGCGGCACGTGCCGCGCCATCGCGGCCCGTACACCCGGGTCGGCCTGGACCTCGGCGTGCCCGCCGCCGACCGGGCGCTACCAGTCGGTGAGCTGCTGGCCCGGCAGGCCGCCGCACCGGACCGGCTGGACCCGGCGCTGCTGGAACGGCTGTTCCACGCCGGCCGGTACCTGCTGTTCAGCGCCAGCGGGGTGCTGCCGCCCCGGCTGACCGGGCTGTGGCTGGGCTCCTGGGACGCCGCGTGGGCCGGTGACTTCACCACCGACGCGAACCTGAACCTGCAACTGGCGGGCGCGAACGTGGGCGCGCTGCCGGAGGTGACAGCCGCGCACGCCCGGCTGGTCGCCGCGCAGGTGGACCACTGGCGCGCCAACGCCCACGCGGTGTACGGGGCGCGCGGGCTGCTGGCACCCAGCCGCACCGACGGCGAGCACGGGCACCTTTTCCACGTCCACCCCGACTGGCCGTTCACCGCGTGGCTGGCCGGCGCGGACTGGCTGCTGCACCCGCTGCACGAACACCACCTGGTCACCGGTGAGCCGCTGGGCGAGGTGGCCGGCTGGCTGGGCGAGGTGGCGGACTTCTTCGCCGACGTGCTGACCGTCGTGGACGGGCGGCCGGCGCTGGTGCCGTCGTACTCGCCGGAGACCGGCCCGTACGACGACACCGGCCGGGTCGCGCCGGTCGCGGTCAACGCCACGATGGACGTCGCCGCCGCCCGGCACGCGCTGCGGCTGGCCGCCGAGGTGACCGGCACGGACCGGTGGGCCGGGGTGCGGCCGCCCGGCTACCTGGTGGACGGGCGCGGCGCGCTGGCCGAGTGGGCGTGGCCGGGCAGCACCGGCGACGAGGACCACAGGCACGTCAGCCACCTGTATCCGGTGTGGCCGCTGCACGAGATCGACCCGGACGACACCCCGGAACTGGCCGCCGCCGCGCACCGGGCGCTGACGCTGCGCGCCGACGAGAACCGGTCCGCGCACGGCAGCCTGCACCGGGCGCTGGCGGCGGCCCGGCTGCGCGACGGCGACCTGGTCGCGGCGAACCTGCGCAAGATCCTCGGCGCGGACATGTTCTTCCGGTCGCTGATGAGCGCGCACAACCCGGGCCGGACCACGTACAACGCCGACGCCGCGCACGCGCTCCCGGCGGTGCTGATCGAGTCGCTGGTGCAGTCGCGCCCGGGAACGCTGCGGCTGCTCCCCGCGCCGCTACCGGGCCTGCCTTCGGGCAGGCTGCGCGGCATCACCTGCCGGGGCCGGGTCACGGTCGAGGAGCTGACATGGGCACCGGGCCGGGTCCGGGCGCGGCTGGTGTCGCCGGTGGCGCAGCGCGTAGTCGTGCACGCGCCCGGCGGCCACCGTGCGGTGGCGCTGGCCCCGGACCGGCCGTACGAGATGGTGTTCGGCTAGAGATTGTCGGGCTGGTGCAGCGCCGGGTGACTCTCGCCCGGCGCGGCGTACCAGGGCGGGGCGTCGTCGGTGAGCGCGGTGCCGATCCGCAGCCGCGCCCAGTCGTCCAGGTCGGGCAGCGCGTCCGGCGCGAACCAGGCCACCGCCAGCGACTCGTCGCCGTCGGCCGCCGGTGCCCCGCCGACCGCCCGGCAGCGGAACCAGATGTTCAGGTACTCGCAGGCGTCGCCGTTGGGGTAGACCACCGGGTGGGTGGCGACACCGGCGAGCCGGTCGATCGCCACCTTCACGCCCGTCTCCTCGTGGACCTCCCGCACCAGCGCGTCGGCGGGCTGCTCGCCCGGATCGACGGTGCCCGCCGGGACCGACCAGCGGCCGTTGTCGCCCCGGCGGGCCAGCAGCACCCGTCCCGCGTCGTCGGTGACCACGCCGCTGACGCCGTACAGCATGAGCAGGTCGTGGCCGACGTGACGGCGCAGCCGGGCGATGTAGGGCGAGACGGCCATGGCGAGCAGGCTACCGGCGGTCCTGCCGGTGCCGCCGGACCATGCCCTCGGCCAGCGCCGCGCCGTCCAGGTCACCGGCGGCCAGCCTTGTGGCGACGGTACGGCGCACCATCCGGTCGGCCAGCGCCGGAGCGTGCCGGGCCAGCGCCAGTTCGATCCGGCCGCGCCGGGTGGTGGCGACGTCCCGTGGCGCGCGCCGGGCGGTCGCGGCGCGCAGGATCGCCGCCACCACCCCCTCGACCGGCTCCGGGCGGGACACCCCGCTCAGCGACAGCCCGGCCGCCACGGTGCTGTCGTGGATCGGGGAGGCGACCATGCTCGGATAGACGACGCTGACGCCCACGTGGGTGCCGACTTCGTGGCGCAGCGCGTCGGCGTACGCGACGAGCGCCCGCTTGCTGACCCCGTACGCGGCGGCCAGCGGCAGCGGCAGCACCGCCATCCGGCTGGCCACGAAGATCACCCGGCCGCGGGCCGCCTCCAGGGCCGGCATCGCGGCGGCGGTGGTCCGCCAGGCGGCGAGCAGGTTCACCTCGATCTGGCGGCGTACCACCTCGTCGGGCGGCAGCTCGGCGGGCGCGGGCCCGCCGACACCGGCGTTGTTGACGAGCAGGTCCAGCCCGCCGAGCCGGTCGATCGCGGCGGCCACCGCCGGTGGCGTCGCGGCCGGGTCGGTCAGGTCGACGCCGAGCACCGGCGGTGTGACGTCGAGGTCGGCGTGCAGGTCCAGCCCGACCACGTGAGCGCCGGCGGCGGTGAGCGCCGCGCCCAGGTGCTGCCCGAACGTGCCCCGGGCGCCGGTGACGAGCACCCGCCGTCCGGCCAGCCCGCTGCCACGGCCCGGCGCGTTCACTCCGGTCCGCTCACGGCCTGCCGCGCTCATCGGGCCGCTCCGGCGCGGCGCCGGCCGGCGGCCAGTTCGCGGCCCAGTTCGGCCAGGTAGACGTCGAAGTCGACGCGCATGTGCGGGCGGCGCTGCCCCCACCGGGCGGTGGCGGCGCGCAGCTCGTCGCGGCAGGCGGCGGCCTGCCGGGCCGGATCCGGTGGCGTCCAGGTGCCGGCCAGGCGCGCGGCCACCAGCCGGGCCTGCGCCTCGACCAGGGGGAACGCCGCGCCGGTGGACTGCATGAGCCCGACGAACGCCAGCCCGGGGGCGTCCAGGTGGAACACGTGCCGGTACAGCGGCAGCCGGTCGGCCCCGTCGCCGAGCAGCGCCGGGTCGAGGAACGGCACCTCCACCCGGTAGCCGGTGCACCAGACGATCAGGTCGATCTCGTCGTGGCGGCCGTCGGTGAACTCGACCCGGTCGCCGTCGAAGCGGGCGATGCCGGGCCGGGCCTGGATGTCGCCGTGGGTGAGCCGGGACAGCAGCGCGTCGGACAGCGTCGGGTGGTCCTGGAGGAAGCCGTGCGCCGGTGCGGGCAGCCCGTACCGGGTGGGCGGGCCGACCGCAGTGGTGATCATGGTCTGGCTGATCCGCTGCCGCAGCCGCCACGGCAGCCGGCGGGCCAGCGCGCCGTTGAGCGTGTCCGATGGGCGGCCGAGCAGGTACTTGGGTACCACCCACACGCCGCGGCGCAGCGACAGCAGCGTGCGTTCGGCGGCGTACGACGCGTCGACGGCGATGTCCATGGCCGAGTTGCCGCCGCCGACCACGAGGACCCGTCGCCCGGCGAGCTGTTCCGGGCCGCGGTAGTCATGGCTGTGCATCTGCTCGGCGGTGCACTCGCCCGGGTACGGCTCGGGTCGCTTCGGCACCCGGTTGTGCCCGTTGGCGACCACCACCGCCTCGACGTCGACCTCGACCGGGCCGTCCGGGCCGGTGGCCCGCACCCGCCAGCCGTCGCCGGTGCGGGTGACCCGCTCGACGGTGTGCCGCAGCCGTACCGCCTCGCGCAGCCCGAACCGGTCGGCGTAGTCGCCGAGGTAGCCGGCGACGCGGGCGTGGTCGGGGTAGTCGGGCCAGTCGGCGGGCATCGGATGGTCGGCGAACTCGGTGCGCCCCTTGCTGGTGTTCAGGTGCAGCGTCCGGTACGCGGGCGAGCCGGGGGCGCCGTACACCCAGAGGCCGCCGAGCGTGTCCGCCGCCTCGAACGCCACCGCCGGGACACCGGCGTCGGCGAGCGCCTTGAGCGTGGCCAGCCCGGCGGCTCCGGCGCCGACGACAGCGACCCTGGGTGTGGCCATACCCGCCTCCTTAATCCAACGACTGATGGATAATCCCTGGAGCGCGGGCCGGCGTCAAGGGCGGGTGTCTCCCGGGCCGCCGGCGTAAAGGGCGTCGAGGAACCGGTGCACGAACGCCCGGAACTCCCGGCGCTCCCGCGCCCCCGAGCCGGCCCCGGCGGCGAGCGCCACCACGTGCCCGTGCACCGCCCAGACCAGGGAACGCACAGTCACGTGCGGGGTCGGCTCGGTCAGCGCGCCGGCCCCGGACGCCGCCACCAGCAGCTCCTCGACCAGCCCGTACAGCGGGGCGGCGTAGCGGCGGTCCAGCTCGCCGTGCCGTTGCGGCTCCAGCCAGCGGCGCAGCCACAGCGCTGTCGTCTCCGGCCGGTCCTCCAGGAAGTCGACGAACACGTCCACCAGGTCGTGCAGCGCCCGCAGCGCGTCCTGCGGGCCCGCTGCCAGGGCCGCCCGGGCGCGTTCCCCTGCTGCCTCGATCACCTCCCGCTCGGCGCTGAACACCCGGGCGAAGCAGGCGTCGTAGAGCTGCGCCTTGGTGCCGGTGTGGTGCACGACGGTGGCCGCGTCCACCCCCGCCGCGGCGGCGACGTCGCGGACGCTCACCGCGTCGAAGCCCCGCTCGGCGAACAAGGCGGTGGCGGCGGCGAGCACCAGGTCACGGGTCGGCCGCTGGTCGTCGCGGCGGGGCCGGCCCGGACGGCGGCGAGGCATGGTCATCCGGCCATTGTTACCCCTACAATCCAGCAACCGTTGGATTGGGGGCGGCGCGCCCCGAGGACAGGAGACCGCCATGACCGGGCTGGATCAGCGCTCCGACGCGGTCACCCTGCCGCGCGGCCCGCTCGTCGGGTTCGCCACCGGCTCACTCGGCATGGGCGTCTGGGTCACCGTGCCCGGGCTGCTGCTTCTCTACTTTTTGACCGACGTGCTGGCGGTCGCGCCGTGGCTCGCCGGGCTCACGCTGCTGCTGCCGAAGATCGCCGACGTGCTGCTGCACCCGTGGATCGGGCACCGCTGCGACGTGGAGCAGGCCCGCCGGGGCCACCGCCGCCGGTTGCTGCTGGCCGGATGCGCGCTGCCGCTGGCGTTCGCCGCCCTGTTCGCGGTGCCCGGCGGCCTCACCGGCGCCGCCGCGGCCGGCTGGGTGGCGGTCTTCTTCGTCGCCGGCAACCTGCTGTTCGCCGCGTACCAGGTGCCCTACCTGGCGACCCCGGCGGACCTGCGGATCGGCTACCACGAGCGGACCCGGCTGATGGCGTTCCGGATGGTGGTGCTGACGCTCGGCATCCTGGTCTCCGGACTGCTCGCGCCGCTGCTGGCCGGCGGCGACGACGCCACACGCGACGGCTACCTGCGGATGGGCGTGGTGCTGGCGGCCGGGATGCTCGCCGCGATGCTGGTCGGCGTCGCCGGGATCGGCCGGCTGCGCCGCACCGCCGCCGACACGGCCCCGCCGCACGGTCCGGGCGGGTGGCGGGCGCTGGCGGCGAGCCTGCGGGACCGGCAGTTCCGCTGGCTGGTCGGCGCGTACCTGGCCATGTCCACCACCACCCACCTGGTGCTCGCCGGGGTGCCCTACTACGCCGAGTACGAACTGGGCCGCCCCGGACTCACCACCGTGCTGGTGGCCGCGTTCGTCGCACCCGCGCTGCTGGTCACCCCGGGCTGGCTGGCGGTGGCGCGGCGGATCGGCAAGCAACGTGCCCTGCTCGCCGGGCAGGCCGCGTTCGCCGCCGGGTCGCTGGTGCTGGCGATCGGCCGCCCCGCCGGACTGCCGGTCCTGGTGGCCGCCGTGGCGGTGCTCGGGGTGGCGTTCGCCGGCATGCAACTGCTGCCGTTCTCGATGCTGCCCGACGTGATCCGCGCGGCAGGCGGCACCGAGCGGGCCGGCACGTACACCGGGGTGTGGACCGCCACCGAGGCCACCGGCGCCGCGCTCGGCCCCTACGCGTACGCGCTGTGCCTGGCCGCCGGCGGGTTCGTGGCCTCGACCGCCGGGCAGACCGTGACCCAGTCCCCGGCCGCGCTGGACGCGCTGCGCTACGGCTTCGGGCTGCTGCCCGCCGCCGTGATGGTGGTCGCCGTGCTGCTGCAACGCCGCTACACCCTCGACGGCGCGGCCCGGGCGGACGCCGCCGGATAGACTTCGCCCCCGATGGACGCCGAGCCCGCCACCGACACCCGACCCTGCGCCCACTGCGGACGCGACGTGCCGCAGCGCGTCGGCGCGGGCCGCCCGTTCCGCTACTGCCGGGACAACGACGGCGCCTGCCAGCGGGCCGCCCGCAACTCGCGGATGCGTCACCGCAACTCCCCCGGCCTGCCCGGGCAGGTGGCGCGCACCTGGGAGGCGGTGGACCGGCTCGACCAGATCGTGGAGACGCTCACCGAGGCGCTGCACGCCGAACTGTCACCGGCCGGTGTGGAGCGGCAGCTCGCCGAGCTGCGCGCGGAGACGTCGGCGCAGGTCGCCGCCGCGCACGCCGAACGCGACGAGGCCCGCCGCGAGGCCGAGGACGCGACCGCCGCGGCGGCCCGCGACCGGCAGCAGGCCCGCGCCGCGTACGCCGACCGCGACACCGCCGCCGACCGCGCCGAACGGGCGGAGGCCACCGCGTCCGCCGCCGCCGAGCGGGTCGCCGCGGCCGAGGACGCCCGCGACGCCGCGCGCGCCGAGGCGGGCGCCGCGCAGGCGCTGCGGGTGCAGGCCGAACGTGACCGCGACGCGGCCCGGCACGAACTGCGCACCGTACGCACCGAACGTGACGCCGAACGCCGCCGCGCGGCCGAGTTGACCGCCGAGCGGGACGCCGCCCGGGCCGACGCCGAGCGGGTCACCCGATCCGCCACCGAGGCCCTGGACCGGGCCGAACAGTCCCGCGCCGAGGCCGACCGGGCGCGCGCCGACGCGCAGGCCGCCCAGGGGCGGGCCGCCGAGGCGGAGCGCACGGCCCGGACCGCCGCCGAACGTGCCGACGCCGAGGCCGCCGCCGCGCGGCAGGCCCTCGCCGAGCGGGACCGCGCCGACGCGGCACGCGCCGACGCGGAGGCGGCGCTGGAACGAGCCCGTGCCGAGGCTGCCGCTTCCGTCGAGCGCGCCCGTGCCGACATGGCCGCCGCGGTGGAGCAGGCTACGGCCCGTACCGCCGAGCGGGACGCGGTCGCCGCGGAGCTGGCCGACGCGCGGCGGGCCGCGAGCGCCGCCGAGGCCCGGGCGGCCGACCTGGCCGCGCGGACGGCGGTGATCGAGGCCGACCGGGACGCCGCGCAGCGCCGGGCCGGGCAGCTCGCCGACCAGGTGAGCGATCTGGCGACGGCGCTGGCGCGGCTCGGCACGCGTACCGGCTGAGGCGGCCACGGGCTGGGAACGGGGCAGCGCCGCACCCGGTCGGGCGGCGAGGATCGGGGCATGGGAAAGACGTACGAGCGCATCGACGGGCGGCTGCGGGACTTCATCGAGGCGCAGCCGATGTTCTTCGTGGCCACCGCCCCGCTGTCAGGTGACGGCACCGTCAACCTCTCCCCGAAAGGGCTGCGCGGCTGCTTCGCGGTGCTCGACGAGCACACCGTGGCGTACCTGGACTTCGCCGGCAGCAACGCCGAGACCATCGCCCACCTGCGGGAGAACGGCCGGATCACGCTGATGTGGTGCGCGTTCGCCGGCCCGCCGAACATCGTGCGGGTGCACGGGCGCGGTGAGCCGGTGTTCCGCGACGACCCGCGCTGGCCCGGCCTGCTGGCCCACTTCCCCGACATCGACCCGGGTCCGCACGGGCTGCGGGCGATCATCGTGGTCCGCGCCGAGCTGGTCCGCGACACCTGCGGCTACGCGGTGCCGTTCATGACCTACGACGCCGACCGTGACCTGCACGAACGGCGGTTCGCCCGGGAGGATGACGCGTCGCTGAGCGCGTACTTCGCCGGCAAGGACCACGTCGCCACCAGCATCGACGGTCTGCCCGGCCTGCCGTTGCCGCTGCCGCCGACCCCGGCGGGGTGAGCGCTGTCAGTGGATGCCGGCCATCAGGTGCCGGATCTGGCGGGTGAACATCACCGCGGCCAGGCCCAGCACCACCGAGGCCAGCCCGAAGGTCAGGAAGTAGACCGGCTGGGACCAGGTGCCGGCCAGCCGGGCCACCTGACCGCCGATGGCGTCGCCGACGGCGGTGGCGAGGAACCACAGGCCCAGCATCTGGCTCGCGTACTTGACCGGGGCGAGTTTCGTGGTGGCGGACAGGCCGACCGGGCTCAGGGACAGCTCACCGGCGACCTGGATCGCGTACACCGCGACGAGCCACAGCGGTGAGACCAGGTCGCCGCCGACGGCGGCCTGCGCGGCGGCGGCCATCAGCACGAACGACAGGCCGTTGAGCACCAGGCCGACGGCGAACTTCGTGGGCGTGGACACCCGGTGGCCGAGTTTGAGCCACAGCGCGGCGGCCAGCGGCGCGCCGATGATGATGAGGATCGGGTTCACCGACTGCAACCAGGACGCCGGGAACGTGAACCCGCCCACCGACCGGTCGGTCTGGTCGGCGGCGAAGATGTTCAGCACCGACCCGGCCTGGTCGTAGATGAGCCAGAACGAGGCGGCGAACAGGAACAGCCACACGTACGCCTTCATCCGGCTGCGTTCGGTGCCGCTGATCTCCCGGTCGGTGAGGATCCGCGCGAAGTAGCCGACTGTCACCAGCACCGTCACCACTGTGAGCAGGTTGACCACCGTGTCGACGGTGAACCAGCCGGCCACCAGCAGCACCAGCAGGACGGCGAGCACCACGACGCTCGCCACGCCGACGCGGGTCAGCGCGCGCCGCCGGTCGGCGCCGAGCAGCGGGTCCGCCGGGCGGGCACCGGCTTCGCCGAGGTTGCGGCGGCCCAGCACGTACTGGAGCACGCCGAAGGTCATGCCGACCGCGGCGGCGCCGAACCCCAGATGCCAGTTGATCTTCTCGCCGAGGAAGCCGGTGATCAGCGGCGCGATGAACGCACCCAGGTTGATGCCCATGTAGAAGATGGAGAACCCGGCGTCGCGGCGCGGCGAGTCCCGCTCGTACAGGTCACCGACCATGGTGGAGATGTTCGGTTTGAGCAGGCCGGTGCCGAGCACGATCAGCGCCATGCCGGCGAACACGCTCCACCCGGTGGGGATCGCCATCACGTAGTGACCGGCGGCGATCACCACGCCGCCCCACAGCACGCTGCGCCGCGCGCCGATCAGCCGGTCGGCGACCCAGCCGCCGGGCAGCGCCATCAGGTAGACCATGGCGTTGTAGGTGCCGTACACGGCGTTGGCGCTGGACTCGCCGAGGTTCAGTCCGCCGTCGGCGACCGCGGCGGTCAGGTACAGCACGAGGATCGCCCGCATGCCGTAGAAGCTGAACCGCTCCCACATCTCGGTGAGGAAGAGCGTGGACAGCGCGCGGGGGTGACCGAAGAAGGTCTTCCCGGCTGGTGGTCGGGCCCCGACCGGCGCGTCACTGCTCATCGTCACCTCCGGCACGCAAACAGGTGGGTAACATCCCCGTTGACAGGCGAAACACTCCACCGATTCGGCCCGGCCGGGGACGACCCCGCCGGGCAGCTGTCATGGCCGGTTACCCTTGACACTCCCGACCCGCGTACGGCCCTGCCGCCGCGGGCCGGGGAATGGGCGAGCGGTGACCGGTCGTTACACCTGAAGACCAGCACCACGAACGAGGGGAAGTCGATCATGGGCGAGCGCATGCTGCGCGGTAGCCGGCTGGGAGCGGTCAGCTACGAGTCCGACCGCAACACGGAGCTCGCGCCGCGTCAGACCCGCGAGTACCTCTGCGCCAAGGGCCACCAGTTCGAGGTGCCGTTCGCCGTCGACGCCGAGGTCCCGACGACCTGGGAGTGCAAGTTCGACGGCAGCGTGGCCCGTCTGGTCGACGGCACCGAGCCGGAGCAGAAGAAGGCCAAGCCGCCGCGTACCCACTGGGACATGCTGCTGGAGCGGCGCTCGATCGCCGAGCTGGAGGACATCCTCGCCGAGCGGCTCCAGGAGGTCCGCACCCGCCGCGGTCGTGCCTGAGCATCTCCCGCAATGACCGAAAACGCCCCCGGGGATCACCCGGGGGCGTTTTTCGGTGCCAGGGCAGGCACGGCCCCGCCACTTCGGGGAGGTGGCGGTATCAAGCGTGCCTTGATGGCGCCATCTCCCCGAACTTGTGCCGATCATGGGAGGGCGGGTTGGTTGTGGGCGGCTGATCCGCCGCGCGTGGGCCGATCCCGGTGCCGGGCCGGTGAACGGGCCGCCAGCCCGGGGAGGTGGCGGGGTCGGGCGCGGTCTGATGCCACCACCTCGGCGAAGTGGAGTCGATCAAGCTGACGGCGCAGCGGGGGGCGCGTCAGCGGTCGACGATCTCGCCCTCGATGGCCTTGCCCGGGTCGGTGACCGGCTGCGGCGACGGCGCGGGACCAGGCGACGGGGCAGGCGCGGGCTCCGGGGTCGGCTGCGGCGCACCCCGGTACACGCGCACCCGGCGCGGCCCGAACAGGTCACCGGCGACCATCGACGACACCCGGCGCTCGGTGGCCCGGCGCACCCCGCCACCGGCCAGCCGGCGCAGCGGCGGCACCAGCAACAGCAGGCCCACCACGCCACTGACCAGGCCCGGCAGCGCCAGCAGCAGCGCGCCCAGCAGACCGACAAGCCCATCGGTCACCTCCGGGCCCGGCGGCCGGCCGGCCTGCGCCGCCGCGCGGAAGCCGCGCCACGCCCGCATGCCCTCGCGGCGCAGCAGCACCAGACCCAGCAGGGACGCCCCGAACACCAGCAGCACCGCCACGCCGAACCCGACGGCCCGGCCGACCAGCACGAAAACGGTCAGCTCCAGCAGCGCGAGCAGCAGCAGGGCCGGTGGTACGTACTTCAGTCCTCGGCGCATCTCACCTCATCAGCCCGGGGTCATCACGCCCCTCAAGCATGACACGCCCTCGCTCAAGGCCAGCGCGCGAGCGCGTCCGGGCGTGACGGCGCGGTCGCCAGGCGGTCCCGCACCCCCCAGCGGGTGACCCGCCACAGCGCCTCCGCCACGATCAGCGGGCTCATCTTGCTGTCGCCGTGTTCCCGCTCGGCGAACGTGATCGGCACCTCCACGATCCGCACCCCGGCGCGGTGCGCCAGCCGCGACAGCTCCACCTGGAACGCGTACCCCTGGGACCGCACCGAACCCAGGTCGATCGCGTCCAGCGCGCTGGCCCGGTACACCCGGTAGCCGCCGGTGGCGTCGCTGACCGGCATGCCCAGCGCCAGCCGCGCGTACAGGTTGCCCACCCGGGACAGCAGCAGCCGCCGCCATGGCCAGTTCAGCACCCGCGCGCCGCGGGTCCACCGGGAACCGATCACCACGTCGGCGTCGCGGGCGGCGTGCAGCAGCGCCGGCAGGTCCTCCGGGGCGTGCGAGCCGTCGGCGTCCATCTCCACCACCGCGTCGTAGCCGCGCGTGCGCGCCCAGGCGAACCCGGCCAGGTAGGCCGCGCCGAGTCCTTCCTTGCCGGCCCGGTGCAGCACGTGCACCCCCGGGTCGCCGTCGGCGATCGTGTCGGCGATCGCGCCGGTGCCGTCGGGGCTGTTGTCGTCGGCGACGAGGACGTCCACCGCCGGCGCCGCCTCGCGTACCCGGGCGACGATGCGCCCGACGTTGTCGGCCTCGTTGTAGGTGGGGATGACCACCAGGACCCGCCCCACCCCGGGATGGCCGACCGTCCGCCTGTCGGCTGCCACGCCCACCGTCGCACCGCCTCTCGTCGGCTCAGCCGGGAGCGACCTCCCGGCGGCGGCGCAGCACGGCCGCACCGGCCAGGGCCGCGACCGCCAGCGCCGTCAGCGCCACCTCCGGCCACACCCCGGCAGTGGTCGCCGGGGTACGCCCGTTACCGAGTTCCATCTGCCGCACCACCACCGCGGCGGTGTTGAACCCGGTCGCACCGTCTACCCGCCCGTCCGGGGAAACGAACCCGGACACACCGACCGTGGAGGCCATCAACGCGGCCCGGCCGTGCTCCACGGCCCGCAGCCGCACCATGGCCAGCTGCTGGCGGGCCTCGGCCACGTCGAACGTGGCGTTGTTCGTCTGCACCACCAGCAGCTGCGCGCCGCCGGTGACGGTGTCCCGGACGATGCCGTCGTAGGCGACCTCGAAGCAGATCACGTCGCCGAGGACCGCCGGGCCGGTGTTCAGCACGCCGGGACGGTCACCGGCTACGAAATCGGACCGGACCCGGTCGACCTGGGAGCTGACCTTGCGGGCGATGGAGCGCAGCGGCACGTACTCGGCGAACGGCACCGGATGCCGTTTCGTGTACACCTGGTCCAGATCCGGGCCGGTGCCCGGCCGCCACAGCAGCCCCGCGTTGCGCACCTCACCCCGGCCGGGCCCGACCAGCACCGCACCGACCAGGATCGGCGCGCCGATCGCGTCGGCCGCCTGGGAGATCCGCTCCCCCGCGCCCGGGTTGCGCAGCGGGTCGATGTCGCTGGAGTTCTCCGGCCACACCACCACGTCCGGACGGTCCTGCCCGCCCTCGGCGACCCGACGCGCCAGCTCCAGCGTCGCGTCGACGTGGTTGTTCAGCACCGCCTGCCGCTGCGCGTTGAAGTCCAGCCCGAGACGCGGCACGTTGCCCTGCACGATCGCGACGGTGACGGTGTCGCCCGCGCCGCGTACCCCGGTCGGCACGGCCGTACCGGCGGCGAGCAGCGCCACCAGCGCGGCGGTGAGCCCGGCGACGGGCCGCCACTGCCCGGGCGCACGCCGCCAGTCCCGCCACGCGGCGGTGACCAGCAGCCCACCGGCGACCGCGACGGCGAACGTGACCAGCGGGGCGCCGCCGAGCGCCGCGAGCTTCAGCAGGGGCGAGGTGTCCTGGCTGAACGCCAGCCGCCCCCACGGGAACCCGCCGAACGGGGTGCGGTCACGCAGCGCCTCCTGCCCCACCCACAGCACACCGGTGAGCAGCGGCCACGCCGCCCGGTGCCGGTCGGCGAGCGGCGACACCCAGGCGGTGGCGGCGCCCAGCAGCGCCAGATAGGCGGCCTGCAGCAGCGACAGCAGCGCCCACGGCAGGTAGCCGGTGTGCAGGTTCGTCCACTCCAGCAGCGGCGCGAACAACGCCACCCCGGTCAGGAAGCCCAGCCCGGCGCCGGCGCGCAGCCGCCGCCGGTGCACCGCGGCGGCCAGCAACGCCACACCGACCGGCGCGAGCGGCCACCACCCGTACGGCGGGAACGCCAGCAGCAGCGCCACCCCGGCCAGCACGGCGGCCGGCACGGCGAGCGTCAGCGGCAGGGGACGCGCGCCGCCGTCACCGTGTGCCCCGTCGGTGGCACGCGGCTGTTCCCGGTCCAGCGTCGTCACCGGCTTCTCCCCACGATCACGGGCCGAAGGCTACCCGCCCATACCGGTCGTCGGCCCGCGCCCCTGCGCCGCCGATCGGACAACAGCGCCCCGGCGGGCGGAGCCCGCTGCCATGCTCGGCAGCATGAGCGCTGAGCGGGGACGAGGTCGCATCCTGCCGACCGCGCCCGGCTTCCGCGTCACCCGGGTCGAGTTGTTCTACGACCTCGTCTTCGTGTTCGCGTTCCTGAACGTCACCAACGTGCTCTCCGAAACCCTGAGCGGCAGGTCGTTGCTGGCCGGGCTGGTGTTGCTGTTGCTGCTGTGGTGGTGCTGGGTCTCCTTCGCCGCCCTGGGCAACGTCGTCCGTACCGACCAGGGGGTGATGCCGCTCGTCGGCGCGGTGACGGTGGCGGCCCTGTTCGTCCTGACCCTGGCCATGCCGGCGGCGTTCGCCGACGGGCCGGCGCAGCGGCAGTCCGGGCCACCCGCCGCGGTCCTGTTCGCCTGCTGCTATCTCGTCATCCGGGCGGCCCAGGTGCTGGTGTTCCTCAGCCGCAGCAGCCACCGCGGACGGACCGCCGTGCGCCTCGGTCTGCCGCCGCTGATCAGCGTGGCGTTGATTCTCGCCACCGCGGCCCTGCCCGAGTCGCCCCGGCAGACCTGGGCGACGTGGCTGCCGCTGGCGTTGTGGCTGGCCGCGCTCTGCATCGAGTACACCTCGGGGGGCCTCGCCCCCAGCGCCGGGCTGACAGTCGTGTCCGCCGCCCACTGGGCGGAGCGGTACGCCCTGATCCTGCTCATCGCGCTCGGCGAGTCGATCATTTCGCTCGGGCTGGGGCCGAAGCTGAGCGCCGGCCTGCCGGCCACGTGGCCGGTGATCGTGGCGTCGGTGCTCGGCGTCACCATCATCGCGGCGCTGTGGTGGCTGTACTTCGACAGCCTGGCGCCCGCGCTGGAGCAGCGGCTGCACCGCACCCGCGACGTCCGCGCACGGGCGGCGCTCGCCCGCGACGCCTACGCCTACCTGCACCTGCCGCTGATCACCAGGATCATCCTGTTCGCCCTCGGCCTCAAGCGTTACCTCGCCGTCATCTCCCACCCGCGCGGTGATCCCTGGCGGGAACACGCCGCCGCTCTGGACAACCGGGTGCTGTTCGCCGGGTTGGTCATCTACGTGTCGGGGCTGCTGGCGCTAGGGGTGCGCGCGACGCACCGGATCTCGGCGGTACCCACCGCCGTGGTGGTCGCGATGGCTGTGGGACTGCCGTGGGCAGGCCGGCTGCCTGCGGTGGCCGCGCTGGCGATCCTGGCGGTGGCCAGCGTCTCGGTGGTCCTGCTGGGCCTGCGTTCGAGTGACCCGTGGCGCAGCCGGGTGCGCCGGACCGCGTTGGACGAGCAGGTCGCCGCCGAGCAGGAGCAGTCCGAATGGCGGCGGCACCACCTGTGACCGGCGGGTGGGGAGTGTGGGCGTCACCGGCGACAGGCGACAATCGGGCGCATGCGGTTCGGTGTGCTGGGCGCGACCCAGGCGTACGCGGCCGACGGCAGCGTGCTGCCCGTCGCCGGCGGGCGGCTGCGCGCGCTGCTGGTGCTGCTTCTCCTCGACGCCGACCGCACCGTTGCGCCGCAGCGCCTCGTCGACGGCGTGTACGGTGACCGGCCGCCCGAGCAGGCCACGAACGCGCTGCAGTCCCAGGTGTCGCGGCTGCGGCGACTGCTGCCGGGCGCGCACATCGAGTTCGGCCCGGCCGGCTACCGGCTGGCGGTGGATCCGCAGCGGGTGGACGTGCACCGGTTCACCGGGCTGGCCGCGGCCGGGCGGGCCGCGCTCGCCGCCGGTGACCCGGCCGGCGCGGCGGCGCTGCTGCGCGACGCGCTCGGCCTGTGGCGCGGCGAACCCCTCGCGGACGTGACGGACGCGCCGTTCGCCGACGCCGAGGCCGCCCGGTTGCGCCAGGCACGCCTGGCCGCGGTCGAGGACCGCGTCGAGGCGGAGCTGGCGCTGGCGCCGGCCGGGGCGCCGCTGATCGCCGAGCTGCGGGACCTGGTGGCGGCGCATCCGCTGCGGGAACGGCTGCACGGGCAGCTGATGCGGGCCCTGCACGGCGCCGGCCGCCGCGCCGAGGCCCTCGCCGTCTACGCCGACGCCCGCCGGGTGCTCGCCGAGGAACTGGGCACCGACCCGTCGGCGGAGCTGGTCGCACTGCACACGGCGCTGCTGCGCGACGACGCCGCACCGCCCGCCCGGCTCCCCAGCCCGCTCACCAGTTTCGTCGGCCGGGAACCGGAACTGCGGCGGGTCCACGAGCTGCTGGGCGCGGCGCGGCTGGTCACCCTGCACGGCCCGGGCGGCGCCGGCAAGACCCGGCTGGCCACCACCGTCGCGTCCGGCCACGACGGGCCGGTGTGCCTGGTGGAGCTGGCCGCTGTGGCACCCGGCGCGCCGGTCGCGCCCGCGGTGCTGGCCGCGCTGGACCTGCGCGACGCCGGCCTGCGCACCCCCGGCGGCCCCGCCGACCTGACCGGCCGGCTGGTGGCGGCGCTGGCCGACCGGCGGCTGCTGCTGGTGCTGGACAACTGCGAGCACGTGATCGACGACGCGGCCCGGCTGACCGGCCGGCTGCTCGCCGCCGCGCCCGGGCTGCGGGTGCTCGCCACCAGCCGGGAACCGCTGGGCCTCACCGGCGAGGCGTTGTGCCCGGTCGGCGGGCTGCCCGCCCCGGACGGGCCGGCCGCACCGCCGGCGGCCGCCGCGTACCCGGCGGTGCGGCTGTTCACCGACCGGGCCGCCGACGTGTCGCCCGGGTTCACCCTCGACGACGCCACCACCCCGGCGGTGCTGCGGATCTGCCGTACCCTCGACGGGCTGCCGCTGGCCCTGGAGCTGGCCGCGGCGCGGCTGCGGGCCCTGCCGGTGACGCAGGTCGCGGCCCGGCTGGACGACCGGTTCCGGCTGCTGCGCCGCGGTGACCGCACCGCGGCGCCCCGCCACCGCACGCTGGAGGCGGTCGTCGGGTGGAGCTGGGACCTGCTCGACGAGCCGGAGCGGCGGCTGGCCGCCCGGATGAGCGTGTTCGCCGGCGCCGCCGACCTGGCCGCGGTGCAGGCGGTGTGCGCGCCGGACGCCGGTGACGTCCTCGACGTGCTCACCGGCCTGGTGGACAAGTCGCTGGTGGAGGCCACCGGTGGGCGCTACCGGATGCTGGAGACGATCCGCGAGTTCGCGGCGGCCCGGCTGGCCGAGCACGGCGAGACCGGCCGGGTGCGCGACGCGCACGCCGCGTACTTTCTGGACCTGGCACAGGCCGGCGACGTGGCCCTGCGCGGCGGCGGCCAGGAACGGTGGCTGCGCCGCCTCGACGCCGCCCGCGACGACCTGCACGCGGCGCTGCGGCACGCCGAAACCACCACCGGGTTGCGGCTGGTCGCGGCTCTGGCGTTCTACTGGTGGCTGCGGGGCCTGCGCGGGGAGGGCGCCGCGCTGGCCCGGCGGCTGGTCGACCGGCTCGACGGCCCGCCCGACGGCGTGGCCGAGGAGTACGCGCTGGGCCTGCTGATCGCTGCGCTCGCCGGTGGCGGCGAGCGCAGCGAGGTCGACGCCGCGTCGCGGATCCTGTGGACCCTGGCCCGGCCGCCCCGGCATCCGTTCCTGCTGTACCTGTCCGGCATGGCCAGCGGTCCCCCGTCGCCGCAGGACGCGGCGGCGCTGCACGAGCAGGCCGTCCGGGACCGGCTGCTCGGCACCGACCCGTGGAGCCGGGCACTGGGCCTGCTGGGCACCGCGATGGTCAGTCTGCTGCACGGCCGTCACGCCCAGGCCCGCGCCGACCTGGACGCCGCGCTGGCCGGTTTCCGGGCCCTCGACGACCGCTGGGGCATGATCGTGACGCTGTCCACCCACGCCGAGGCCGCCTACCGCACCGGTGACGTCGCGTCGGCGGCCGCGCCGATGGCGGAGGCGCTGGAGCTGGCCGAGCAGCTCGGCTCCACGTTGGACCTGGCGGAACTGCTGCGGACCCGCGCCGACGGGCGGCTGGCAGCCGGTGACCTGACCGGCGCGGCCGAGGACTTCCGGCGGGTGCGGCGCATCGCCGGGCCGGCCGGCGCGCCGGAGCTGGTCGCCGCCGCGTACCTGGGGCTCGGCGAGATCGCCCGCCGCGACGGCGACCCGCAGCGGGCGCGGACGCTGTGCGAACGGGCGGTCGCGGAATGCCCGTCGGGCTGGTTCGGCGCCGATGTGGTGCGGCTCGCGGCGCTGGTGACGCTCGGGCAGCTCGCCGACGCCACCGGCGACCCGGCTGCGGCCCGCGCCCACTACCGGCAGGTCCTCACCGCCGGCGTCGGCGTGTGGGACGTGCCGGTGGTGGCCGCCGCCGCGGACGGGCTGGCCGGGCCGCTGCTGCGCGACGGCGACCACGAGTCGGCGGCCCGGCTGCTGGGCGCGGCGGCGGCGCTGCTCGCAGGCACCGGCGCGGCAGACGCCCCGGCCGGCACACCCACCGCCGTCACGCTGCGGGAACACCTGGGTGAGGCGGCGTTCGCCACCGCGTACGCCCGGGGCGCGGACCTGCCCCGGCAGCGGGCGCTGGCGCTGGTCGACGGGCGCTGACCGGCGCGGCGCCGTCCGGTGCGCGCGCGGTACGCGCCCGGTCAGCGCCGCCGGTGACGCTGACTCCCATGACCGACGACGCGACGGCCGTACTGGCCGACGGGATACGAAAAACGTACGGACGCACCACCGCCCTGGACGGCTTCGACCTGGCCGTTCCGGCCGGCACCGTGTACGGGGTGCTCGGCCCGAACGGGGCGGGCAAGACCACAGCGGTGCGGATCCTCACCACGCTGCTGCGTTTCGACGCCGGCCGGGCCAGGGTGGCCGGGTACGACGTCGCCTCCGACCCGGACCGGGTGCGTGCCGCGATCAGCCTGACCGGCCAGTACGCGGCGGTCGACGAGGTGCTCAGCGGACGGCAGAACCTGGTGCTGTTCGGGCGGCTGCGGCGGCTGTCCGCGCGCCGGGCCCGCCGCCGCGCCGAGGAGCTGCTGGACCGGTTCGGTCTGACCGAGGCCGCGGACCGGTCGGCGGGCGGCTACTCCGGTGGGATGCGCCGCCGCCTGGACCTGGCGGCCAGCCTGGTGGTGCCGCCGCGGGTGTTGTTCCTCGACGAGCCGACCACCGGCCTGGACCCGCGCAGCCGCAACGGCCTGTGGACGGCGGTGCGGGAACTGGTCGCCGACGGCACCACTGTGCTGCTCACGACCCAATATCTGCAGGAGGCCGACCACCTCGCCGACCGGGTGTGCGTCATCGACGCCGGCCGGGTCGTGGCCGAGGGCACCCCGGAGCGGCTGAAGGCCCGCATCGGCGCCGACCGGCTGGAACTGGTGGTCCGCGACGCGGCGGACCTGCCCGCCGCGGCGGCGGTGGTGGAACGCGCCACCGGCGCGACCGCGACTGTGGACGGCGAGCTGCGGCGCGTCGACGCGCCGGTGGCCGACCGGATCGCCGTGCTCACCGCCGTGCTGCGGGCCCTCGACGACGCCGGGATCGCGGTGGACGACGTCCTGGTCCGCCGCCCGACGCTGGACGAGGCGTTCCTGCGGCTCACCGGCGGTCACGCCGACGCGCAGCGGGTGGGGGTGGCGTCGTGAGGGCGCTTGCCGACGGGTGGCTGATGGCCGGGCGGAACATGCGGCACGTGGTGCGTGCCCCGGAGGAGATCATCCTCTACTTCAGCCTGCCGATCATGTTCGTGCTGGTGTTCGGCTACGTGTTCGGCAGCGGCATGTCCGTGCCGGGCGACGGCAGCTACCGGGAGTTCCTGCTGCCGGGCGTGTTCGTCATGACGATGCTCTACGGCCTCGGGGCGACCGCGTCGGCCATCGCTGTGGACGCCGGCCGGGGCGTGGTGGACCGGTTCCGGTCGCTGCCGATGGCCCGCTCGGCGCTGCTGTCCGGCCGCGCGAGCGCCGACCTGGTACGCGCGTGCCTGGAGATGACCACGCTGGTGGTGTGCGGGCTGCTGGTGGGCTGGCAGTGGCGCGAGGGCGTCGGCCCGGCGCTGGCGGCGGTGGCGCTGATCCTGCTGCTGCGCGTCGCGATGACCTGGGTGGGCATCCTGTTCGGGCTGCTCGTGCCGAACCCGGACACGGTCGCGGTGGTGGTGTTCCCGCTGGCGTTCCCGCTGACCGCGCTGTCCAACGTGTTCGTGGCGCCGGAGCTGATGCCGGACTGGCTGGGCGCGATCGCCGCCTGGAATCCGCTGTCGGCCACAGTGGCGGCGGCCCGGGACCTGTTCGGCAACCCGGGCCTGGGCGGGGACTCGTGGCCGGCCCGGCACGCGCTGGAACTGGCGGTCGCCTGGCCGCTGGCGCTCATCGCGGTGGCTGCCCCGGCGGCGGTGCGCCGCTACCGGCGGCTGGGCCGCTGACGAGGGCCGGCCGCTGACACGGGGAACATCGGGGGGATGAAATCGGGGCGCGGCCTAAGCCGCGCCCCGATGCTCCCAGGCCCTTCCCGGCCGGTGGGGCGAAGACGATCGGCGCCGACCTTCGGACCGACCCGACGTGGACTGGCTGCCCCCGCCTGGCCGTTGTCTACTGGCCGTGCCTCTCACCCTGCCCGTACACCGGTAACCGCGGCCGGTTCGCGCCGCCCCGCCGACCCCCGCCCGCTGGACCTGGCCGCCGCAACCTTCCGGTCGCTCGGCCAGCGGACGAAGGGACGAAGCGAACAACAGCCGCTTCCCGTGGTAGGACTCAAAGACGGTACGGCGTAGACCCCCGCCGCTGTCAACCCACCCGGGCCTGTCGTGTGTTGCGACACGGCGTGTCGCGTCGGCGCGTCTCGATTTCCGCCCTGTTCGCGGCGTGCGTCAGGCGCCGAGATGGTGCCGCAGCATCGCCGCCGCCGCACCCGGATGCTCCTCGGCGAGCAGCCCGGCGGCGGCCAGCACGTAGTCCGCGTCGACGACCGGCCGGGCCGCCCGCGGCAACGCCCACCCGCCGGCGTGGTCGGTCAGGACCGCGTCGAGCACCGCCGCCGCGTCGCCCGGCTCGGCGTGCCGCAGCACCCCACCGGAGCCGACGAGCAGCTTCACCTCCCGCAGGTCCCGCCCGGCCCGCTCCCCCGTCGCCGCACCCCGCGCGTGCCGCCGCAACGCCACAGTCGCCGCCAACGAGGCGATACGCCGGTCCACGGCCCGCTCGCCGTCACCGGCGGGCAGGAACCCCGGGTCGGCGGCCCGTACCGCCGCCGCGACCGTCAGCTCCGCCTCCTCGGCCGCGTCGAGCAGCCGCTCCTCCACCGCGGCGCGCACCACGCCCGGCGCGCTCCACCGCATGCCCAGGTCGCCCTCGACGGTGCGGGCCCGCCACAGCGTCCCGGCGACCTCCTGACTGGGGCCGCTGTCCCGCTCGTCGGGGGTGAGCACCGAGTACACGTCGGTGGTCGCGCCGCCCACGTCCACCACTGCGAGGTCACCGCCGAGCGTCCCGGCGAGGACCTCCACGCCGGTGAGCACCGCGTCGGGGGTGGCCGCGCGGACCAGCCGCGCGAACCGCGTACCCCGGGACAGCTTCTTGCCGCCGATGACGTGCCGCAGGAACACCTCCCGGATCGCCGCCCGCGCCGACGCCGGCTCCAGCACCCCGATGCGCGGCAGCACGTTGTCGGCCACCGTCACCGGCACACCCGCGCCCGCCAGCAGCGCGTGCAGGTCGGCACGCACGTCGGCGTTGCCCGCCAGGACCACCGGCACCCGGAAGCGGGCCTTCGCCAGCCGCGTCGCGTTGTGCGTCACCGTCTCGGCGTCCCCGCCGTCGGTGCCGCCCACCAGCAGCACCACGTCCGGGCGGGCCGCCCGCAACGCCGCCACGTCCACCCCACCGAGCCGCCCGGCCGCGACGTGCACCACGTTCGCGCCCGCCGACAGACCGACCCGCCAGCCCGCCTGAGCGGTCACCAGCGGCTCGTAACCCACCACCGCCAGGCGCAGCCCACCCCCCGCCGACGAACACACGTACCAGGGCACCTCAGCGACCCCGGCCGACGCGGTGGCCGCACCGACCGCGGCGTCCAGGCCGTGCAGCACATCCGTGCCCACCGTGGTGGGCGCCGACGCCGCCGCGACCAGACGGCCGCCGTCGAGGTCCACCACCGCGGCCTTCGTGTACGTCGACCCGACGTCGGCGCAGACGACGACCGGCCTCGCGCTCACGCCGGGCTGTCCTTCGTTCGCGACTGCGGGGCTCGCAACACCGGCTCGCTCCTCGCGCTCACGGTGCTGGCGGCACGACCACCGTGCCGGTCGCGGTGACCGCCACGATCGGCTCGTCGAGCACCTCGGCGGCCGACTCGCCCTTGTCCGGGCGGCCCCGGCACACCACTGTCGCGGCGAAGTCGACGGTGCGGCTGCGGGTGCCCACCCGGGTCACCGTCGCCGTCACCTCCAGCACGTCACCGGCCTTCATCGGCGCCCGGAACTGCACGTCGGAGTACGAGGCGAACAACCCCTCGTCGCCGTCGGTGCGGATGCACACCTCGGTGGCCACATCCCCGAACAAGCCCAGCGCGTACGCCCCGTCGACCAGGTTGCCCGCGTAGTGGGCGTGGGAGTACGGCACGTACCGGCGGTGGGTGACTGTCAGACCGACACGGGGATCGCTCATCAGGTGTTCGCCTTCCTGGAGGTGATCAAAGCGTGGACGAGGTAACTGGCGACCTCGCCCGGGGTGGTGCCACGGCCGAAGATCCGGTCCACGCCCAGCTCGCCGGTCATCGTCTCGTCGAACCGCGGCCCGCCGACGATCAGCAGCGGCCGCTTCCCGGCCGGCATCGCCTCCCGGAACGCCGCCGACATCTCCCGCGTGTTGTGCAGGTGCGCATCACGCTGCGTCACCACCTGCGACACCAGCACCGCGTCGGCGCGTTCCCGCCGGGCCGCCTCGACCAGCTCCGGCACGCTCACCTGCGCGCCCAGGTTCGTGACCTTCAGCTCCCGGTAGTACTCCAGGCCCTTCTCGCCGGCGATGCCCTTGACGTTGAGGATCGCGTCGATGCCCACGGTGTGCGCGTCCGTGCCGATGCAGGCGCCCACCACCGACAGCTTGCGGCGCAGCCGCCGCTTCACCACCGCGTTGACCTCCTTGGCCGACAGCAGCGGATAGTCACGCTCCACCACCTGCACCTTCGACAGGTCCACCAGGTGGTTCACCCGCCCGTACACCACGAAGAACGTGAACCCGTCACCGATCGGCTTGGCGTGCACCAGCATCGCCGGGTCCATGCCCATCTTGTTTGCGAGCTGCACCGCCGCGCCCTCGGCCCGCTTGTCGTGCGGCACCGGCAACGTGAACGACACCTGCACCATGCCGTCACCGGTGGTGTCCCCGTACGGCCGCACGACCGTCTTCTCACTCATGAGGGTTGCTCCAGGATCTCCGTGGCCGGGTTGTAGTAGTCCGCCTCGTGCCGCGCTACCCCGTCCAGGCCCTTGCCCCGGTCCGCCGGCCGCTTCATGATCCCGAACGTGCCCTCGGCGATCGCCGTCAGCAACGACTGGTCCCCGATGCGCTCCAGCAGGTCCACCGCCTCACCGAGCACCCGGTGCGCCCGCTCCTGGATGAACCCGCCCGGCGCCGGCACGAAGTCCTCGTGCAACCCGCCCGCCGCGCCCAGCACGTACCGCACGTTCTGCAGCGCGATGTCCCGGTCCGACAGCCACGGCGTCACCACCGCCTCGGTCATCATCCCCACCAGCAGGATGCCCTGCCCGGTCATCGTGCCCACCAGGTTGAAGAACCCGTCCAGCAGGTTGCCCCGGAACACGTCACCGGTCATGTGCTTCGTCGGCGGCATCCACTTCAACGGCGCGTCCGGGAACAACTCCCGCGCCAGCAACGCGTGCGCCAGCTCCAGCCGGAACGACTCCGGCACATCCGGGTTGATCTCGAACGCGTGCCCCAGCCCCAGCTGCCAGTCCGCCAGCCCCGCCTCGTGCGCGAAGAACTCGTTCAGCAGCTGCGACACCGTCACCGTGTGCGCCTCGTCCACCGCGTCCGCGGTGGTCAGGTAGTTGTCCTCACCGGTGTTGATGATGATCCCCGCCCGCGCGTGCACCTGCCGCGAGAACCGCTGGTCCACGAACGTGCGGATCGGGTTGATGTCACGGAACAGGATCCCGTACATCGAGTCGTTGAGCATCATGTCCAGACGCTCCAACCCGGCCAGCGTCGCCATCTCCGGCATGCACAGACCCGACGCGTAGTTCGTCAACCGCACGTACCGGCCCAGCTCCCGCGACGACTCGTCCAGCGCCGCCCGCATCAGCCGGAAGTTCTCCTGCGTCGCGTACGTGCCCGCGAACCCCTCCCGGGTCGCCCCCTCCGGCACGTAGTCCAGCAGCGACTGCCCCGTCGACCGGATCACCGCGATCACGTCAGCACCGGCCCGCGCCGCCGCCTGCGCCTGCGGGATGTCCTCGTAGATGTCACCGGTCGCCACGATCAGGTAGATCCACGGCCGCTGCTCCGGATCCCCGAACCGCTTCACCAGCCGGTCCCGCTCCGCCCGCCGCCGGTCGATGCTGCGGATTCCCGCCGCCACCGCCTTACGCGACGCCCGCCGCGCCGCAGTCGCCGCCTTCCCCGACGGCTGCGCGAACCGCACCGAACCGGCCGCCGCCTTCTGCGCCAGCAACGTCACATCCGCGATGCCCTCACGAGCCAGCGCGTCGAACACCGGCGCCGCCACCCCGTGCCCCAGCCCCACGTCCGCGACCACCGCGTCCACGAGCCGGTTCACCCACGGAATGCCGTCCGGGTCCGCGCCGGTCACCCCGGCCAGCCGCAGCACCGCCCGCTCCACCGACACAGTGGTGTGGCTGCGCGCCAGATCCACCACCGGCTGCCCGGCCCGGCGCGCCAACTCCCGTGCCCGCGCCACCAGCGCCGGATCCAGCCCAAGCTTCCCTGTCACGAAGACCCTTCCTGATAGATCACGTCACCGCGCAACACGGTGGCCCGGCACACCGGCAGCGGCGTCGGATCGTCCGCACCCCGCAACTCCGGATCCTCCGCCAGCACCACAGGCAGCCCCCGCTCCACGCCCGCCGGGGTGTCCCAGACCGCGAACGTCGCCGGCGCCCCCAACGCCAGCACACCCTCGTTGTCCAGGTGCACCGCCCGCCACCCGCCGCGCGTGTGCGCCGCGAACGCCGCCCGCACACTCATCCGCTGCGCCGGGTTGTGATGCGCCGCCGCCGCCCGCACCGACCCCCACGGATCGACCGGCGTCACCGGCGAATCCGACCCGAACGCCAACGCCACACCGACCCCGTGCATCGCACCCATCGGATTCGACTCCAGCGACCGGGCCAACCCCAGCCGCGACTCGTACATCCGGCCCGCGCCGCCCCACAACCTGTCGAACGCCGGCTGCATCGACGCCACGATCCCGTACTCCACGAACCCGGCGATCAACGCCTTGCTCATGATCTCCGCGTGCTCCACCCGGTGCCGGGCCGCCCGCAACCGGTCCACACCCAGCGACCGCGCCGCCAGCCCGAACCCCTCAAGCACCGTTCCGATCGCCGCGTCCCCGATCGCGTGGAACCCGCCCTGCAACCCGTGCGCCGCGCAGTCCAGCAGATGATCACGCACCTGCTCCGCCGACACGTACCCGTGCCCGCACGCCCCCGCCTCACCGTCCAGGTACGCCGCCGACACGTGCGCCGTCCGCGACCCAAGCGCCCCGTCGGCGAACAGGTCACCACCCGCGCCCACCGCACCCAGCTCCCGGGCCTTCGCCGCACCCAGCAGCTCACCCCAGTACCCGTACACCTCCGGCACCCCGGCCCCCGAGATCGCCAGCAGCCCGGTGAAGTCCTCCTCGTCGGAGATGTCCGGACCACCGCACTCGTGCACCGCCGCCACACCCAGCGACGCCGCGTGTTCCAGCGCCCGCCGCTGCGCCGCCACCCGCTGCGCCCGCGTCACCGACGCGAACGCCGCCGCCCGCACCACGTGATGCGCATCGCGCCGCAGCCACCCCGACGCGTCGTAGCCGGCCGCCGACACCACCTCCGGGCACGCCGCCAGCAACGCCGCCGACACCAGCGCCGAATGGATCGACGCCTGCGACAGATACACCCGCCGCCCACCGGCCGCCCGGCCCAGCGCCGCCGCATCAGGCAACGCCCGATCCGCCCAGGCCGACTCGTCCCAGCCGTGCCCCAGCACCACCGCGTCACCCGGCAGACCCGCCGCGAACGCCGACACCGCCTCCAGCAGCTCACCCGCCGACCGCACCGCCGACAGATCCAGCCCCGACAACGCCAACCCGGTATCGGTCGCGTGCACGTGCGCGTCCACGAACGCCGGCGTCACCAGCGCACCGCCCAGCTCCACCACCCGGTCCGCCCGCGGCGCCTCCGCATCAGTACCCAACCAGGCGATCCGCCCGTCCCGCACCAGCAGCGCCGTCGCGCTCGGGTCCGCCGGACAGTGCAGCACTCCACCGCGATACAGCGTCGAGGGGTTCGTCATGGTCTCAGTCTGCCGCCAGACGAGCCTCGAACAGACCGCGCACCCCCGGCTCGGCACGCAACAGATCCAGCGCCAGCGCCGCGTGCCCAGGCACGTACCCGTTGCCCACCAGCATCGTCACGTCCGCCGCCAGGCCCTCCGCACCCAGCGCCGCCGCCGCGAAGCTCGTCGCCATCGAGAAGAAGATCACCGTACCGCCGTCCGCCGTGGCCAGCACCGCACCGTGCTCACACCCCGGCACGTCCACGCACACCACAGTCACGTCCGCCGGCACACCCAGCGCCGTCGTCACCGCCGTCGACAACCCCACCGGATCCCGCGCGTCGGCCAGCGCCACCACGTCGGCCAGCCCGGCCGCCGTCAGCGCATCCCGCTCCGCGACCACCGGAACCACCCCGACGGTACGGGCGGCACCCGCCCGCCGCGCCGCCGCGAGCGACAACGACCCGCTCTTACCGGCCCCGCCGATCACCGCCACCGACACCGGACGCGGATCACCCTCACGGGACCGCCGCGCCACCTGCTCGGCCACCACCCGCGCCGTCAACGCCGGCGCCCCGCACACGTCCAGCACCGCCAGCGACAGCTCGGGGTGCAGGTCCGGCGGCAGCACCGCCGCGATCGACCGGGCGAACAGAATCGCGTACCCGTCGCACGGCACCTGCTCGCTGCGCCCGTCCCAGCGGGCCAGCCCGTCGGTGATCGTCAGCGGCGTCAGCGTCAGCGACACGAGCGTCGCCACCCGGTCACCCGGCTTCAGCCCCAGCGGCGAGCGGCGGCCCGCCTCCTCGACCGTGCCGATCAGCATGCCGCCGGAACCGGTCACCGGGTTCTGCATCTTCCCCCGGGCCGACACGATCTCCAGCACCTCGGCGCGGACCTTCTCCCCGTCGCCGCCGTGCTTCTCCGCCAGCTGCCGGAAACTCGCCGCGTCCAGGTTCAGCCGCTCGACCCGGATCCGCACCTCGTTCGCCGCGATCCGCGGGTCGGGGTCCAGCCGCCAGGCCGCCTGCGGAAGCACCCCCGCCGGTTCCACGACTCGGTGCAGACCCACCGGTGACGTCACGCCGACCCCCTATGTCCAGCCGCCCGAACCCCCGGTCAGGGCTCGCGTCGCGGGAAAACTTCCGGCAGACTAATTTCTTCACCGCAGATTTTCCAGTAGCCTACGCATTCGTTGATCAACCCGCACACTGACGAGGAGGGGCCGTGACCCAGACCCAACCGGTGGAGACCATCCCGACGCCCCGCCCCGCGCCGGTCGCCGTTCCGACCGCCGGACAGCCCTACGAATACCGCCGCGCGCCCCTCGTCGAACCCGACTGGACCCGCTTCCCCGGCTGGCGCCACATCACCCGCGACCAGTGGGAGAGCGCCCAGTGGCAACGGGTCAACTGCGTCAAGAACATCAAGCAGCTGCGCGCCGTCCTCGGCGACACCGTCGACGAGACCTTCTACGCCGACCTGGAGGCCGACCAGAAGGCGCTGGCCACCATGTCCATGCTGGTGCCGCCGCAGATGCTCAACACCATGGTGCCGCATCAACCGATGAGCACCGAGGCGCTGCTCGCCGACCCGATCCGCCGCTACATGATCCCGGTCGCCTCCGACCGGCGCACCGACTGGCCGTCCCACCCGTACGCCAGCCGCGACAGCCTCCACGAACACGACATGTGGGTCGCCGAGGGCCTCACCCACCGCTACCCCACCAAGGTCCTCGCCGAGCTGCTCTCCACCTGCCCGCAGTACTGCGGCCACTGCACCCGCATGGACCTCGTCGGCAACTCCACCCCCGCCGTCGACAAGCTCAAGCTCACCCTCAAGCCGGTCGACCGCTACGACGCCCACATCACCTACCTCAAGGCCCACCCGGGCGTACGCGACGTGGTCGTCTCCGGCGGTGACGTCGCCAACGTGCCGTGGCGCAACCTCGAGTCGTACCTGATGCGCCTGCTGGAGATCGAGACGATCCGCGACATCCGGCTCGCCACCAAGGCGCTCATGGGCCTGCCCCAGCACTGGCTCCAGCCGGACGTGGTCGAGGGCCTCGAACGAGTGGCCCGCACCGCCGCCCGCCGCGGCGTCAACCTGGCCATCCACACCCACGTCAACCACGCCCAGTCGCTGACGCCGCTGGTCGCCAAGGCCGCACAGACCGCGCTCGACGTCGGCGTACGCGACGTGCGCAACCAGGGCGTGCTCATGCGCGGCGTCAACGCCACCAGCGCCGACCTGCTCGACCTCTGCTTCGCGCTCCAGGGCGAGGCGGGCATCCTGCCGTACTACTTCTACATGTGCGACATGATCCCCAACGCCGAGCACTGGCGCGTCCCGGTCTGGCACGCCCAGCAGCTCCAGCACGACATCATGGGCTACCTGCCCGGCTACGCCACCCCGCGGATCGTCTGCGACGTGCCGTTCGTCGGCAAGCGCTGGGTGCACATGCTCACCGACTACGACCGTGAGCGCGGCATCTCGTACTGGACCAAGAACTACCGCACCTCGATCGAGTCGGCCGACCTGGAGGCGCTGAACAAGCGCTACGCCTACTACGACCCGATCGACACGCTGCCCGAGGCCGGCCAGGCCTGGTGGCTCGCGCACCGCGACGACTGACCCCCGGCCCTCAGGGCGTACGACGGCGGGGGCCCCCCACCCCCAAGGGGGGCGCCCCCGCCCCCCGGCCCGCGGGGGCGTCGGCGGGCGGCCCCCCTCGGGGGGGGGGCGCCCCGCCGTTCGCGTACTCACTTGTTGAAGGGCCTTGTCGGTGAAGCTCATGTCGCCCTCCCTCGTCCGGCTACGCCTTGCCCTTGTCGCGTCCCCGGTGAGTGTCGCTGCAAACGCTGTTGACCGGCGTACATCGCGTAAGGCGTCCTAGGATAATAGGTTGAAGGTGTGCGCCTACCGGCCGAGGTCGCGGACCCGCTCCGTGACGGCGGCCAGGAACGCGGTGAGGGCGGGCCCGGGCGGCGTGTCCCGGGTGACTGCGACCAGGCGGCGCCGGAGGACGGTCTCGGCGATACCCCGGACCGCCAGCGCCGGGTCGGCGTCGGGCAGGGTCAGGGCCGGCATCAGAGCGACCGCCGCCCCGGCCCGGACCAGTTCCAGCTGGACGTCCGCGTCGCTGGAACGGTGCCGCAGGTCCGGTTCGTAGCCGCCGAGACGACGGCACGTCCCCACCACCATGGCGTGGTGCCCGGTGCCCTCGGCGGAGGCGGTCCACACCTCGGACCGCAGGTCGGTGACCGCGACGTGTCCCCCGGGCCCGGCGAGCGGGTGCGCGGCGGGAAGCACGAGACGCAAGGGCTCCTCGAGCAGGAGCGTGAAACGGAGCCCCGCCGGGCGGGGGCGGGGCTGGCTGTCGTACTCGTCGCCGATGACCAGGTCGACGGTGCCCAGGCGCAGGCCCGGCAGGGACTGTTCGAGTTCCAGCTCGAAGATCTCCACCCGGACCCGAGGGTGCTCGGCTCTCATCCGGGCCACGGCCGGCACGAGCAGGCGGCGCGCCGCCGACTGCAGGCCGCCCGCCCGGACGCTCCCCCGGACGTCACAGTCGAGGGCGGCCAGGTCGGCCTCCGCCGCCTCGGCCGCCGACAGCAGCACCCGGGCGTGCCGAGCGAGCACGTGCCCGGCCTCGGTGAGCCGTACGCCGCGGCCGGCCCTGCTTAGCAGCCGGACACCTGCCTCCTTCTCCAGCAGGGCCAGCTGCTGCGAGACAGTCGACGGGCTGTAGCCCAGAGCCGCGGCGACAGCGGCCATCGTGCCGCGTTCCTCGAACTCCCGCAGGAAGCGCAACCGCCGCAGGTCCAGCTCGATCATGCGGAAATCCTAATGATTCACCTGCGGAATTCATCGCTGGACCTGGGCAGTCGGTGCCGGTGATCCTTGGCGCGTGGGTGCCGCACTGTGTCTCCTGTCAGCCGCCTGTTTCGGCGCGATGGCCGTCTTCGGCAAGCTCGCGTACGACGCCGGTGTCCCCCCGACGTCTCTGCTGCTGGTGCGTTTCGGGCTGGCCGCCGCACTGCTCTGGCTCGTCCTGCTCACCCGGCCGGGCCTGCGCCGCGCGGCGCCGGGCGACGCCGGCGGTGGGCGGCCGGCGACGAGGCGTGGGCGGGTGGTGGCCGTCGCCCTGGGGCTGGGCGCGATCGGGTACGCCACGCAGGCGAGCCTGTTCTTCTCCGCGCTCGAGCTGATGGACGCGTCACTGCTGGCGCTGATCCTCTACACGTACCCGGTCATGGTGACAGCGGCCGCGGTCCTGCTCGGCCGGGACCGGCTCACCCTGGGACGCGGCGCGGCCCTGGTGGCCGCCTCGGGCGGAACGCTGCTGGTCCTGCTCGGCGCCGGTGGCGCGGGCTTCCACCCGCTCGGGGCGCTGCTGGCCTTCGCCGCCGCCGTCACCTACACGGTCTACATCCTGGTCTCCGACACCGTCGTGCACCGGCTGGCACCCGTAACGCTGTCGGCAATGGTGATGACCGGTGCCGCCGGCACCCTCGGCGCTCGCGCCCTGGTCACCGGCGGCGTCGACCTGAGCTTCGGGTGGCGGGGATGGTTCTGGCTGGCCGCCATCGCCGTGGTCTCCACGGTCGTGGCGATGCTGGCCTTCTTCGCCGGCCTGAGACGGACCGGGCCGTCGACCGCGGCCATCCTGTCCACCTTCGAACCCGTGGTCACCGCCGCGCTGGCCACGCTCGCGCTCGGCGAGGCCCTGACGCTCGCGCAGCTCGCCGGCGGCGCGCTGGTGCTGTCCTCCGTCGCGGTCCTGCAACTGCGACCCGGCCGCGTACGGCCCCGGGAACAGGCGGCCGGCCGGGCGGGACCGGCGCGCGACACCGAACCCGCGCCGGCGGCCCGGTAGCGCCGGCGCAAACCGTCGGCGGGCCCGACCCGCCTCGTCATGGTTGACTGGGCCGGTGAACGAGATCCTGCTGATCCGGCACGGCGAGACCACCTGGAGCGCCGCCCACCGGCACACCTCGTACACCGACCTGGACCTGACGCCCGACGGCGAGCGGCAGGCACGCGCGCTGGCTCCTCTGCTGGCCGGCCGGCACCTCGCCCGGGTGCTGTCCAGCCCTCGGCAGCGCGCCACCCGCACGGCCGCCCTGGCCGGGCTCACAGTGGACGCGATCGAGCCGGACCTGGCCGAGTGGAACTACGGCGAGTACGAGGGCCGCACCACCGCGGACATCCAGCGGGAACGGCCCGGCTGGTCGATCTGGACCGACGGCGGCCCCGGCGGCGAGTCACCGGAGCAGGTGGGCGCCCGCCTCGACCGCGTGCTGGACCGGGCCGCGCCGCTGCTGGAGGAGGGTGACGTCGCGCTCGTCGGGCACGGGCACAGCCTGCGGGTGCTGGGGGCGCGCTGGATCGGGCTGCCGCCCTCGGCCGGTGCGCTGCTGCGGCTGGACACCGCCACGCTCAGCGTGCTCGGTCACGAGCACGGCCGGCGGGTGATCAGGCGGTGGAACCTGCCGGCTCCGCCGACGGTCGGGGACGTCCCCGACCGGTCAGCTCGCCATTGATCTTCGGCGGCCGGTTCTCGTACGGCGTGGACAGCACCACTGTCGTGCGGGTGGTGACGTTCGCGGCGGTACGGATCTCCTGTAGCACCCGTTCCAGGTCGGCCGGACCGGCCACCCGCACCAGCAGGAGATAGAAGTCCTCCCCCGCCACCGAGTAACACGAGTCGATCTCGGGCAGGTGCGCCAGCCGCTCCGGCGCGTCGTCCGGCTGCGACGGGTCGAACGGCCGGATCGCCACGAACGCGGTCAGCGGCAGGTCCAGCGCCTCGAACGACACCCGGGCGGCGTACCCCTTGATCACCCCACGCTGCTCCAGCCGGCGGACCCGCTGGTGCACGGCCGACACCGACAGGCCCACCCGCTCGGCCAGATCCGTGTACGACAGCCGACCGTCCCCGGTCAGCGCGGCGACGATGGCACGGTCGATCTCCTCCACGCGCTGCACCCTAGCCGGAAAAGCGCTCCCACGCCGCACCCGGCCCGCCGCGGTGACGCTCAGCGCGCCGTCCGGTCGCGCACCGCGTCCGCCGCGTAGTTCAGCACCTCCGCCATGTCCTCCTCGTCCAGGAACGGCAGGTCGGTGAGGATGTCCGTGACGGACATGCCCTCGGCCATCATGGCCAGCAGGGTGGCCACGGGGATGCGCGACTGCCGTACGCAGGGCGCACCCCCCATGACGTCGGGGTCCACGGTGATCCGGGGGAAGGTCACCGCGACAGGCTAGCCCTTCGCCAGCGCGCGGGAGATGACCAGCCGCTGGATCTGGTTGGTGCCCTCGACGATCTGGAGCACCTTGGCCTCCCGCATGTACCGCTCGACCGGGTGGTCGGCGACGTAACCGGCGCCGCCGAGCACCTGGACCGCGTCGGTGGTCACCCGCATCGCCACGTCCGTGGCGAACAGCTTCGCCTTGGCCGCCTCGATCGAGTACGGGCGGCCGGCGTCGCGCAGCCGCGCGGCGGCGAGCGTGAGCGCCCGCGCGGCGGAGATCTGGGTGGCGGCGTCGGCCAGGTTGAACCCGAGCCCCTGGAAGTCGATGATCGCGCGGCCGAACTGGCGGCGTTCCCGGGCGTAGCCGACCGCATAGTCCAGCGCGCCCTGGGCCAGGCCCACCGCGCATGCGGCGATGCCCAGGCGACCGGAGTCCAGCGCGGACATCGCGATGGTGAACCCGGCGCCCTCGCCGCCGATCAGCCGCTCCGCCGGCACCCGCGCGTCGTCGAAGGCGATCTGCGCGATCGGCGAGGCGTGCAGACCCATCGTGCGCTCGGCGGCCTGCGGGTGGATGCCCGCCGTGGACCGGTCCGCGAGCAGGCAGGAGATGCCCTTCGGGCCCGGACCGCCGGTGCGGCAGAAGATGTTGTAGAAGTCGGCCACCCGGGCGTGCGTGATCCACGCCTTGGTGCCGGTCACCACGTACGCGTCGCCGTCGCGCACCGCCCGCGTGGTCAGCGCCGCCGCGTCCGAACCACCCTGCGGCTCGGAGAGGCAGTACGCGCCGAGCAGCTCCCCGCCGATCATGTCCGGCAGCAGTTTGCGCTGCTCGTCGGTGCCGAACTGGGCCAGCGGGTAGCAGGACAGCGTGTGCACGCTGACCGCCTCGGCCACTGCCAGCCACCTGCTGGCGAGGATCTCCAGCACCTGGAGGTACACCTCGTACGGCTGGGCGGCGCCGCCGTGCTCCTCGGCGTACGGCAGGCCGAGCAGGCCGGCCCGGCCCAGGGTGCGCAGCACCTCCCGGGGGAACTCGGCGCGGGCCTCGAAACCGGCGGCGGCCGGGGCCAGCTCCCGGTCGGCGAGTTCGGTGGCGAGGTCCAGCAGGTCGTGGGCCTCGTCGGTGGGCAGGATCCGGTCGACGTTCATAGCGCGATGAGCTCCGTGGGGGTGGTGTTGAGCCGTTGCCCGCCGTCCGTCGTGCAGACGACGATGTCCTCGATCCGGGCTCCGTGCCGCCCGGCGAGGTAGATCCCGGGTTCGACCGAGAAAGCCATGCCGGCCTGAAGGGGCCGGGGGTTGCCGGTCACCACGTACGGCTCCTCGTGGCCGTCGAGGCCGATGCCGTGACCGGTGCGGTGCAGGAAGGCGCCGCCGAAACCGGCGGCGGTGATGACGTCGCGGGCGACCGCGTCGAGGGCCTCGGCGGTCACGCCCGGCGCGACGGCGGCCACGGCGGCACGCTGCGCCTCCCGCAGCACCGTGTAGTAGTCCACGAACTCGGCCGGGGCGGGGCCGCCGGCGACGTACGTGCGGGTGCAGTCGGAGCGGTAGCCCGACGGCATGGTGCCGCCGATGTCGACCACGACCGGCTCGCCCACGCCGATCGGGCGGTCCGAGGTGCCGTGGTGCGGGCTCGCGCCGTTCGGGCCGGCGGCCACGATGACGAAGTCGACGGCGGCGTGCCCGGCCGCCCGGATCGCGGCGGCGAGGTCGGCGGCGACCTCCCGCTCGGTGCGGCCGGGGCGCAGCCACTCCCCCATCCGCAGGTGCACCGCGTCGATCGCGGCGCCCGCCTCGGCCAGCGCCGCCACCTCGGCCGGCGACTTGCGGATCCGCATCTCCCGCAGCACGTCGGACGCGAGTCGCTGGGCCGCGCCGGGCAGCGCGTCGCGCAGCGCGAGGACCTGCTGCGCCCACATCCGGTCGGCCAGCCCGACGGCGCGGACCGGGCCGGGCAGCGCCGCGCGAACCAGCGGCCACGGGTCGGTGCCGTCGGCGTGGTCGACGATCCGGTACCCGGTGCCGGGCGCGGCCTCGGCGTCCGGCCGCTCCAGCACCGGCACGATCAGCGTCGGCTCACCCTCGGCGGGCAGCACCAGGCAGGTCAGCCGCTCCCCCTCCCGGGCGTCGTAGCCGGTCAGGTAGCGCAGGTCGGAACCCGGGGTGAGCAGCAGCGCGTCCAGGCCCGCAGCGGCGGCGGCGCGCTGGGCCGCGACGAGACGCCCGGCGGGGTACAGTTCCTCGATTCCCACCCCCGAAGCTTAACGGTCGTTTGGGTCCGGGCGGGAGTCCGGGCGATGCTCGCAGACACCGGCCGTCCGGTCCGCCTCGATCTTGGTCATGCCGGACGCCTGGAGCAACTCGCCGACCACGATGAGCAGCTGCGAGGCCACGATCGTGCCGGAGAAGCCCAGCCCCGCCGCCCGCGCCCGGCCGGCATCCTGCGCGGCCTCCCGTGCCCGCGCCCGGGCGATGTCCGGCGGCCGCCCGGCCAGGAAGTCACGGTGCAGCAGCCGCAGCGACTGCCCGAACGCCTCGACCCCGGCCGGCAGGGCCGGTGGAACCGGCTCCCGGGCCTCCAGCAACGCGACCACCCGGCGGACCATGTTGCGGCTGTTCGTGTACGCCAGCTCCAGGTGGACGGCGGCGTTCTCGTAGCGGCGCAACTGGGCCCGGCGCCGCCACCGCCACGGCGACAGCGACGTCACCTCCCGGGCCGCCGCGACGATCTCGGTGGTCTGCTTCCGCTCGACCTCGGCCGCCTCCAGCCGGCCCAGCGACGCCTCCGCCGCCCCGGCGTCCCGGGCGGCGAGCGCCTTCGCCGCCGCCGTCAGCTCGTTGGCGAACAGGTCCAGCGTGGGCCCCGCGGCGCGGTGCACCACCCGGACCGGATTCAGCGGCAACAACAGCAGCGCCACCACCACCGCCACCCCGCCGCCCACCAGCGCGTTCGCCGTACGCGGCACCGCCAGGTCGGGCGCGTTGGGCTCCACGGTGCCCAGCAGGACCGCGGTGCTGCCGGCCTGCACCATCACGGCGCCGCTGCCCCGGATCACCACCGCCAGCGAGATGGCGAGCGCTACCACCAGGCCGGTCTGCACCGGACCGGCCCCGATCAGCTTGATGAGCAGGTCGCCGACCAGCACTCCGAGGATCACGCCGCCGAGCAGTTCGGCCGTCCGCCGGATCCGGTTGCCGATCGCCGCCGCGATGGTGCCCACCGCCGCCGCCGGCGCGAACAGCGGCTGCGGATTCTTGAGCAGCGTGCTGGCCACGTACCAGGCCAGACCGGCGGCCAGACCGGCCTGGAGGGCCACGATGAAGTACCGGCGCAGCCGCTCGTACGCCTCCCGGACCTCCCGGCGCGCCGCCGGAGCCACGGGGGTCACGGCACCGGCCGCCCGCCCGGGCATCGCGGGCACGACGGCTCGGGCTCGATCACGCCCTCCTCTACCCGCCGGGCCGCACGGTATTCCCGGCGCCGCCCGCGACGGCGCTCCTGTCGTACCCGTGGTCCATGATCCTTGTCGTCACAGCGGCACGGATCACGGCCGGCGACGGCGTCCCGGCGTGCCCGGCGGCGGCCGGCCGGCGGGGAGGTCGGGAAGATGACGGAGGCGAACGACGCCTCGTGGCGACGGCGCAGCGTGCTGCGGGTGGCGCCGCCCGCGCGGGCCCGCAAGCTCGCCAAGGTGCCCTTCGTGGAACTGGCCGACGGGCGGTTGCAGGGGGTGGTGTCCAGCGGCTCCGACGTGGAACGCGTCTACGTCTCCTCGGTGACCGCCGGCACGCACGCGGTCAACTGCAGCACCAACAACAACCGGCCCTGCGGCGGGCTGCGCGGCACCATGCTCTGCAAGCACCTGCACGCGCTGGCCGACGAGGCGGTGCTGCAGTACGGCGTCACACAGGTCGCCCGCTACCTGCGGGTGGATGTGGGCGACGGCGTCGACAGCGGCACCGCCCTGCTGGCCCGCACCGACGCGCGGCACGAGCCGGGCCCGGCCGCCGTGGTGTTCAGCCGCTTCCTGCGCCACCTGGCCTACCTCGAGGTCCCGGCCGCCACCACGGCGGTGCCGGAGCTGCACTGGTTCCCGGCCACGGCGGGGGTGCGCTGATGCTCGCCGCGCACCTGACCCGGCTCCACGACGGGACGATCCCCGGGCTGGCCGAGACGCTCGCCGTCATTGACCGCGCCGACGACACGCTCACCGCCGGGCTGGCCCGCGCCGACGAGCCCGGCGCCGCCGCCTGGGCCGCGCTGGCCGCCGCGGTCGGCGGCACGCCGCTGGCCGAACGGGCGGACGCGGCGGCCGGCGCGGTGCGCACCGGCGCGCTCGCCGAGGACCACCTGGCCGCCCTCGCCGGGGCCCGTGCCGCGCTGCTCGGCGCGGCACACGACGCCCTGCTCGACCGCCTCGACACCGCGCTCGGCCGGCCCCGCGAGGCGTGGACCGCCGCACCGGACGGCACCGCCGTCTCCCCGCCCACCCTGGCCGGCGCGCGGGCCTGGCTGCACGAACTGGCGCTCGCCGGCTGGCGCGGCACCGACCACGAACTGCTCTCCGCCGCCGCCGCGCCGGTCGAGGCCGCACTCGCCGACCCGGCGTCACGCCGCATCGCGGTGCTCCTCGACGGCCTCGCCGCCGAACTGCGCGCCGCCCTGCCGGTGGCGTCGCTGCCACAGGTGCCCGCCCGCCGGTGGGCCGACCTGTGGACCCGCGCCGTCCTGCTCACCCTCGGCGCGCACGGCGAGACCGCGCCCGGCGAGCCGGTGTCCGGCCGGCTGCTGCCCCTCGGCGTCGACCTGCACGAGCACGACACCGCGTTCCAGGCGCAGGTGCACGCACTGCTCGAACCGGCCGGGGGCGGCGCGCCCCGGCTCGTCCGGGTCACAGTGGTCGCGGCGAAGGTCGCCACCATCGTCGGCCCGGCCGGCTGGCGGCTGCTGGAGGCGTACCCGGTCCTGCTCAACGCCCTGGCCCAGCGGCGGGCGATCACCGTCACCGATCTGACCGCCCACGGCGCGGACCTGCGCTGGGCCGAGGAGCGGGCCGCCCTCGGCGAGCCGGCCGACCCGTTCGCCACGGCCCGGGTGCTGCTGGCCGGCGCCACGGCGGCGGCGACCCCACCGCTGCTGCGCCACCCCGCCGCGATCGCCGAACCGGTACTGGTCGAGGGCTACACCGTCCGCGACGACGACGGCGTCCCGGCGCTCGACCTCGACGGCCGGTCCCTGCACCTGGCCACCGACCGGCTGCCCGCCGCCGGTCCGCTCACCCCCGCGCTCGTCGCCGCCTCCACCGCCTGCCTCGGCCTGCTCCGCTGGGACGACGACCGCTGGCTGCTGCAACCCCTCGCCGTCCGAGCCACCGTCAAGCGGCAGACGGTCGAGGCGCACAACGGCGACTGGGCGTGCGGCGTCACCGACCCGAAGACGGCCAAGGCCGAGGCCAAGGCGGGCGACGCCGTGGCGGTGCTGCGCGAACGCGCGGGACGGTTGCTGCGCCGATGAACGAGGACCGCACCCACGCCAACCGCCGCCAGGTGCTCTACTGGCGGCTGCTCGCCCGCCTGTTCCACCCCGACGAGCAGCCCGGCCTGGAGTCGGCGAGCGTCGCCGTCGTCGACGACCTCGGCCTGCCGGCCGCCCTGCTGGACCCGGCCGTCTCCGTCGACACCGTCGTGCAGCGCTTCCCCGCCCTCGCCGGCGAGCTGCGCGGCCTGCTCACCCCCGGCGACGACACCACAGCCGCCGCCGGGCCGTTCCAGCCGGCCGAGACCGAGGTACGCCGCGCCGCGCTGGCGTCCAAGCTGCTGCTCAACGTGTTCGCCACCGGCGGCGGCGAGGTCAGCGCCGGGCAGCTCGCCCGCTGGCAGGCCGACGCAGGCTGGTTCGAGCAGGCGTGCGGCGCGCAGCCCGGTGAGCTGCGCCGCGAGGGCACCGGCCTGGGTGCCACGCTCGCCGGGCTGGAGGGTGACCTGGTGGCCCGGATGCGGCTGCGCGAAGTGCTCGCCGACCCGGCGCTCGCCGCCCGGCTGACCCCGAGCATGTCCCTGATCGAGCAGCTCCTGCGGGACAAGTCCAACCTGTCCGGGGTGGCGCTCGCGAACGCCAAGTCACTGATCCGCCGCTACGTCGACCAGGTCGCCGAGGTGCTGCGTACCCAGGTCGCGCAGGCCACCGTCGGGGCCGTCGACCGGTCCGTGCCGCCCAAGCGGGTCTTCCGCAACCTCGACCTGGACCGCACCATCTGGCAGAACCTGACCAACTGGAGCCCGGACGACGAGCGCCTCTACGTCGACCGGCTCTACTACCGGCAGACCGCCCGGCGGACCACCCCGTCGCGGCTGATCGTGGTGGTCGACCAGTCCGGCTCGATGGTCGACTCGATGGTCAACTGCACCATCCTCGCCTCGATCTTCGCCGGCCTGCCCAAGGTCGACGTGCACCTGATCGCGTACGACACCCGGGCGCTGGACCTCACCCCGTGGGTGCACGACCCGTTCGAGGTGCTGCTGCGCACCAAGCTCGGCGGCGGCAACGACGGCCCGGTCGCCATGGCCCTGGCCCGCCCCAAGATCGTCGAGCCGCGGAACACGGTCATGGTCTGGATCTCCGACTTCTACGAGTTCGACAGGTCCCAGCCGCTGTTCGACGGCATCGAGGCCGTGCACCGATCCGGCGTGAAGTTCATCCCGGTCGGCTCGGTCAACAGCTCCGGCAACCAGAGCGTCAACCCCTGGTTCCGGCAGCGCCTCAAGGACCTCGGCACCCCCGTCATCTCCGGCCACATCCGCAAGCTCGTCGCCGAGCTGAAGAACTTCCTCACCTAGGAGAGCATCCCTGATGTCCGACATGCTCCGCGCCCCCGCCGAGGTCAAGTACGCCGACGAGCTGGCCTACCTCGAATCCGTCGACACCGGGCCGAAGCCGTTCTCCTGGCGGCTGAGCCCCCGCATGGTCCGGCTGTTCGTGCTCGGCTCCGAACGCGCCGACGGCCTCGACCGGGCGATCCCGCAGAAGTGGTTCGGCGACCGCAGCTTCGTCGAACGCAGCATCGTCACGCTCGCCTCCGACCGCGGCCTGCTGCTCATCGGCGACCCGGGCACCGGCAAGAGCTGGCTCGCCGAGCTGCTCGCCGCCGCTGTCTGCCGCAACTCCACGCTCGTCGTGCAGGGCACCGCCGGCACCACCGAGGACCACATCAAGTACTCGTGGAACGTCTCCATGGTCATCGCCCGGGGCCAGTCGCGCGAGTCGATGATCCCCTCGCCGATCATGACCGCCATGGAGCAGGGCGTGATCGGCCGGTTCGAGGAGCTGACCCGCTCCACCAGCGACGTCCAGGACGCGCTGATCTCGATCCTGTCCGAGAAGTACGTCTCGATCCCGGAACTGGACCACGACAACATCGTCTTCGCCAAGCCCGGCTTCTCCGTCATCGCCACCGCCAACAGCCGCGACCGGGGCGTCAACGACCTGTCCTCCGCACTCAAGCGGCGGTTCAACTTCATCCGCATCCCGGTGGTCACCAACAAGCGCAGCGAGGCCGAGATCGTCCGCTTCCGCACCGAGGAGCTGCTGCGCCGGCACCGCATCGAACTGGACGTCCCGCCCACCCTGCTCGACATCCTGCTGCAGAGCTTCGCCGACCTGCGCGCCGCCGCGTCCGCCGCCACCAGCGACGACGAGAAGCTGGAGTCGGCGCTGTCCACCGCCGAGCAGATCGGCGTGCTGGAGGACGCGATCCTGCACAGCCAGTTCTTCGGCGACCGCACCCTGCGCGCGCAGACGCTCGCCGGCTCACTGATGGGCTCGCTGGCCCGCCGCGCCCCGGAGGACCTGGCCATCCTCAACAAGTACCTGCACGGCGTGGTCGAGCCCCGCGCCAAGGCCGACGGCGGCGACTGGGAGGGCTTCCTCGACGGCGGCCGCCAGGCGATCGCGTCGCTGTCATGACCGCGCCCGCACCGACCGGCCTGTTCGGTCCGCTGCGCGACCAGCTCACCGACGCCGCCGCCGCGTTCGCCGGCTCCCCGGACGCGCTCGCCGGCATCCTCACCGGCATGGTCGACGACGTCGACAGGGCGCTGCGCGAACGGCTGGAGATCTTCCCGGTCTGCCACCACTCCCCCGCCTCGGCGCTGGCCATGGCACGCCGCCTGCGTGCCCGCCCGCCCAAGGTGATCTACCTGGAGCTCTGCGAGGACCTGCGCCCCCTGCTCGACGAGCTGCGCAACTGCCGACTGCCGGTGGCGGTGCAGGCGTTCGCCACCGAACTAGACGGCTTCCCCGCCGAGTGGAGCCCGCTGAGCGTGGTCGCCCCGATCACCGAGGCGTCCGCCGAATACCAGGCCGTCGCGTACGCGCTGGACACTCCCGGCGTGGAGCTGGTGCTCGTGGACCGGTCCACCGACCACGTCTTCCAGTGGACCCCCCGCGACGACACCGGGCCCGCGCCGGGGCCGGACTCCGCCTCCGCCTCCGCGTCCGCCGACGACGACACGGCACTGCACGGCGACGCGGTCGGCGTGGAGATCGGCGACCTGCGCCCCCGGTTCGCCGAACTGGAGGCCCACCTGCTGCACCACGGCAAGGTGCGGCACTGGTCGGAATGGTGGGACCAGTACGTCGAACGGCCGCTCGCCGACGCCGACCACGACACGTACCGCCAGGTCATGGTGCTGATCGGCAGCCTGTTCCGGCGGCTGCGCCCGTCCCGGTCCGCCCGCGACGACCGCGACGAGGACCGCGAACGCCACATGTGGACCCGGATGCGACAGCACCTCGCCGAAAGCGGCGCCGACCCGGCCGACTGCCTCTACGTCTGCGGCGCCTTCCACGCCGCCAGCCGGGTCGAACAGTTCGGCCTCGACTCGACCGCACCGGACTTCCCGATCAGCCCGCGCACCGGCACCCGCTGGCGTTACGGCCTCATCCCGTCCAGCCACTCGGCCATCGAGGCGCAGTTCGGGCTGGCCCCGGGCACCGTGTCCATCGCCGCCGCGAACTGGACGGCCGCTGTCGCCCGCACCCGGCTCACGCCGTACCGGCTGGCCGGGCAGCGTACCGGGAAGAAGGGCCGCCGGGCCCGCGCCGCCGCGCCGGCCACAACCGGCCCGGCCACGGACCGGCTCAGCGGATTCCTCGCCGCCCCGCCCGTCCTCGACGAGCTGGACGAGGCCGAACTGCGCGGCTGGTGCGTCGACATCGTCCGGCTCGCCCGCCGCAACGGCTACCTCGCCAGCACCGCCGACGCGATCGCCGTGTTCGAGACGTCGATCCTGCTCGCCACCATGCGCAACCGCGCGCGGCCCACGCCGTACGACTTCGCCGACGCCGCCGTGACCTGCATCGAGAAGGACGTGGTGCCCGGCCGCCGCGACGTCCGCCGGCTCTGCGAGATCCTCCTCGGCGGCGACCGTGTCGGCCAGGTCGGGTACGACTCCCTGCCGCCGCTGGCCCGCGACGTCCTGGACCGGCTGCGCCCCCTCGGCCTCGACCTGGAACGGCGCACCGTGCAGCGGGCGCTGCTCGACCTGCGCGCCGACCCGGCGCTGGCACCCTGCTCCGACCTGCTGTGGATGCTGCGGCACCTGCTGCCCGCCGACGCGGTCCGCCCGATCATGGGCGAGCGCCGCCTCGGCCACCGCTCCGAACAGGAGAGCTGGGACCTCGCGCTCGGCCGCAACCAGCGCGCCCTGATCGAGCTGGGCTACGAGGGCGTCACCGTCGAACAGGTGCTGGAGCAGCGGCTGCGCCGGGCGGTACGCGGCCCCGACGCGACAGCCGCCCGCGCGCTCGCCGCCGTCGAGGACGCCATCCGGCTGCTGGACAGCCCTCGCCTGGTCGACGAACTCGGCGCGCGGGCGGTGGAGCTGCTCGCCGCCGAACGCACGGTGGACGACGCGCCGGAGGTGCTGCGCCGCATCCGGCGGCTGCTCGCCCACCACCGCACCACCACACCGGCGCTGCCCGCGTGGTGCCGGACGTTCGTCACCACCGGATACGCCCACTACTGCACGCTGCTGCCCACCGCGTTCGTGGACGAGTCCACCGGCGTACGGCAGGTCGGCGCGATGCTCGGCTTCCTGTTCAGCATGGAGAGCCTCGCGTTGTCGCTCGGGTGCGACCGCTCCCAGCTCGAACTGGCCGTCGCGCAGGCCCACCCGGAGGCCCCGGCCAAGCTCGCGCTGCTCTGGGCCGCCCGCCACCAGCTCGGCCTGCTGCCGCTGGCACGACTCCGCGAACAGTGCGCCGAGCTGCTCGCCAATCCGCTCGTGGTGCCCGCGTTCCCGCAGTACCTGTCCGGCTTCGTGCACGCGCTCGAACCGGTGCCGGGGCTCGCGCCGTTCGTGGTGGAGACCATGTCGTCCGCCTTCGCCGGGCTGCCCGACCCGGTGCTGCTGCCCTGGCTGCCGACGCTGATCACCACACTGCGCGAGCACGGCCCGGAGCTGGTGCCGCTGCTGGTCCGCGAGGCGGAACGCACGTTCCCCGCCACGCTGCCCGCGCTGGACGCCTGGACACCGCCGTGGGCGGCCACGCCCACCCCGTCCACCGCGCCCGCGCCGTCACCGGGAACCGGTCCGGTGCACGGTCTGCTGGTCGCCCACCCGGAGGCGGTCGACGCGGTGGCGGCGCTGCTCGGCTGCTCCGGCGGCTGGCAGCCGCTCGCCGAGGGCGGCACGCCGCCGGGTGACGGGGCGTCGGTGCTGCTCGCCGCACATCCGGCGACGGCTCATGCGGTGGCGACGCTGCTGGCGGACTGATCGACGTCGGCGGGTTTGCGAGGGCAGGCGACCATGGAGTGGTGATCCGCTTTCTGCTGAACCTGCTGTGGCTCGTCTTCGGCGGCGGCTTCGTCCTGGCCCTGGGCTACGGCGTGGCCGCCCTGATCTGCTTCGTCCTCGTCGTCACCATCCCGTTCGGTGTCGCCTCGCTGCGGCTGGCGTCGTACTCGCTGTGGCCGTTCGGCCGCACGATCGTGCGCAAGCCGGGTGCTGGTCTGCCCTCCGGCCTGGCGAACGTGCTCTGGGTGGTGCTGGCCGGCTGGTGGCTGGCGCTGTCGCACATCCTCGCCGGCATCGCGCTCTGCGTGACGATCATCGGCATCCCGTTCGGGGTGGCGAACTTCAAGCTGGTCCCGGCGGCGCTGTGGCCGCTCGGCCAGGAGGTCGTCGACAACCCGTAACCACATGCCGGCCCCGACGGCGCGGGCGCCGGGGCCGGGGCCGGGCGAGCCTGGTGGCCGGTAGGAGCTGAGCGAACGCCGGGACAGCTGCTGCCCTATCGACGTCCTGCCTGTCCGCCGGCCCTCGCCGCGCCCAGCCCCTCCCCTAGCGTCCGCTGCGACCCGCGAGCGGGTGGAACGTCATGGGTGTCTCCGCCCTCGTTTGACACCCATGACGTTCCACCCGTGGTTAGCACTCCTCGGGCAACGAGTGCGAGTCCTGATGAGCGGGATCCGCGTTCCGGTCACCGGGGTTGCGGGCGATCTTGGTACGAAACGGCCCTCATGGGGGCCGTTTCGTACCAAGATCTGCTGGGTCGTCGTTGACTGCTCGCGCGGAGATGCGAAGCGGACGCGGGGCAGCGCACCATCTCTACGGCGTCCTAGGAGGATGGGGTGATTGCTCAAGGGACGCGAATGGCGCTCGGGGACGCGCCCGGCTGGCTAGCGTCGGAGGGGTGCGGGACGGGGTGATCGAGACGCTCAAGGCGGACCCGGCGATGTCCGGTCTGCGCCGGTCGCTGGACTTCTACCACGGCGACCCGGCGCGCGACGCCGCCCTGGACGCGTTCTACGCCCCGCTGGTCCGCGCCGGTGACCTGGTCTTCGACGTCGGCGCGCACGTGGGCGACCGGCTCGGCAGCTTCCGCCGTCTCGGTGCGCGCGTGGTGGCGGTCGAGCCGCAGCCGCTGTGCGCCCGGGTGCTGCGCGAGATGCACACGGACGACGACGGCGTGACGGTGGTGGAGGCGGCGTGCGGGCGTACCGCCGGGCCGGTGCGACTGCACGTGAACTCGGCCAACCCGACCGTCTCCACCGCCTCCCCCGGGTTCGTCCGTGCCGCCGACGGCGCGCCCGGCTGGACGGGCGAGATCTGGGACGCCCAGATCGAGGTGCCGGGCACCACGCTGGACGCGCTCGTGGCCGCGTACGGCGTACCGGCGTTCGTGAAGATCGACGTGGAGGGCTTCGAGGACGCCGTGCTGGCCGGGCTGAGCCGGCCGGTTCCGGCGTTGTCGTTCGAGTTCACCACCATCGCCCGGGTGGCGGCGGCGCGCTGCCTGGACCGGCTCGCCGCGCTCGGCTTCACCCGGTTCACCGTGGCGATCGGTGACGAGATGGAGTTCGCGCTGCCCGGCTGGCGTCAGGCCGCCGAGGTGGCCGCGTACCTGCGCACGCTGCCGGACGAGGCCAACTCCGGCGACGTGTACGCCCGCCCCTGAGCGTCCACTTCGGACCGCCCTGCACGAAGGAACGAGGCATCGACCCTGCTCATCGCCGTGATCGGCGGAGCCGCAGCCCGGACACTTTTTTCAGGCCTCGAACTTAGCAGTGCATCGTTATCCGTCTGTGATTGACGTGACCCGCGCCACTTGGGTTGACTGCCACGGAACCGCTTCCGCAACCGGTTCCGAACACCCCGCTCATCCCTGCGACCCGGGAGCGTCACGTGCCGATCACCATCGCCGACGTCGCCACCCGCGCCGGGGTGAGCAAGACGACGGTCTCCCGGGTGCTCAACGGCAAGGGCGAGGTGCACGTCCGTACCGCCGACCGGGTCCGTGCCGTGATCAGCGACCTCGGGTACGTGCCGAGCGCCCGCGCGGTCGGCCTCGCCCGGGGGCGTACCCGGGTGGTCGGGATGCTGGTCCCGGCGCTGACCTGGCCCTGGATGGGCGAGGTGCTCCAGGGCGCGGCCGACGTGGTCGAGGCCGCCGGCTACGGCATGCTGCTGTTCACCTGCACCCACGGCGACGAGTCGATGCGCCGGTTCGCCTCCCAGGTCTCGGCCAAGTCGTTCGACGGCCTGCTCGTGGTCGAACCGGAGGGGACGCTCGACTACATCACCGAGCTGCACCGGCGCGGCCTGCCGGTCATCCTCATCGACGACCGGGGCCACCAGCCCGGCTTCCCGTCGGTGCGGACCACGAACGAGGAAGGCGCGCGGGCCGCCGCCACGCACCTGCTGGCGCTCGGCCGGCGGCGGCCGCTCGTCGTCACCGGCCTGCGCCGGTTCGGCTGCACCCGGGAACGGCTCGCCGGGTTCGCCGGCGCCTACGCCGACGCGGGCGTACCGATCGAGCCGGACCGGGTGGTGGAGGGCGACTTCACCTTCGAGTGCGGGCGCGCGGCGGTACGGCGGCTACTCGCCGACGGCGTACCGTTCGACGCCGTCTTCGCCCACAACGACCTGTCGGCCGCCGGGGCGTTGCAGGCGCTGCGCGACGCCGGGCGGCGCGTCCCGCAGGACGTGGCGGTGGTCGGCTTCGACGACCTCCCGCTGGCCGGGCACACCCACCCGCCGCTGAGCTCGGTGCGCCAACCCCTGCGGGAGATGGGTACGGCCGCCGCCCGCCTGCTCATCGGCCACCTCGCCGGCACCCCGCTGCCGGACACCCCGACCGTCATCCCGACCGGCTTCACCGCCCGCGACTCGACGACCACGAGCGACCCGACCGCACCGGACTCGACAGGCGCGCGGGAGCCGGCGGGTGTCCGCGTCACCTGACCCACCCCGCCGTACCGGCGACCACGCCGGCGGGCCCGCCCGCCGGTGGCACCACCGCACACCTCCATCCACCACATCCCGCCCGAGGACTGCGGGACCACCGAGGGAGACCTCCATGAGAAGACGGCAACTCCTCGCCCTCGCGCTGGCCGGCGCGATGGTCACCGGCGCCGCCGCCTGCGGCGACAGCCCGAACGCGAACAAGAAGAGCGGCCAGGCCGCGACCGTGTTGAACGTCGGCATGCCCAACGGCCCGCAGGCGGAGAACAACAACCCGTTCCTCACCACCTCGGCCGCCGCGTCGCTCGGCTACCGGTGGCAGATCTACGAGCCGCTGATGATGTGGAACCCGGTCAAGCCGGCCGAGCCGTTCAAGCCGTGGCTCGCCACCAAGGCCGAGTGGTCGTCGGACTACAAGACGGTCAAGGTGACCATCCGGGAGAACGCCACCTGGTCCGACGGGCAGAAGGTCACCGCCGAGGACGTCGCGTTCACCTACAACCTGGTGAAGAAGTTCCCGGCCCTCAACGACCAGGGCGTGCCGTACACGGACGCCGTGGCCAGCGGCAACGAGGTCACCATCTCGATGGCCAGCCCGCAGTTCGTCAACCAGCAGAAGGTGCTGTGGCGGGTGCCGATCGTGCCGAAGCACCTGTGGGAGAAGATCGCCGACCCGGCCACCGACCCGGTGAAGCAGCCGGTCGGCAGCGGCCCGTACACGCTGAAGTCGTTCACCCCGGCGACCACGACGCTCTCCATGCGCGACAGCGGCTACTGGCAGGACCCGCCGAAGGTCAAGGAGCTGCGGTACACGTCCTACACGGACAACAGCGCGCAGACCACCGCGCTGGCGAACGGCGAGTCGGAGTGGAGCTTCGTCTTCATCCCGAACTACCAGACCGTGTTCGTGGCGAAGGACCAGAAGAACCACAAGATGTGGGCGCCGCCGGTGCTGGGCATCCACGGCCTCTACGTGAACACCACGAAGAAGCCGTTCGACGACCCGACGCTGCGCAAGGCGATGAACATGGTGATCGACCGGGCGGACATCTTCACCACCGCCGAGGCCGGCTACTTCCACCCGGAGGTCAAGAGCGTGACCGGCCTGCCCAGCCCAGCCGGTGACTCGTTCATCGCGCCCGAGTACAAGGGCCAGGAGCACAAGGTCGACGTCGAGGGCGCCAAGGCGCTGCTCACCGGCGCGGGCTACAAGCTCGACGGCACCACGCTCAAGGACAAGAGCGGCAAGCCGGTCACGATCCGGCTCACCGACCCGGCCGGCTGGTCCGACTACCAGACCAGCCTGGAGATCGTGAAGGGCAACCTGGCGAAGATCGGCATCGCGGCGACCATCGACAAGGCCAACCAGGACGCCTGGTTCCGCAACGTCGAGCAGGGCAACTTCGAGGCCACGTTCCGGTGGACCGAGTCCGGCGCCACGCCGTACGACATCTACCGGACCATCATGGACGGCCGCGTGCTCAAGCCGATCGGCACCGCCTCCCCGGCGGGCAACTTCGGCCGGTTCCAGAGCAAGGAGGCCACCGACGCGCTGGTGTCGTACGCCAACGCCACCGACGACGCCACCCGCACCACGGCGATGGCCACCCTGCAGAAGATCTTCGTCGAGCAGATGCCGATGATCCCGGTCGGCGCGGACAACATCGGCGGCGCGTACAGCACGAAGAACTGGACCGGCTGGCCGGACGACTCGAACCCGTACGGCGCGCTCCAGCCCACCCAGCCCAACGCGGTGGACGTGGTGCTGCACCTCAAGCCGGTCGCCGGCTGACCCGGCGCCGCCGGCCCGGCCACGATCGCCCGGCCGGGCCGGCGGCGCCCGCCCCTCTCTTCGGCAACCCTGAGACAGGAATGCGGCATGACGTTGACCGAGAGCGCACCGGCGCCGGCCGACGAGGTGGTGCTGGAGGCCGTCGGCCTGACCAAGCACTTCCCCGTCCGCCGGCGGCTGCGTGACCTCCTCTCCCGCACCCCGGCGGTGGTGCACGCCGTCGACGACGTATCGATCGCGCTGCGCCGTGGCCGGGTGACGGCACTCGTCGGCGAGTCCGGCTCCGGCAAGTCCACAGTCGCCCGGCTGCTGGCCCAGCTCTACCCGCGTACCGCCGGCGACATCCGGCTGCACGGCCGCTCGACCCGGGTACGCGGCGGGCACCGGTTCCGGGCGTACGTGCGCCGGGTGCAGCTGATCCTCCAGGACCCGTTCGCCTCGCTGAACCCCGTGCACACGGTCCGCTACCACCTGACCCGGTCGCTGCGCATCCACGGCAACGCCGGGACCGGACCGGACGGGCTGGAGAAGGCGCTCGCCGGCCTGCTGACCCGGGTCGCGCTCACCCCGCCGGAGCGCTACCTCGACGCGTTCCCGCACGAGCTGTCCGGCGGGCAGCGCCAGCGGGTGGCGATCGCGCGGGCGCTCGGCGCCGACCCCGAGGTGCTGCTCGCCGACGAGCCGGTGTCCATGCTCGACGTGTCGATCCGCCTCGGCGTGCTCAACCTGCTCCAGGACCTCAAGGACCGGCTCGACCTGGCCATCCTCTACATCACCCACGACATCGCCTCGGCCCGCTACTTCGCCGACGAGACGATCGTCATGTACGCCGGGCGGATGGTCGAGGGCGGCGACAGCGAGACGGTCACCCAGCGCCCGGCCCACCCGTACACCCGGTTGCTCATCGAATCGGCGCCGGACCCGGAGCGGATCACCGGCGCGGGCGGCGACGGCGCGGCGGCGGGCGAGCGGGGTCACGGCGAGCCGCCCAGCCTGATCCGCCCGCCGGCCGGATGCCGGTTCCACCCGCGCTGCCCGGCGGCCATGCCGCGCTGCGCCACTGACCTGCCGCCGCCGATCCCGGTCGACGACGCGCCGGGCCACTGGGCGGCGTGCTGGCTGTACGACGCGGACACCGTCGCCACGGAGAAGCCTGCGAACGCGGAGAAGCCGGAGAACGCGGAGCAGGCCGGAACGGAGGCGGCCCGGTGAGATTCCTGCTGCAACGGGTGGCCTTCTACCTGTTCACCGCCTGGGCGGCGATCACGCTCAACTTCTTCATCCCGCGGATGGTGCCCGGCGACCCCGTACAGTCGCTGATCTCCCGCAACCAGGGCCGGATCAGCGCCGACGCGATCGCGTCGCTGCGGGTGCTGTTCGGGCTGGACTCCGACCGCTCGCTGTGGGAGCAGTACGTCGCCTACTGGGGGCAGCTCCTGCACGGCGACCTGGGGCTGTCGTTCACGTTCTTCCCCGCCCCGGTGTCGCAGGTGATCGGCGACAGCCTGCCGTGGACCGTCGGCCTGGTCGGCGTCACCACGATCGTCAGCTTCCTGCTCGGCACCGCGCTCGGCGTCGGCGCCGGCTGGCGGCGCGGCTCGTGGATCGACGGGCTGCTGCCGGCCACCACGTTCCTGTCCTCGATCCCGTACTTCTGGCTCGGTCTGGTCGCGATCGCGCTGTTCGCCGGGCCGGGCAGCTTCTTCCCCTCCTCCGGCGGCTACGAGCCGGGGCTGGTGCCGGCCTTCGACGCGTACTTCGTGCCGAGCGCGATCCAGCACAGCATCCTGCCCGCGGCGACCATCCTGGTGTCGTCGATGAGCGGCTGGATCCTCAGCATGCGCAACATGATGGTGACTGTCGCCAGCGAGGACTACATCACCGTGGCGCACGCCAAGGGGCTGTCCGAGCGCCGGGTGGCGCTCAGCTACGCCGCCCGCAACGCGCTGCTGCCGAACGTGTCCGGGTTCGCGTTGTCGCTCGGCTTCATCGTCGGCGGCACGCTGCTCGTGGAGATCGTCTTCTCGTACCCGGGTCTGGGGTTCCAGCTCTTCCAGGCCGTCGGCGCGAAGGACTATCCGCTGATGCAGGGCATCTTCCTGATCATCACGATCTCGGTGCTGGTGGCGAACCTGCTCGCCGACGTGGCGTACCTGCTCCTCGACCCGCGGACCCGAAAGAGCTGAGCGATGACACTCTCCCCGTCCAGCATCGAGCAGGTCATCCCCGGCCAGGGGGCGATGGCGCAGCCGTCGGCCCGGGCACGCCGCCGCCGGTTCCGCTTCGTCGCCAACGCCAAGGCCGCGACCGGCCTGGCAGTCCTCGGGGTGTACGTGCTCCTGGCGGTGATCGGGCCGTGGATCGCGCCGTACGACCCGGACGCGCGCAGCGCCGACGTGCTCCAGGCGCCCTCGGCCCGGCACTGGTTCGGCACCACCCACCTCGGGCAGGACATCTTCAGCCAGATCCTGGTCGGCGCGCGCAGCGTCATGGTGGTGGGCCTGATCGCCGGCGTGCTCGCCACGATCCTGTCCATCCTCATCGGCGTGACCTCCGGCTATCTGGGCGGCGCGGCCGACGAGGGCCTGTCGGCGGTGTCGAACGTGTTCCTGGTGATCCCGGCGCTGCCGCTGATCATCATCGTCACGTCCCTGGTCGACCAGGCCGGCGACATGCTCGTGGCGCTCATCATCGGCCTCACCTCGTGGGCGTGGGGCGCCCGGGTGCTGCGCGCGCAGACGCTGTCGTTGCGCCGCCGCGACTACGTCGAGGCCGCCCGCGCCACCGGCGAGCGGACCTGGCGGATCATCGGCTTCGAGATCCTGCCGAACCTGACCGCGATCATCGCCTCCGGCTTCGTCGGCACCGTCATCTTCGCGGTGATGTCGGAGATCACCCTGGCGTTCATCGGCATCTCGTCGATGACGTCGTGGAACTGGGGCACGATCCTGTTCTGGGCGCAGGGACAGCAGGCCCTGGCGCAGGGCGCCTGGTGGTGGTTCGTCCCGGCCGGGCTGGCCATCGCGCTGCTCGGCACCGCGCTGGCGCTGATCAACTTCGGCATCGACGAGTTCGTGAGCCCGCGGCTGCGCACCGGCGGCCGGACCCGCATCCGTACCGCCGACGGTCGCGTCGTCGCGATGCGCGTCGGGTTCACCCCGGTGCTCGCGCCGGTCACCGCGTCGGTGCCGATGCAGGCGCGCGACGCCGACGGCCGGCCGCCCGCCGACGCCGTCAGGCCGCCCGCCGACGAGAGAGGGAAGCGCGCATGAGCGACCAGGTGCTGGAGATCCGCGGCCTGTGCGTCGACTACGGCGTCGGCGCGGACGCGGTCCGCGCGGTCCGCGACGTCGACCTGACGCTGCACCGCGGCGAGGTGCTCGGCCTGGCCGGGGAGAGCGGCAGCGGCAAGTCCACGCTCGCGTACGGGCTGACCCGGCTGCTGCCCCCGCCCGGCGTGGTCAGCGGCGGCCAGGTCATCTACCACCCGGGCGACGGCCCGCCGGTCGACGTGCTCACGCTCAGCCCGGCGAAGCTGCGCGAGTTCCGCTGGGCGGAGACGTCGATCGTGTTCCAGGGCGCGATGAACTCGCTCAACCCGGTGCACAAGGTCTCCACGCAGCTGCTCGACGTGATCCGGGCACACGAGCGCAGGAGCACGTCGGCGAGCCGGTCGGCCCGGGCCAAGGAGCTGCTGCGCCTGGTCGGCATCTCCGCCGACCGGCTGGACAGCTACCCGCACCAGCTCTCCGGCGGCATGCGGCAACGGGTCATGATCGCGATGGCGCTGGCGCTGGAACCGCAGGTGGTCATCATGGACGAGCCGACCACCGCGCTGGACGTGGTGATGCAGCGGCAGATCCTCGGCCAGCTCGCCGAGCTGCGCGAACGCCTCGGCTTCGCGGTGCTGTTCATCACCCACGACCTGTCGCTGCTGGTCGAGTTCTCCGACCGGATCGCGATCATGTACGGCGGGCGGATCGTCGAGGAGGCGCCCGCCACCCGGCTGTACCGGGAACCGCTGCACCCGTACACCGAGGGGTTGCTGCACTCGTTCCCGGCGCTGCACGGGCCGCGCCGCGAGCTGACCGGCATCCCCGGCTCCCCGCCGGACCTGCGCGCCATGCCGTCCGGCTGCGCGTTCCACCCCCGCTGCCCGAAGGCGTTCGACGGGTGCGACGAGCAGGTGCCGGTGCTCGGCGCCCCGCGCGTCGACGACCCGGCGCGGGCCGTCGCGTGCCGGCTGCACCCGGCCGTCGCGCCCCTGTCCCGCTGACCCGCCCGACACCACCCGCTACCTGCGAGGAGAACCATGGACACCGACCTCACCCGCCCGTCGTCAGTCGCCGGCGCGGACCCGATCGACACGCTGCCGCCGACCTTCCGGTGGGGGGTGGCGACGTCGTCGTACCAGATCGAGGGCGCGGTGGCCTCCGACGGCCGCACCCCGTCCATCTGGGACACGTTCTGCCGGGTGCCGGGCGCTGTGGCGAACGGCGACAACGGCGACGTGGCGTGCGACCACTACCACCGGATGCCGCAGGACGTCGCGCTCATCGCCGACCTGGGACTGGACACGTACCGGTTCTCGGTGGCCTGGCCCCGGGTGCAGCCCGGCGGGCGCGGCCCGGCGAACGTGGCCGGGCTGGCCTTCTACGACCGGCTGGTGGACGAGCTGCTCGGCCGGGGCGTCGAGCCGTGGGTGACGCTGTACCACTGGGACCTGCCGCAGGAGCTGGAGGACGCGGGCGGCTGGCCGAACCGGGACACCGCGTACCGGTTCGCCGACTACGCGGAGCTGGTCTTCGCCGCGCTCGGCGACCGGGTCCGCACCTGGACCACGCTCAACGAGCCGTGGTGCTCGGCGATGCTCGGGTACGCCTACGGCGACCACGCCCCGGGGCGGCGGAACCTGGGCGACGGCATCGCCGCGGCCCACCACCTGCTGCTCGGGCACGGGCTGGCGACGCGGCGGCTGCGCGAGGCGGCCCGCTCCCCGATCGAGCTGGGCCTGACGCTGAACCTGTCCACCGCCGACCCGGCCACCGACAGCGCGGCGGACCGGGACGCCGCGCGGGCCGCCGACGGGCTGGCCAACCGGCTCTACCTCGACCCGGTGCTGCGCGGGGCGTACCCGCAGGACGTGATCGCGGACCTGGCCGCCGAGGGGGTACGTATCCCGGTCGAGGACGGCGACCTGGACGTCATCGCCACCCCGATCGACGTACTCGGGGTCAACTACTACTTCGGGCAGCTGCACTCCGGCGTGGACGAGCAGGGCCGGGACCGCGACGACGAGGGCAAGCCGGTACGCCGGGTGGTCCGCCGCGACCTGCCGCGTACCGCGATGGACTGGGAGATCGTGCCGGAGTCCTTCACCGACCTGCTGGTGCGCCTGCACCGCGACTACCCGGGCACGCCCATGGTGATCACCGAGAACGGCGCCGCGTTCGACGACACGCCGGACGCCGACGGGTTCGTCGCCGACGACGACCGGGTCGGCTACCTCACCGAGCACCTGCGGGCGGTGGCCCGGGCGCGGACGGCCGGCGCCGACGTGCGCGGCTACTTCGCCTGGTCGCTGCTGGACAACTTCGAGTGGGCGTACGGCTACGACAAGCGGTTCGGCATCGTCCGGGTCGACTACGACACGCAGCGCCGCACCCCCAAGCGCAGCGCGCTGTGGTACCGGGACACCGTGCGGCGGGTCCGCGGGCAGCGCTGACGCCGCGGCGTGGGGGGCCGGGCCGGTCAGTGACGCCGGCCTTGCCCCCACGCCGGAACCGGGCGGGCGGCCGGGTCGCGGGCCACGCCGCCGTCGCGCAGCAGCCGGGTCATCGGCAGGGTGGCCGCGCCCATCGCGACCGCGTCCGGTCCGAGCCGGCACAGCTCGATCGAGGTCTGCGCGTACGGCTGCCGCAGCGCGTGCCGCGCGGTGGCCTCGCGGATCGCGGGCAGGTGCCGTTCGCCCAGGGCCAGCCCGGCCCAGCCGCCGAGCACCACCCGCTCCGGGTTGAACAGGTTGACCAGGTTCGCCACCCCGGCGCCCAGGTAGCCGACCGTCTCGTCGATCACCTTCGCGGCGGTGCTGCCGGTGGAGCGCAGCAGCTCACCGAAGGCGGTCTCCTCGTCCGCGCCGGGTGCCGGGCGGCCCCGGTTGGCCTGGCGGAACCGGTCCAGCACCGCCTCCGCCCCGACGTACGCCTCCAGGCAGCCGAGGTTGCCGCAGCGGCAGCGGCGGCCCCCGTACACGATTGTGGTGTGGCCCCACTCCCCGGCGCTGCTGTGCGCGCCGCGGTAGCCGACGCCGTCGGCGACCACGCTCGCACCGACGCCGGAGCCGACCAGGGCGACCACCGCGTGCCGGACGCCGCGGCCGGCGCCGAACCACATCTCGGCCTGGCCGAGCGTCTTCGCGCCGTTGTCCACGTGCACAGGTACGTCGGTGCCGGCGCGCAGCATCGCGCCGAGCGGCACGCCGTCCCAGCCGAGCGTCTGGGCGTGCACCACGGCGTCGGCGGTGCGCTCGACGGTGCCGGCGACGGCGACGCCGAAGCCGAGGACCGCGGCCGGGTCGACGCCCGCCTGCTCGGTGACAGCGGCGAGGCCGTGACGCAGGTGCGCGGCGACCTGCTCGGGGTCGGGGTCGGCCGCGGCGATCGGGTACTCCGCCTTCGCCAGCGCGGTCATGCTCAGGTCGAACAACTCCACCTGGACCCGGGTCTCGCCGACGTCGGCGCCGACCAGGTAGCCGTAGCCGGGCGCGACGCGCAGCAGCACGCGGGGGCGGCCGCCGTCGGACTCGACCGAGCCGGCCTCCTCGACCAGGCCCTCGTTGATCATCTCACCGACCAGGTTGCTGACGCTGGCCAGGCTGAGCGCCGTGGACTGGCCCAGCTCGTGCCGGCTGAGCGGGCCGTCCAGCCAGATCCGGGTCAGCAGGACCGACCGGTTGGCCCGGCGCATGTCGCGCACCGTGGTGCGTCTGGCGTCCACGTCCGCCGCCGTCCTTCCCGGCCGCCCGCGGGCGGCTTTCGTTCCTGCTTCACGCCCTGAACGGGGTGGTGACAGGGTACGCCGCATTTACACTTAACAAAGTTAACTGATAACCTCCGGCGCATCGATGAGGAGGTATGTCATGCGACTCGGACGTGGGATGACCGCTCTGCTCGGTGGCGTCGCGCTGCTCGCCGCCACCGCTGCCGCCCTGCCCGCCACCGCCGCCACACCGGCCCGCGCCGTCGGCGCGCTCGTCGCCTGTGACGCGCCGGCCTGGGCCGAGGGCGTCACCTGGACCGCCGGCAGCCGGGTGACCTATAACGGCCGGCTCTACCAGGCGCTCGTCACGCACACCCCGCCCGCCGGCGCGGGCTGGAACCCGGCCGCCGTACCGGCGCTCTGGACCGACCTCGGCGCCTGCACCGGCGGCACGCCGTCGCCGAGCCCCACCACCCGGCCGCCGTCGCCCTCCCCCACCGCCTCCCCTTCCCCGACCGCCTCCCCCACGCGGACGCCGACGCCCACGCCCACTGTGTCGTCCAGCCCGACCACGCCGGGCGGAGACACCTGCGCGCTGCGGTCCCGGCCGTCCGGCAAGGTGCTCCAGGGCTACTGGGAGAACTGGGACGGCGCCGCGAACGGCGTACACCCCGGCCTCGGCTGGATCCCGATCACCGACTCCCGGATCACCGGGCACGGCTACAACGTGGTGACCGCAGCGTTCCCGGTCATCCGCGCCGACGGCACCGCGCTCTGGGAGGACGGCATGGACGCCGGCGTCAAGGTGCCCACCCCGGCGCAGGTGTGCCAGGCCAAGGCCGCCGGGCTCACAGTGCTGCTGTCCATCGGCGGCGCCACCGCCGGCATCGACCTCAGCTCCAGCGCGGTGGCCGACCGGTTCGTCGCCACCGTCGTGCCGATCCTCAAGCGGCACAACTTCGACGGCATCGACATCGACATCGAGACCGGCCTGACCGGCAGCGGGAACATCAACCAGCTCTCCCCCTCGCAGGCCAACCTGATCCGGATCATCGACGGGGTGCTGGCCCAGATGCCGGCCGGCTTCGGGCTCACCATGGCGCCGGAGACCGCGTACGTCACCGGCGGCAGCGTCACCTACGGCTCGATCTGGGGCGCGTACCTGCCGATCGTCAAGAAGTACGCCGACAACGGGCGGCTGTGGTGGCTGAACATGCAGTACTACAACGGCTCGATGTACGGCTGCGCCGGTGACTCGTACCCGGCCGGCACCGTGGCCGGTTTCGTCGCGCAGACCAACTGCCTCGACGCCGGCCTGGTCGTGCAGGGCACCACCATCCGCGTACCGCTCGACCGGCAGGTCCCCGGGCTGCCCGCGCAGGTCGGCGCCGGCGGCGGCTACATGAGCCCGGCGCTGGTGGCCCAGGCGTGGAACACCTACCAGGGCCGGCTCAAGGGCCTGATGACCTGGTCGGTCAACTGGGACGGCTCGAAGGGCTGGACGTTCGCCGACAACGTCCGCTCGCTCCAGGGCCGCTGAGACGCGACGCGGGGACCCGCCGGACGGGCGGGGCCCCGCGCCGGGTCAGCCGATCTTCTTCGGGGTGATCTTCTTCGGCGTGGTCGGGGAGTCCAGCCAGGCGTTGATCAGCGCGGTGAAGTCGCGGCCCGTCTGCTTGTTGACGAAGGCGATGAACGAGGCCCGGTCCTGCGGCGTGTTGCGCTGCTCCTGGACCCAGGCGCGGGCCAGCGCGAAGAACGCCGCGTCGCCGACCGTCCGGTGGATCTCGCGCAGCATCGCCGCCGGGCACAGGTAGACGTTCCCCTCGGCGAACCGCTTCGGGTCGGGCCGGCCGGGCGGACCCAGCTTCTTGCGCAGCACGGCGTCACCCTCGCGCAGGTAACGGTCCAGGCTGACCTCGCTGAGCTTCAGCGTCTCCTTGGTGTACAGGTCCTGGATGTACTTCGCCCAGCCCTCGTTCAGCCACAGGTCCGTCCAGGTGGTGGGCGTGACCGAGTTGCCGAACCACTGGTGGGCGTACTCGTGCAGCAGGTCGCTGCCCCAGCGGTCCCGGCGGGCCGTGGTGTTCTCGATCTTCCGGCCCATCGTGATCATCTGCTGGGTCTCCATGCCCGACGCCGAGTCCACCACCACGACGCCGCCGGAGGGGAACGGGTACGGACCGAACTTCTTCTCCAGCCAGGCCAGGTACTGCGGGGACTTCTTCAGGTACGGCAGCAGCTTGTCGTCCGCGCCCTTGCGGTACCAGTAGGTCAGCGGCACGCCGCGCGGCCCCGCCGCGGTCAGCTTCTGGTACTTCCCCACCGCGAGCGTGGTCAGGTAGGTCGCGACCGGGTCGGTGCTCCGGTAGCTGAACGTGGTGCCGGACTGACCGGCGGGCGTGCCGCCGGCGATCGCGGACCAGCCGGCCGGCACTGTCACCCGGATGTCGTAGAGGGCCTCGTCCGACGGCTGGTCGTTCGCCGGGTACCAGGTGAACGCCCCGAACGGCTCCTGCATGGTCCAGAGGCCGCCCTCCTTGGTGACGGTGAGACCCAGGGCCTCGGTGTCCTTGCGGTGCGACGGCATCGGGGTCGTCTTCGGCCGGCCGTGGTAGGTGACCACCAGGGTCACCGGCTCGTCCGCCACCACCGGGGCGGACACGGTCAGCTTCTCCTTCGCCACCGCGCCGGGAACCGTAGCGCCGTCCAGCGTGACGCTGTCGAGCTGGTAGGGCATGAAGTCGAGAACCAGGCTCGGCGCGTCCTTCACCGGCCGGATCCGCAGCGTGGCGGTGCCGGTGAGGGTGGTGGTCGACGGCGCCCACTCCAGCGCGAGGTCGTAGTGCAGGACGTCCAGCGCGTCGGTGCCCCGGGCCGGATAGACCGGGTCGGCCACCGGCGTCGACCGCCCCGCCTGCCAGGCGGCGTAGTCGACGGCGGGCGCGGTCGGGCTCGGCGGAGTGGAGGCGGAGGGGGTCGCGGCCGGGGTGGCGGGAGCGGTGGTGCACCCGGCGACGAGCAACGGTACGAGGAGCATGATCAGGGTTACGGGGCGGCGCATCAGCGCACCCTACGGCAGTGATCGATCTTCGTGGGGGCGTCTCGGCTGGCGCGGGTTGCGAGACCCTGCGAGGCTGGCGCTCGTGTATGACTACGACCTGCTGGTGCTGGGCTCCGGACCGAGTGGACAGAAGGCGGCGATCGCCGCGGCGAAGCTGGGCCGCCGCGTCGCGATCGTGGACCGCCGCGACATGCTCGGCGGGGTGTGCATCAACACCGGCACCGTGCCCTCCAAGACGCTGCGCGAGGCGGTCCTCTACCTGACCGGGCTGAGTCAGCGCGACCTCTACGGCAGCAGCTACCGGGTCAAGGAGGACATCACCGTCGCCGACCTGGCCGCCCGTACCCAGCACGTGATCACCCGGCAGACCGACGTCATCCGCAACCAGCTGGCCCGCAACAAGGTCTCGCTGATCACCGGCACCGGCCGGTTCGCCGACGCCCACTCCGTCTGGGTCGACGCCGGCTCCGGCCGGGAGACCCGGGTCAGCTTCGACAAGGCGGTCATCGCCGCCGGCACCCGCCCCGCCCGCCCGGACAGCGTCGACTTCGACGACCGGACGATCGTCGACTCCGACGGCGTCATCAACCTCCAGGCCGTACCGCGCAGCATGGTCGTCGTCGGCGCCGGCGTGATCGGCATGGAGTACGCGTCCCTGTTCGCCGCGCTCGGCACCAAGGTGACAGTGGTCGAGCGCCGCCCGCGGATGCTCGACTTCTGCGACGAGGAGATCGTCGAATCCCTGAAGTACCACCTGCGGGACCTGTCGGTGACCTTCCGCTTCGGCGAGGAGGTGGCCGCCGTGGAGAAGCACCGCAGCGCCGCGCTCTGCGTCCTGCGCAGCGGCAAGAAGATCGCTGCCGACACGGTGATGTACTCGGCCGGGCGGCAGGGGCAGACCGACGACCTCGCGCTGGAGGCGGCCGGGCTCACCGCTGACCACCGGGGCCGGATCACCGTCGACGCCGACTACCGCACCACCGTCGAGAACATCTACGCCGTCGGCGACGTGATCGGCTTCCCCGCGCTGGCGTCCACCTCGATGGAACAGGGCCGGCTGGCCGCCCAGCACGCCTGCGGCGAACCGGCGCGCGGCATGTCGGACCTGCAACCGATCGGCATCTACACCATTCCGGAGATCAGCTTCGTCGGGAAGACCGAGGAGGAGCTGACGGATGCGTCCGTCCCGTTCGAGGTGGGCATCGCCCGCTACCGGGAGCTGGCCCGGGGGCAGATCGTCGGCGACTCGTACGGCATGCTGAAACTGCTGGTCTCACCCGAGGACGGGCGGCTGCTCGGGGTGCACGTGTTCGGCACCGGCGCCACCGAGATCGTCCACATCGGGCAGGCCGTGATGGGCTGCGGCGGCACAGTCGACTACCTGCTGGACGCCGTCTTCAACTACCCGACGCTGGCGGAGGCGTACAAGGTGGCCGCCCTCGACGCCGCCAACAAGATCCGCAACATCACCCGGATCGACACCTGACCCTGCCCTCTCCCTGGGCCGGCTCGACGTCGCCAGACTCGTCGCGCTACTTCACCATGCGAAATTGTGGATGCGTCAACCAAACTGTCAGGAGATCGGGCTCGACGACGTGGTAGATGTGCCGGGTGCCACCGGCGGCCACGTAGGGGATCTCGTGCCATGCCCCGCCGAGCATCCTGAGGGTCTCCCGGGATCCGGCCCACCACTCCTCGATCCCGGTACCGGCCTCGACGGCATCGAGGACGCGGACTCTCGCCGGAGGTGGGACCGGTAGTGGACCGGTGAGATCGATCAGGCCGCCGTACCGGTGCGCTATCGCTACCGCGAGATGCGCCAGGAACCGGTGGTCGTCCACGCCGTTCGCCGCCGAGGCCAGAACGACCTCTGTCGCGGGCCGGAACCCGGCGGCGCGCGCCAGAAATGTTGCCTCGTCCGGATCCTCCACGTCCCAGTCATCCGGCTCGACCAGCATCGGCCCGGTAACCGGTGACTCAGCCTGCCAGCCCAAGCGGGACGGCTCTCGGAGCAGCCACCAGTCGCCGGTCTGGTTGGTGAGCGCCTCCGCCAGCCAGACCCGGAACAGTTCGACATGCGAAGCGGTCCACGGATCGGGCAGCAGGACTGCGACACAGGGCCCGGCCACGGCCCCATCATGCCCGTACGCCCACGGCCGCGCTCAGGGGAGGGTGGGTCAGCGGCCTGTGGCGTAGCCCTGGGCGCCTCGGGGGTTCGCCGCCGCGGAGAGGACCCCGGTGCGCGGGTCGCGCGTCACCGCGCACATGCGGCCCAGGCTCCACGGGTCGGACAGGCGGACGGTGTGGCCCCTTGCGCGCAGGCCCGCCAGCACGTCGCCGTCGATCCGGTCCTCCAGCACCAGCACGCCCGGCTCGACCTCGCGTGGATAGAACGACGCGGGGAAGCTCGTCGTGTGCCACGTCGGCGCGTCGATCGCCTCCTGCAACTCCTGCCCGCCGGCCAGGTGCCGCAGCAGGAACAGCAGCTGCCACTGGTCCTGCTGGTCGCCACCGGGCGTGCCGCAGGCCATCACCGGCTCGCCGTCGCGGAGCACGAGCGTCGGGCTGAGCGTGGTACGCGGACGCCGCCCCGGCCGCAGCGTGGAGGCGAGCCCCTCCTCCAGCCAGCACATCTGCAACCGGCTGCCGAGCGGGAAGCCCAGCTCCGGGATGACAGGTGAACTCTGCAGCCAGCCACCGCTGGGCGTGGCGGAGATGATGTTGCCCCACCGGTCCACCACGTCGACGTGGCAGGTGTCGCCGCGGGTCACGCCGTCCGCCCGTACCGTGGGTTCGCCGGTGCTCGGATCCTGCGGGACGGCCCCGCGACCCACGTCGGTGTGCAGGTGGGACGGGAGCCGGGGCGGCTCGCCCGCCGGGCTGCCGGGACGCAGCGTCGTGTCGGCACGGTCGCCGACCAGCGCGGCCCGCGCACGGGCGTAGCCGGCCGACAGCAGCGCGGAGCCCGGGACGTCGGTGTCGCCGTACCAGGCCTCCCGGTCGGCGAAGGCGAGCTTCAGCGCCTCGGCCTGCGCGTGGACGCCGTCCAGACCGGACGGATCGTAGACCGCCGGGTCGTCGAGCGCGTCCAGGATCGCGAGCGTCTGGAGCAGCACCGGGCCCTGGCCCCAGAAGCCGGTCTTGGCGATCGTGTGCCCGTGCCAGTCCAGCGTGACCGGTTCCTCCCAGGTGGCCGACCATCCGGCCAGGTCGTCGCCGGTGACCAGCCCGGCGTGCGCACGCCCGCTGGAGTCGCGGAACGGCAGCCGGCTGAACGCGTCGATCGCCTCGGCGACGAAACCCTCCCGCCAGGCGCGCCGGGCCGCCTCGATCTGCGCCTCTCGGTCCGCACCGGCGGCCCGTCCCGCGTCGACGAGGCGGCGCAGCGTGTCCGCGTACGCCGGGTTGGTGACCATCTCCCCCGGCGCGGGCGGACGGCCGTCGCGGAGCCAGAGGCGCGCGGAGGTCGGCCAGTGGTCGGTGAACAGCGAACGGACCCGCGCGACGGTCTGCCCGGCCGGGCCGACCAGCGGATGGCCTGCGGCGGCGTAGCCGATCGCCGGTTCCAGCACCTCGGCGAGCGTTCGGGTGCCGTGGTCGCGCAGCAGCAACAGCCAGGCGTCGACAGCGCCCGGCACGACGGCGGCGAGCGGACCGGCGCCCGGCACGAGGTCCAGGCCGAGCGACCGGAAGTGGGCGACCGTCGCGGCCGCAGGGGCCGGGCCCTGACCGCACAGCACCCGCGGGGTGGGGTCGGTCGCGGTGGCGAGGACCGCGGGCGCCTCGCCGGCCGGGCCGTTGAGGTGCGGCTCCACGACGTGCAGCACGAACCCGGCGGCCACCGCGGCGTCGAAGGCGTTGCCGCCGCGTTCCAGCACGCCCATCGCGGACTGGCTGGCCAGCCAGTGCGTGGACGAGACCATGCCGAACGTGCCGCGCAACGTCGGCCGGGTGGTGAACGCCATGGGCGCGAGCCTACGGCGTGCCGGCGGCGTCGGCGTGCGTCGTCGCGGCCTCCCCCACGCCGCCGTCCCGGTCGCCGTCGAGCGGGAACAGGCACGCGGCGTGGTGGTCCGTGCCGACCTCGGCGAGCGCCGGATCGGTCTCGGCGCACGCGGGGCGGGCCTGGGGGCATCGGGTACGGAAGCGGCAACCGCTCGGCGGGTCCACCGGGCTCGGGATGTCGCCGGTCAGCACGATCCGGCGGCGCTCCCGCTCCACGCGGGGGTCGGCCACCGGCACCGCCGACAGCAAAGCCGCCGTGTAGGGGTGCGCCGGGTGCCGGTAGATCCGCTCGGGTGGGCCGGTCTCGACGATGCGGCCCAGGTACATCACCGCGATCCGGTCGCTCATGTGCTCGACGGCGGCCAGGTCGTGCGCGATGAACAGGTAGGTCAGCCCCAGGTCGCGTTGCAGGTGCCGGAGCAGGTTCATGATCTGCGCCTGCACGCTCAGGTCCAGCGAGGCGATCGGCTCGTCCAGGACGATCAGGTCCGGCTCGCCGGCCAGCGCCCGGGCCACGCCGACGCGCTGGCGCTGGCCGCCGGACAGCTCGTGCGGATAGCGGCCGGCGGTGTCGGCGCGCAGGCCGACCAGGTCCAGCAGCTCCGCGACCCGGTCCCGCCGGGCGGCGGCGGACCTGGCGAGCCGGTGCACGATCAGCGGCTCGGCGATGCTGTCGCCGACCGTACGGCGTGGGTCGAGCGACGCCTGCGGATCCTGGAAGACCATCGCCACGTGGCGGCGCGTCGCGCGCAGGCGGCGGCGCGACCAGCGGGTCACGTCCGCGCCGGCCACCCGGACCCGTCCGGCGGTCGGGTCGACCAGCCGCAGCAGCGCCAGGCCGGCTGTGGACTTGCCGCTGCCCGACTCGCCGACCAGCCCGAGCGTCTCGCCCCGGCGTACGGCGACGCTGACGCCGTCCACCGCGCGGACGGTTCCGGCCGGGGTCGGGAAGTGCACCTTCAGGTCGTCCAGCTCGGCGACCACGTCCGGGGTGTCGGCGCTCATCCGGCCTCTCCACGGTAGAAGGTGCGGACCGCGTGCCCGTCGCCGACCGGCGTCAGCGGGGGCAGCTCGTGCTCGCAGCGGGGGTCGGCGCGTACCGGGCAGCGCGGCCAGAACGCGCAGCCGGGCGGCAGGTCCAGCGGGCTCGGCGGCGAACCGGGGATGGCGACCAGGTCCTCGCCGCGGCGTGACGGGTCCGGCCGGGCCGCCAGCAGCGCCCGGGTGTACGGATGGGTGGGCGTGTCGAACACCGCGTCGACGGGGCCCTGCTCGACGATCCGCCCGCCGTACATGACCGCCACGGTGTCCGCGATGCCTGCCACCACGCCCAGGTCGTGGGTGACCCAGACGACGGCGGTGCCCAGCCGGGCCTGGAGGTCGGCGACCAGTTCGATGATCTGCGCCTGCGTGGTGACGTCGAGCGCGGTGGTCGGCTCGTCGGCGATCAGCAGGTCCGGCTCGCAGGCGAGCGCCATGGCGATGGCGACGCGCTGGCGCATGCCGCCGGAGAACTGGTGCGGGTACGCGTCGACGCGCCGCGCGGCCGACGGGATGCCCACCAGTTCCAGCAGCTCCACCGCCCGGTCGCGGGCGGCGCGGCGGGTCAGCCCCAGGTGCTCCTCGGCCGCCTCGGTGACCTGCCGGCCCACCGGCAGCACCGGGTTGAGCGAGGTCATCGGGTCCTGGAAGACGAACCCGACGTGCCGGCCGCGTACCTTGCGGCGGCGGTCGTCGGGCAGCGCGGTCAGTTCCGTGTCGAGCAGCCGGACCCGGCCGGTGACTGTGGCGGCGCGCGGGGCGAGGCCGGTGGCGGCGAGCAGGGTCATGCTCTTGCCGCTGCCGGACTCGCCGACCAGCGCGAACGTCTCCCCCTGCCGCACCTGCCAGGACACCCCGGCGACGGCACGGACCGGGCCGCGGCGGGTGCCGACTGTGACGGTGAGGTCGTCCACTGACAGCACCGTCGAGTCGGTCATGGTGGGGTGCCGGCGCTGGCTCGGCATGGGCTCGGTGCGCTCGCTCATGGGGTGCTCCTGCGGGCCTCGCCCAGGGTGAGCTGGCGCGGGTCGAGCACGTCGCGCAGCGCGTCGCCGACCAGGTTGAACGCCAGTACGGTGAGGAAGATCGCCGCGCCCGGGAACACGCCCAGCCACCACGCGTCGGTGACGAAGCCGCGCCCGTCGAACAGCATCCGGCCCCAGGCCGGCGCGGGCGGCTGGATGCCGAGGCCGAGGAAGGACAGCGCGGCCTCGGAGAGGATCGCGAACGCCAGCGACAGCGACGTCTGCACGATCAGCGGCGCGGCGATGTTCGGCAGCACGTGCCGGCGCATGATGCGCAGGTCGGACGCGCCGATGGAGACGGCGGCCCGGACGAACACCTGCTCGCGTACGGAGAGCACGCCGGCGCGGGTGATCCGGGCGAAGATGGGCGTGTAGACCACGCCGATGGCGACCATGGCGGTGAGCAGGCCGGGGCCGAGCACCGCCACGATGGCGACCGCCAGCAGCAGCACCGGGAACGCGAACAGCACGTCCATGCAGCGCATGAGCACGCTGTCCAGCCAGCCCCGGTAGTAGCCGGCGAACAGTCCGAGCGTCACGCCGGCGACCAGCGCGATGCCGACGCTGACGGCGCCGACCTGCAGTGACACGCGGGCGGCGACGAGCACCCGGCTGAGCACGTCGCGGCCCAGTTCGTCGGTGCCGAACGGGTGCGCGCCGCTGGGTGGGCGCAGCATCTGGTCCACGTCGACGTCGTTGACGCCGGCCGGCGCGAGCCACGGGCCGGCCACACCGACCACCACGAGCAGTACGAGCACGATCGTGCCGCCGACGGCGAGCGGGTCGCGGCGCAGCGCGTCCAGGACGCGGCGTCCGGTGCTCTCGGTCGTGGCGCTCACTTGACCGTGATCCTCGGGTCGAGGCGGGCGTAGAGGATGTCCACCAGCAGGTTGACCAGCAGAAACAGGGCTGCGACGAGCAGCACCGCGCCCTGCAGGACGGGATAGTCGCGGGCCTGCACGGCGTCGAAGGTGAGCCGGCCGATGCCGGGCCAGGCGAACAGCACCTCGATCACGATGACGCCGCCGAGCAGGCTGGCGAGCTGCACCGCGACCACAGTGACCACCGGGATGAGCGCGTTGCGCAGCACGTGCCGCACGATCACCACCCGGTTGCGCAGCCCTTTCGCCTCGGCGGTCCGCACGTAGTCGGCGGAGAGCACCTCCAGCACGGAGGAGCGGATGAACCGGGTGAGGATCGACGCGGTGACCAGGCCGACGGTGACCGCCGGCAGCGCCACGTGGGTGGCCCACCTGCCGGGGTCGTCGGTCAGCGCCACGTAGCCCGAGGGTGGCAGCCAGCCGAGCACCCCGGCGAACAGCAGGATGCCCATGATGCCCATCCAGAAGTCCGGCACGGAGACGCCGAACTGGCTGAACACGCGGGCGGCGTGGTCGACCGCGGAGCCGCTGCGTACCGCCGCGACGATGCCCAGCGGGAACGCCACCAGTAGCGCGAACACCACGGCGGTGACGGCCAGCGACAGCGTGGCGGGCAGCCGTTCCAGCACGATCTGGCTCACCGGCTGGCCGGTGCGGAAGCTGACCCCCAGGTCGCCGGTGAGCGCGTGCCCGAGGTAGCTGGCGTACTGCACCGGAAGCGGCTGGTCGAGGCCGGCGCGTTCGCGCAGCGCGTCGTACGTCTGCGGGTCGAACCGGGTGCCGAGCGCCACCCGGACCGGGTCGCCCGGCACCAGTTGCAGCAGCAGGAACACCACGAGCGTGACGCCGACCAGCACGACCGCCGACTGGAGGACCCGCCGCAGGACGAAGCGGGCCATCACTTCGCCAGGGCGACCGACCGGAACCGGATCGCCCGGTCGGTGCGCACCTCGTAGCCGGAGACCTTCTTCGACCAGCCCTGCACCACGTCCGGGTTGTAGAGGTAGAGGTAGCTGGCGTCGTCGACGATCTGCTTCGCCGCCTGCTCGTACGCCTGCTTGCGGGCGCCCTGGTCGGTCTGGGTACGGGCGTCGTCGAGCAGCTTGTCGACCGCCGGGTTCTTGTACTTGTGGAAGTTGAAGGTGCCGCCGCTGTGGTGCTGGGCGTAGTAGAACTCGTCCGGGTCGATGTTGCCGAGCCAGCCCAGCATGAACCCGTCGAAGTTGCCCTTGGCCTGCTCGTCGAGCCACTGGGCGAAGTCCAGCGTACGGATCTTGACGGTGATGCCGACGTCCTTGAGCTGCGCGGCGATGACCTGCGCGGCGGTGACCGTCTCCGGGTACTCGCTGGTGACCATCAGGTCCATGGTCAGGTTGCTCACGCCGGCCTGGCCGAGCATCTGCTTCGCCTTGCCCGGGTCGTGGCTGTAGGGCGCGTAGTCGTAGTAGAACGCGCTGGCCTTCGGGATGGCGGTCTGGTTGACGGTGGCGAGCCCGAACTTGGCCGCCTTGGTGATCGCCTCGCGGTCCAGCGCGTAGCCGATGGCGCGCCGCACCTCGGGGTTGTCGAACGGCTTGCGGGCCTCGTTGAGCGCCACGTACCAGTAGTCGGTGGAGGCCGCCGACTTCACCACCGGGTCGTCGCCGTCCTGCAACGACTTCACCTGCTGGGGCGGCAGGTTGTCGGTCCACTGGACCTGGCCGCTGCGCAGGTTCTGCAACGCCACCGTGGGGTCCTTGACGAAGGTGAACGTGACGCCGTCCAGCTTCGGCTTCTCCCCCCAGTACGAGTCGTTGCGGACCAGCTTGACGCTGTCGCCGGAGGTGTAGCCGGCCACCTTGAACGGGCCGCTGCCGACCGGCGCGGTCTTCACCTTGCCGGACTCGACGTTGGACTTCTCCACGATCGCCACGCCCTTGAAACCGCCGAGGTTCGCCAGCAGGTTCGGCGTGGGCGCGCTCAGCGTCACCACCACTGTGGCCGGGTCGGGCCCGGTGACCGACTTGACGGTGGCGAACTTGTACGCGTTGTTCAGCTTCTCCTTGATGATCCGCTCGTACGAGTAGACGACGTCCTCGGAGGTCAGCGGCGACCCGTCGGAGAACGTGACGCCCTCGCGCAGCGTGAACGTCCAGGTGAGCTGGTCGTCGCTGGTGGTCCACTTCGTCGCCAGCGACGGCACCATCTTGAGGTCGGCGTCCGGCTCGACGAGCGTGTCGTAGACGTTCTCCAGCACCTGGAAGCTGTAGTACGCCGAGGTCTTGTGCGGGTCGAGCTGGTCCGGCTCGCCGCCGATCGCGGCGTTGAGGACACCACCGGCGCCGCCGGCGTTCCCCCCGCCACCGACGTCGACCGCCTCGCCGCCGGTGCATCCGGACAGGACGCCGACTGTCAGTGTGAGTGCGGCACCGAGCACACCGAGCTTTTTCCTGGACACAGGCCCCCCTAGCCACTTCCCGGACAAAAGAAAGTTTCGGCGAGTCTTCTCCCCGAGCGGGATGATGTCAACGAATACCGCCAAAGTGACTGGTCGACCGCCGCTTGCCGGTGCGGAGTGAACGGTGGTTCAATCCGGGCCCCGACCCGATCCGCCACCAGCGCTGGGAGTTGCCGCCGTGACCACACACGAGGTCGTCAACCAGGTCCCGCCGATGGTCGGCCACGACACCGCCGACGACCCGGCGCTGCGCGACGGCGTGGCCCGCGAGGGCGCCGGCTGGGCGCTGCCCGGGCTGCACGAGCTGGGCCGGCTCGCCGGTGGCGAGGAGGCAGCCGAGCACGGTCGGCTCGCCAACGAGCACCCGCCGGTGCTGCGCACCCACGACCGGTACGGCCACCGCATCGACGAGGTGGAGTTCCACCCGTCCTGGCACGAGCTGATGCGTACCGCCGTCGGTCACGGCCTGCACGCCGCGCCGTGGGCCGACGACCGGCCGGGCGCGCACGTGGCCCGGGCCGCCGGCTTCTACCTGTGGCGGCCCGACGCCGGGCACGGCTGCCCGATCTCGATGACCTACGCGGCGGTGCCCGCGCTGCGGCACAGCCCGGACCTGGCCGCCCGGTACGAGCCGCTGCTCACCACCCGCGAGTACGACTTCGGGCTGCGCTCGCCGCAGACCAAGCGCGGCCTGCTCGCCGGCATGTCGATGACCGAGAAGCAGGGCGGCTCGGACGTCCGCGCCAACACCACCACGGCCCGGCCCGAGCCGGACGGCAGCTACCGGCTCGTCGGGCACAAGTGGTTCACCTCGGCGCCCATGTGCGACCTGTTCCTCACCCTCGCCCAGGCGCCCGGCGGCCTCACCTGCTTCCTGGTCCCCCGGGTGCTGCCCGACGGCACCCGCAACCCGATGCGGCTGATGCGGCTCAAGGACAAGCTCGGCAACCGCTCCAACGCCTCCGCCGAGGTCGAGTACGAGCACGCGGTGGCGTGGCGCGTCGGCGACGAGGGCCGGGGCGTGCGCACCATCATCGACATGGTCAACCTGACCCGGCTCGACTGCGTGATCGGCGCGGCGGCCGGGATGCGCCACGGCGTGACCACAGCCGTGCACCACGCCACCCACCGGCGGGCGTTCGGCGACTACCTGGCCGACCAGCCGCTGATGCGCAACGTGCTGGCCGACCTGGCGGTGGAGTCCGAGGCGGCCACCGTCCTGATGGTCCGGCTGGCCGGCGCGACCGACCGGTCCGCGCGCGGCGACGACGGCGAGACGGCGTTCAAGCGCCTCGCCCTCGCCGTCGGCAAGTACTGGGTGTGCAAGCGCTGGCCGGGACACGCCGCCGAGGCGCTGGAGTGCCTGGGCGGCAACGGCTACGTGGAGGAGTCCGGCATGCCGCGGCTGTTCCGCGAGTCGCCACTGAACTCGATCTGGGAGGGCTCCGGCAACGTCGCCGCGCTCGACGTGCTGCGCGCGCTCACCCGGGAACCGCAGGTGCTCGCCGCGTACGAGGCGGAGGTGGCCGCCGCGGCCGGCGCGGACGCCCGGCTGGACGCCGCGGTGCGCCGGGTGCGCGACGAACTGGCCGACCACACCGACCTGGAGCTGCGCGCCCGGCGGGTGGTCGAGCGGCTGGCGCTGGTGCTCCAGGGCTCGCTGCTGGTGCGCCACGGCCACCCGGCGGTCGCCGACGCGTTCTGCGCGTCCCGGCTCGACGGCGACCACGGGCAGGCGTACGGGACGCTGCCGGGCGGACTGGACCTCGCCGCGATCATCGACCGCGCCACTCCCAAGATCGGCTGAGGGTGTGGTGATGCGACTCGCCTCGGTACACCTGTATCCGGTCAAGTCCCTCGGCGGCGTCGACGTCGACCGGGCCGATGTCCAGCCGTGGGGGTTGCGTCACGACCGCCGCTGGCTGGTGCTGCGCCCCGACGGCCGCAAACTGGGCTCGACCGCCCTGCCGGCACTGCTCGGCCTGACCGCCGCGCCCGGCTCCGGGTCGATCACGCTCACCGCCCGCGACGGGTCGTCGCTGACAGTCGCCGAGCCGGTGGACGGGCCGCCGGTCGCCACGGACGTGTCCCGGCTGGACACGGTCCGGCTCGCCGCCGACGAGGCACACGACTGGCTGTCCGCGCGGCTGGGCCGGCCCGTACGGCTGGCCTGGCTGGACGATCCGCGCCGCCGGCCGATGTCGGCCGAGCACGGCGGTGGGCCCGGCGATCCGCTGAACCTGTCCGACGCCGGGCCGCTGCTGGTCGCCACGGCGCCGTCGCTGCGGCGGCTGCGGGACTGGATCGTCGAGGGCGCGCTGGAACGCGGCGAGCCCGCGCCGGAGCCGCCGGCGATGGCCCGGTTCCGCCCGACTGTGGTGCTGGACGGGCCGTTCGAACCGTTCGCCGAGGACGGCTGGAGCAGGGTACGCATCGGCGCCGTCGACTTCCGGGTGTCCGAACGCTGCGACCGCTGCTCGGTGACGCTCATCGACCCGGAGACGCTCGCGACCGGGAAGGAGCCGATCCGCACGCTGGCCCGGCACCGGCGCTACGACGGCAAGACGTGGTTCGGCGTCCGCCTGGTCCCGCTGAGCACCGGCGAGATCCGGGCCGGCGACGAATGCGAGGCGACATGACCGCCCGCCGTTCGACACCGTGCTGCTCGCCGGGGCGGGTGGACTGAGCGCGGTCAGCCCGACCTGACCGGCCGGGACCGCCACTCGTCCGCCAGGATCGCGTAGACGAGTTGGTCGGCCCAGCCGTCCCGGAACCGGTAGCTGCGCACGTGCCGTGCCTCCCGCCGCATGCCGAGCCGGGCCATCAGGCGGGCCGACGGCTCGTTGTCCGCGTGGCAGCGGGCCACCACCCGGTGCAGACCGAACCCGCCGAAACCCCAGTCCAGCAGCGCGCCGGCCGCCTCCGTGGCCAGCCCCCGGCCGCCGTGGCCGGGGTGGAACACGTACCCCAGCTCGGCGGTGCGGTCCGCCGCGCTGCGCCACACCAGCTCGACCGCGCCGATCACCCGCGCTTCGCGCACCACGGCGAGCGTCAGGCAGTCGCCCTCCGCGCGCAGCGCGTCCTCGTCGGCCATCGCGGTCACCGACGACAGGGACTCCGCCCGGGTACGCGGCGCGGCACCGGCCATCCAGCGGACCACGTCCGGGCGGCGCTGCCAGGCGTGCACGTCGTCCAGGTCGCCGAGCGTGACCGGGCGCAGCAGCAGCCGGGGCGTGCGCAGCGGGTACGCCGGGTGGGTCATCGGGCGATGGTAGGAGGAACCTAGTGTGGGCCGCATGGTCGTTTCCGCCGACGAGGGCAATCCGCTCACCCAGCTCACGCTCGACCAGCTCCGGCAGCGCACCAGTGTGAAGTGGCGGCTGCACCCGCCGGACGTGCTGCCGCTGTGGGTGGCCGAGCAGGACGTGCCGCTCGCGCCGCCGGTGGCCGAGGCGCTGCGCCGGGCGGTCGAGCTGGGCGACACCGGCTACGCGTTCGGCACCGGGTACGCCGAGGCGGTCGGCGGTTTCGCCGCGCAGCGGTGGGGCTGGGCCGACTTCCCGGTCGGCCGGACCACGCTGGTGCCGGACGTGATGATGGGTACGGTCGAGGTACTGCGCCTGGTCACCGGCCCGGGCGACGCGGTGGTGGTCACTCCCCCGGTCTACCCGCCGTTCTACGCGTTCGTCGCCAACGCCGGCCGGCAGGTCCTCGAGGCGCCGCTCGGCGCGGACCTGCGGCTCGACCCGGCTGCGCTGGAGGAGGCGTTCCGCCGAGCCCGCGCGATCGGCGAGCGGCCGGCGTTCCTGCTCTGCAACCCGCACAACCCGACGGGTGTGGTGCACCGGCCCGACGAGCTGGCCACCGTCGCCGAGCTGGCCGCGCGACACGACGTACGGGTGGTGGCCGACGAGATCCACGCGCCGTTGGCGCTGCCCGGCGCGCGGTTCACGCCGTACCTGACGGTGCCGGGCGCGGAGAACGCGTTCGCGCTGCTGTCGGCGTCGAAGGCGTGGAACCTGGCCGGGCTCAAGGCGGCGCTGGCGGTCGCCGGGCCGGACGCGGCGGACGACCTGGCGCGGATGCCGGAGGAGGTCAGCCACGGTCCCAGTCACCTCGGGGTGCTCGCGCACACCGCCGCGTTCCGCGCCGGCGGGCCGTGGCTCAACCGGCTGCTCGACGGCCTCGACGCGAACCGGGCGCTGCTCGGATCACTGCTGGCCGAGCACCTTCCGGCCGTGTCGTGGCAGCCGCCCGAGGGCACGTACCTGGCCTGGCTGGACTGCCGGCGCCTCGGCGTACCCACCGAGGCGGGCGACGGACCGGGCGTGGCGAGCGACCTGGCCGGTCCGGCGCGGATGTTCCTCGACCGGGCCCGGGTGGCGCTCAGCTCCGGGCACGTCTTCGGCTCCGGCGGCACCGGGTTCGTGCGGCTCAACTTCGCCACCTCCCCCGCCGTGCTTACCGAGGCGGTCACCCGGATGGGCCGCGCGACGCGCGCCTGACCGGCGGCCAGCGCGCTCGCGCGCCTTACCAGCGGCTCAACGGGCGACGACGCGTACCCCCTGGTTGTCGCCCTCGGACAGGAACGACGCCACGGCGCCGCCCTCGGCGGTGACGGCCGTGCGCTCGGCGCGGGTCAACGCGCGCAGCGGCGTGACCACCACGACGCCCGCGTCGACCGTCCAGGTGGCGGCGACCCGGCCGTCGACGAGCACGAACCGGGCACCCGCGACGGAGAGGTTGCGGTGGGCGTCGTCGATGATCCGGCTGCGGTCGTGGTAGCCGAGCACGGCGTTGTCGAAGGCGGGCAGGAACCGTACCGGCGCGGGGGTGTCCGCGTCGGGCCGGGGCGCGCCGGGCAGGTCCAGCAGCGTGCGGCCGCGCGCGTCCCGGAAGGCCACCAGCTCGTCGCGGACCGCCGCCACCGCCGCGGGCAGCCCGGCGAGGCCGCACCAGGCGCGCAGGTCCGCCGACGCGGCCGGACCGAACGCGGCCAGGTAGCGCCGCACCAGCGCCCGCCCGGCCAGGTCGTCGCCGTCCGGACCGGGCGGGTCGGCGTCGCGGCCCAGCCACCGGGCCAGAGCGACGGTACGGACGCCGGCGGTGGTCCGCCACAGTCCGCGCGGCGGGGCCTGCACGGCCGGCACGAGAGCGAGCACGATCTCGCCGAGCGCCCGCCGGTCGGTCTCCGGCCAGCGCGCGGTGAGCGCCCCCACGATCTCGGCGGTGGTGCGCGGCTCGCCGTCGGCCAGGACCTCCCGGGCCGCCGCGGCGAGTTCGTCGAGGTCGACCCCGTCGAACTCGCCGCGGTAGACGCCCAGCACCCGCTGCCGCAGCATCGCGTCGTGCCGGGACCGCCAGGTCAGCACGTCGTCCGCGGCGAGCAGGTGCACGGTGCGGCGCATGAGGTGGGTACGCACCAGGCGGCGGCGCACCAGCAGGTCCGACAGGACCGCCGGGTCGAAGGCCCGCAGCCGCGACCAGAGCCCGACATACGGCTCCTGCGGCTCCTGGGCCTGCAACCCGCACAGGTGCGTCACGGCGTCCGCCACCGGCAGGTCGGCGCGCTCCAGCAGCAGTTGCCGGGCGAGCGTGGCCCGGTTGAGCATCAACTGGTCGAGCACTGTCATCGCTGCGGTCTCCGGCCCGCTCAGGTGGTGGTCTGCCCGTCGATGCTCTCGCGCAGGATGTCGGCGTGCCCGGCGTGCTGGGTGGTCTCGGCGATGACGTGGATCAGCACCCGCCGGATGCTGCGGACCGAACCGGGCTCGTTCCACGGCGCGTCCGGCACCGGCCAGGTCGCCGACAGGTCCTCGACGCCGGCCACGATCTCCTCGGTACGGGCGGCGATGCGGGCGTACCGGTCCAGGATGGCCGGCAGCGTGTCCTCGGGCAGCATCTGGAAGTCCCGTCCCCGCTCGATCGCCCACTGCGGCAGCTCGCGGGCCTGCCCGGACATGAAGTCCTCCCAGGTGACGCCCTCGGGCATGGCGAATGACATCGCCGAAGGGCCCTCGACCACGAACCGCAGCCACGCCTCCTCGGTGGATGCGACGTGCTTGATCAGGCCGCCCAGGCAGAGCGCGCTGACAGTCGGCTTCTGCGCGGCCTGCTCGTCGGTGAGGCCGCGCACCGTGTTGATCAGCATGTTCCGGGCCTCGGCGAGCTCGGCCAGCAGGTCGGTCCGCTCGGCGTCCAGGGTGGTGGGGGTCGTGGTGGTGCCGGTCATCGTCATCGTTCCTTCCGGTCCTGATCGGGTACGGGTCCACCCTCGCAGGCATAGCGGTCAGGAAGTGTCCTCTTCTCGCGGCAGAATGCGTGGCGTGCCGAAGACTTCCGCCCGGCTGCTCTCCCTGCTGTCCCTGTTGCAGGCGCGACGCGACTGGCCCGGGTCGCTGCTCGCCGAACGGCTGCGGGTCAGCCCGCGAACCGTGCGCCGCGACGTCGACCGGCTGCGCGAGCTGGGCTATCCGATCGAGAGCGCCAAGGGGCCGGACGGCGGCTACCGGCTGGGCGCCGGCTCGGCGCTCCCGCCGCTGCTCTTCGACGACGAGCAGGCGGTCGCGCTCACAGTGGCGTTGCAGACCGCCGCCGGCGGGGTGACCGGCATCGAGGAGGCGGCGGCGCGGGCGCTGACCACTGTGCGGCAGGTGATGCCGGCGCGGCTGCGGCACCGGGTGGACGCGCTGCGGGTGGTCGACGTGCAACGCGCCGATACGCCCTCCCGGCACCGGGTGGAACCGGCGCTGCTGATGACGTTGAGCGCCGCCGTGCACGCCCGCGAGGAGCTGCGCTTCGACTACGAGTCGGTGTCGACGACGCCGCCGGTCGCGGGCCGGCCGCCGCGCCGGGTGCAGCCGCATCACCTGGTCACCTGGGGTGGGCGCTGGTACCTCGTCGCCTGGGATCTCGACCGCGTCGACTGGCGCACGTTCCGGGTCGACCGGATCAGCCCGCGTACGCCCACCGGCCCCCGGTTCACGCCCCGCGAGCTGCCCGGCGGGGACGTGGCCGCGTACGTCGCCGGCCGGTTCAAGGGCGCCACCGGGCCGGGCGACTGGCCCTGCCGGGGCGAGGTGATCCTCGACCTGCCCGCCCGCGTGGTGTCCGGGTGGACGCGCGACGGGATCGTCGAGGAACTGGGCCCGGACCGCTGTCGGCTCGTGTTGGGCGCCTGGTCGTGGGCCGGGCTGGCCGCCGTGCTCGGCCGGTACGACGCCGACATCGAGGTGGTCGGGCCGCCGGAGCTGCGCGAGGCGTTCGCGCGCCTGGCCCGCCGTTACGCCGCAGCGGCAGAGGGCCCGAACCCGCCTCGGTAGCCGGGCCGGCCGGGGCGTCAGTCGGTGGGCAGGAGCGGGCGCATGAACGTGCGCTCGTACCGCAGGACACAGCCCGACTCCTCGCGGATCCGGTCGGCGGCGACGAACTCGGGGTCCACACCGAGCCGGGCCCGGTACTGCTCGTACGCCGTCAGGCTGTCGATCGTGTAGTGCACGACGCAGGTGATCACGGCCACGATAGCGGCGGCCGGTCAGGCGGCGGAGCGGCGGCCACCGGGGTCGGTCGTGTCGGCCAGGCCGGCGTACCGCCCCCTGTGGTAGAGCAACGGCGAGCCGACGTCGGCGTGCCGCAGCAGCTCCGGTTCGGCCAGCACGACGGCGTGGTCCCCGACGACAACCCGGTCCACCACCCGGCAGAGCAGCCAGGCCAGCGTGTCGTCGAGGACCGGCACCCCTTCCGGGCCGGGCCGCCAGCGGGTCGGCTCGGCGAACCGGTCGATCCCGCTGGTGGCGAACGTCCGGGCCATCTCGTGCTGGCCGTGCCCGAGCAGGTGCACGCCGACGTGCCGGGCCCGGGACACCACCGGCCAGCTCGACGAGCCCCGGTCCAGGCAGAACGAGACGATCGGCGGCCGCAGCGACACCGCGGTGAACGAGGTGGCGGTGAACCCGGCCGCGGGCGGACCGGCGGCGGTGACCACTGTGACGGTGCTGGCCTGGTGCCGCAGCAGCGTCCGCAGCGCGTCGGCGTCGGCGTCGACCGGGGTGTCGGCAGGCTCGGTCACGGTGTTCCTCCAAGGTGTACGACGGGGATCGTCGACCCCAGGGAGAGTTTCCTACCCATCCAGTAGGATTACAAGGTCTTCCCGGGCTCCGGCCCACCAGCGGCACGGTCGGCCACCACCACCGAGATGCCGTCGAGCACACGCTGAAGACCGAACTCGAAGGCGTGGTCCGGCCCGTACGCCGCGCCGTGCGCCATGCCGGCCGCGGTGCCGACCCGCGCGGCGAGCGGGAAGCTGCCGGCGGTCATGAACTTCTCCAGCCAGGGCCCGTGCGTCTGCCACCACTGGTCGTCGGTCATCCCGGTCTCACGTTCCAGCTCGGCCACGTCCAGCGCGACCCGGGCCGCGTTCTTGGCGTGCCCCAGCACGAGCGTGAGCACCGCGTCCATCTCCACGTCGTCCAGCCCGATGTCCGCGACGGCGTGCAGTTCGTAGTCGTACTTGGCGAGCACGTTCGGGCCGAGCACCGGCCGGGTGGTCTCGGCGCGCAGCAGCCACGGGTGGGCCCGGTAGAGGGCGAGGTTGTCCCGCGCGACGCGTTCCAGCCGCCCCCGCCAGCCACCCGGCACGTCGGACGGGCGCGGCAGGTCACCGAGGACGGCGTCCACCATGACGTCGAGCAGTTCCGCCTTACCCGGCACGTACGTGTAGACGGACATGGTGCCCACGCCGAGCGCCTCGCTGACCCGGCGCATGGTGAGCGCGTCGATGCCGTCGGCGTCGGCGATCTCGATCGCGGTGCGCACGATCCGGTCGACGCTCAGGGCGGGACCGGCGCCGCGGCTGGCCGGCTCCTGGGTGCGCCAGAGAAGGGCCAGGCTGCGGGCGGGATCGGCCTTGCGCCGGCGCTCCTTCGACATGGTGCCGTCATCCTACCGGCCACGCCGGTCACCGGCGGTCGGCGGGACGCCGGAAAAGGGGAGCCCGAGAATTGTTCGCGCAAAAAGAATGGCGGGTTCTCCCGCCACTACCAACATATAGCGCACCCCCGGTCTTGCCGCAAGACCCGGGTGAGGGCGCACAATTGCCGGCCGTAACCCATTGCCGAGGCATTCGAAAAGCCGCGAAGAGCGGAGGCTCGGCCGTGCCCGTGATCGGAGACGAGTTGAATCTGCCTGCCACGAGCGTTTTCGATCTTCCCGAGCGTCTGTCGGCGAAGGCCGGCCCGGACCTGATCGCCGCCGACGAGCGGCACTTCGCCGCCATCGCGGACAACCTGCACCGTTCGATCGCCGAGTTGACCGACCGGCTCGACGCGACGCGCCGGGCCGCGGGCGGCCGGGGCCGGCAGGCGGTCGACCGGGACCAGGAGGTCCGGCGGCTGAGCGCGCGCCTGCGTACGCTGCGCCGTTACGGCCTGGACCTGTGCCTGGGCCGGATGGTCGGCGCGGACGGCGGCGAACCGGTGTACGTGGGCCGGCTCGGCCTGACCGACGGCGCGGGCGGCCGGCTGCTGCTGGACTGGCGCTCCCCCGCCGCCGAGCCGTTCTTCGGCGCCACCCACGCCGACCCGATGGGCCTGGTCAGCCGCCGCCGGTACCGGTGGAGCCGAGGGCGGATCACCGACTACTGGGACGAGGTGTTCACCGCCGACGGCCTGGCCGGGCACGCCGCGCTCGACGACCAGTCGGCGTTCATCGCCAGCCTGGGCGCGACCCGGTCGGCGCGGATGCGCGACGTGCTCGGCACCATCCAGGCCGACCAGGCCGCGATCATCCGGGCCGGGTCGCGGGGCGCGCTGGTGGTCGACGGCGGCCCCGGCACCGGCAAGACGGTGGTGGCGCTGCACCGGACCGCGTACCTGCTGCACGCCGACCCGCGGCTGGGCGAGCGCCGGGGCGGGGTGCTGGTGGTGGGGCCGCACCAGCCGTACCTGAACTACGTGTCGGACGTGCTGCCCAGCCTGGGTGAGGAGGACGTGCAGATCTGCACGCTCGCCGACCTGGTGCCCGAGGGCGCGACGGCGGCGCCGGAGACCGACCCGGAGGTGGCCCGGCTGAAGGCGTCCGCGGACACGGTGCGGGCGGTCGACGCCGCGGTCCGGTTCTACGAGGAGCCGCCCGCGACCGGGATGACAGTCGGCGTCGGGGACGGCGAGCTGCGGCTGACCGCCGACGACTGGACGACGGCGTTCGAGGCGGCCGGACCGGGCGTCCCGCACAACGAGGCCCGCGACGACGTGTGGGAGGAACTGCTCACGATCCTGGTGGAGAAGTACCGCGGCGACGAGCCGGAGGAGGCGGTGCGCCGGGCGCTGGCGCGCGACCGGGAGCTGGTCACCGCGTTCGGCCGGGCGTGGCCGCTGCTGGACCCGCTCGACGTGGTGGCCGACCTGTGGTCGGTGCCGGCCTACCTGCGCCGGTGCGCGCCCTGGCTGAGCGTCGAGGAGATCCGTACGCTGCGGCGGCCCGACGCCCGGGCCTGGACTGTCGCCGACCTGCCGTGGCTGGACGCGGCCCGGCGCCGCGTCGGCGACCCGGAGGCGTCGCTGCGGCGGCGCCGCGACGAGGCGGTGCTGGCCGCGCAGCGCGCCGAGATGGACACGGTGGTCGACGCGCTGATCGCGTCGCACGCCTACGACGACGGCGAGGGTCTGATGACCATGCTGTACGGCGAGGACATGCGAACCAGCCTGGTCGACTCCAGCGCATTGAGCGTGACCGATCCGGACCTGCTGGCCGGGCCGTTCGCGCACGTCGTGGTGGACGAGGCGCAGGAGCTGACCGACGCGCAGTGGCAGATGCTGCTGGCGCGCTGCCCGTCGCGCAGCTTCACAGTGGTCGGTGACCGGGCGCAGGCGCGGCACGGGTTCACCGAGTCGTGGCCGCAGCGGCTGACGCGGGCCGGCTTCGACCGGGTCGAGGTGGCCACGCTCACCGTCAACTACCGCACTCCGGCGCAGGTGATGGCGGCGGCCGAACCGGTGATCCGGGCCGTGCTCCCTGATGCCAACGTACCCACGTCCATCCGCGACGGCGCCCCGGTGCGGTACGGCGCCCGCGCGGAGCTGGGCGCGGTGGTGGACGGCTGGCTCGCCGACCATCCCGAGGGCGTCGCGTGCGTCATCGGCGATCCGGCGTTCCCGGCCTCGGAGCGGGTCCGGTCGCTGACCCCGGAGCTGGCCAAGGGACTGGAGTTCGACCTGGTGGTGCTGGTCGACCCGGAGTCGTTCGGCGACGGGATCTCCGGCACGGTGGACCGGTACGTCGCGATGACCCGCGCGACCGGCGAACTGGTCGTCCTCACCGGGCCGTGACCGCGTCCCGGGGGCGGCGCACGGCCGCCCCCGGGCCCGGTTCAGCGGCTCAGCGCCCGGTAGCGGCGCAGCGACAGCGGCAGGAACACCGCGACCAGCGCCAGCGGCCAGAGCACCGCCAGCAGCGGGTAATGCGCTGCCACCCACGAGTCGCCGCCCCACCCGGGGTTGCCGAACAGCTCCCGGGTGGCCCCGACGGTCGCGGACAGCGGGTTCCACTCGGCGACCGCACCCAGCCACGCGGGCATCGTGGACGGCGCCACGAACGCGCTGGACAGGAAGCCCAGCGGGAACTCCAGCGTCTGCACGGCCGTGACCGCACTCTGCCCCTTCACGGTCAGGCCGAGGAAGACGCCCACCCAGACCAGCGCGAACCGCAGCAGCAGGATCAGCCCGAACGCGGCGAGCGTGTCACCGAGGTCGCCGCGCGCCCGCCACCCGACGGCCAGGCCGACGAGCAGCATGACGGCGAGCGTCACCACCGCGAACATCAGGTCGGCGACCGCGCGGCCGAGCAGCGGGGCCAGCCGGGACACCGGCATGGACCGCAGCCGGTCGGTGACGCCGCGCTCCAGGTCCGTCGAGACCGCCATGGTGGTCATGCTGATGCCGAAGACCATCGTCATGGCGAACATGCCGGGCATCAGGAACTCGCGGTAGCTGCCGCCGCCGGGCACCTGGAGCGCGCCGCCGAACAGGTACGCGAACATCAGCACCATCAGGATGTCGAAGCCCAGCGAGCCGACCAGCGGGCCGGGCTCGCGCCGCCAGTGCGCCAGCGCACGCCCGGTCAGCGTCAGGCCGTCACCGGCCAGCGACGCGCGCCGGGCCGGGGTCACGGTCGCTGTCACGCGGTCACCTCCACACCGGTCCGAGCGGCGGACGGCGCGCCGGTGAGCTGGAGGAACACCTCGTCCAGTGTGGGCCGCCGCAACGCCACGTCGGCCACGTCCACGCCGTCGGCGTCCAGCGCGCGCAGCACCTCGGTCAGCGCGCCCGCCCGGTCGCCGACCTGGGCGCTGGCCGCCCGGCGGTCCGGATCGACTGCCGGTTCGGCAAGGGCGACGGCGCGCAACCGCCCGACGGCTGTGGCCAGGTCGGCGGCGTCGCGGACGACCAGTTCGATCCGGTCGCCGCCGAGGCGGGACTTGAGCGCGTCAGGTGTGCCCTCGGCGATCACCCGGCCGGCGTCGAGCACGCAGACGCGGTCGGCGAGCTGGTCGGCCTCGTCCAGGTACTGCGTGGTCAGCAGCACCGTGGTGCCGCCGCGTACCAGGTCGCGTACCGCCTCCCACACCTCGTTGCGCCCGCGCGGGTCCAGCGCCGTGGTCGGCTCGTCGAGGAACAGCACCGACGGCGCGAGGATCATCCCGGCGGCCAGGTCGAGGCGGCGGCGCATGCCACCGGAGTACGTGCGTACCGGCCGCCCGCCGGCGTCGGCGAGCCCGAACCGGTCGAGCAGTTCGGTGGCGCGCCGCCTCGCCCCGGCCCGGTCCAGGTGGAACAGGCGGCCGAAGATCACCAGGTTCTCCCGCCCGCTCAGTGCCTCGTCCACAGCGGGGTGCTGCCCGACCAGACCGATGCGGTGGCGCACCCGGTCGGCCTGTCCCGCCACGTCGAAGCCGGCGACCTCGGCCCGCCCGGCGTCGAAGCGCAGCAGCGTGGCCAGGATGCGGACGGCTGTGGTCTTGCCCGCCCCGTTCGGGCCGAGCAGCCCGCACACGGTGCCCGGTCGCACCCGCAGGTCGAATCCGTCGAGCGCGGCGGTGTCCCCGTATCGCTTGCGCAGGCCCTCCGCCAGGATCGCATGTTCCACGACTGTGCCCCCTCCGTTGACGACGGCCGCTAACGTACAACGTACGGTAGCGCGTCCGCCAACGTTTCAGTCGACCACGCGGTGCTCCCAGGCCCAGACCGCGATCTCGGTACGGTTCCGCAGGCCGAGCTTCGTCTGCACCGCCGACACGTGGCTCTTCACGGTGCTCAGCGAGATGAACAGCTCCGCGCCGATCTCCAGGTTCGTCCGGCCCCGGGCGATCTCCCGTACCACCTCGATCTCCCGCTCGGACAGCGCCGGGCGGCGCTCGTCGCGGGGCGGCGCGGGCGGGGTCAGGTGCCGCAGCAGCCGGACCGTCACCGACGGGGACACGAGCGCGTCACCCTGGTACGCCGCCCGGACCGCCTCCACCAGCAGCGCCGGTCCGGCGTCCTTGAGCAGGAACCCGGCCGCTCCCCCACGCAGCGCGCCGTAGACGTACTCGTCCAGGTCGAACGTGGTGACCACGACGACCCGCAGCGGGTCGGCCACCTCGGGCCCGGCGAGCGCCCGCGTCACCTGGAGCCCGTCGAGCCGCGGCATCCGGATGTCCACCAGGCAGACGTCCGGGCGCAGCCGGCGGGCCTGGGCCACCGCGTCGACGCCGTCGGCCGCCTCGGCGACCACCCTGATGTCGGGCTGGTCCTCCAGGATCAGCCGCAGCCCGCCGCGGACCATCGCCTGGTCGTCGGCGAGCAGCACCCGGATCGTCATCACGCCCTCCCGTGCGGCACTACCGCCCGCACCGACCACCCGGCGCCGGAGCGGGGACCGGCGCGCAGCGTGCCGCCGAGGGCCTCGACCCGCTCGCGCAGGCCGATCAGGCCGTATCCGCCCCGCTGCTCGACGGAAACGCCGGAAACGCCGGACGCGTCGTCGGTCACCTCGACCACCACCGCGTCCGGCTCCTGCGACACGTCCACGGTGACCTGGCCGGCGTGCGGGGCGTGGCGGGCCACGTTCGTCAGCGCCTCCCGGACGATCCGGTGCACGGTGCTGGTGACCTCCGGCGGCCAGGCCGTCTCCCCCGGCAGCCGCAGCCGCACCGGCGGGCCCTGCCGTCGGAACCGCTCGACCAGTTCCTCGATCTGCTCGGTACCGGCCGAGGCCGGCGGCGCGTCGGCGGTGTCGCGCAGCACCCCGACCAGGCGGCGCATGGCCCGCAGCGCCTCGCCGCCGGCCGCCTCGATGCCGGCCAGCGACTCGGTGGCGCGCGCCGGATCCCGCTGCCCGACCAGGTGGGCGGCCTGCGCCTGCACCACCATGCCGGTGACGTGGTGCGCCACCACGTCGTGCAGTTCCCGGGCCAGCTCCAGCCGCTCGTCGCGGCGTACCCGCTCGGCCGCGGCCCGGGCCCGCTCGTCGAGCAGCCGCAGCGTGAGCCCCGCGACGACCCCGCCGAGCCAGCACAGCCCGTTGAGCGCCACCACCCCGGACCCGCCCGCCCCCGGCCGGGCCGCCGCCCACGCCCCGGCCGCCACCACGAGACCACCTGCGGCGATCAGGCCGGCGGGCAGCGGCGGCAGCGCGCGTACCGCCGATCCGACCAGGACGGCCGACGCCAGCGCCAGCGCCGGCCCCGGCTCGGTGGGCAGGTCGAACAGCCGGGCCGCGGCGACTGCCGACCCGGCGACGGCGAGTCCGGCAGTGGCCGTGACGACGCGCTGCCGATGGCGTACCAGAGCCAGCACGCCGACCACGACGGCGGCCGCGCCGCCGGGGAGCCAGTACCGCAGACCCCAGCTCGCGGCGACCGCCACCGCCTGGACGCCGATCGCGGCGAGCAGCACCACGGCGAGCCCCGCCGTCGCCGCAACCCGGGTGAGCCGTTCGGTAGCCATGCCCAGCACGCTAGGAGATCGCGGGCCGGGCCGAACCGGCCGAAAGTAGGGTCCGCCGCGCGCCGGACCCTGCTCCGGACCGATGCCCGTCGGTCCGGGCATGCCCAGGATGAGCCGCATGCATCCACCACTCGCCCTGCACGCCGAGCGGCTGACCAAACGGTACGGCCGCCGCACCGCGCTTGCCGACTGCGACCTGAGCGTTCCGCGCGGGCACGTGGTCGGCCTGGTCGGCCCCAACGGCGCCGGAAAGTCCACGCTGCTGCAACTGGCCTGCGGGCTGATCGCGCCGACCTCGGGCACGTTGACGGTGCTCGGCTCGCCACCGGCCGCCGACGCCGCGCACCTGGCCCGGGTCGGTTTCGTCGCCCAGGCCACGCCGGTCTACGCCTCCCTCACCGTCGCCGAGCACCTGCGGATGGGCGCCTGGCTGAACCCGTCCTGGGACTCGACGCTGGCCCGGCGGCGCGTCGACGAGGTCGGCCTGGACCCGGCGCAGAAGGCGGGCCGGCTCTCCGGCGGCCAGCGCGCGCAACTGGCCCTCGCGCTGGCCGCCGCGAAACGTCCCGAGCTGCTGATCCTCGACGAGCCGGCCGCCGCGCTGGACCCGCTTGCGCGCCGCGAGTTCATGCACGGGCTGGCCGGTTTCGTGCGGGAACTCGGCGCGGGCGCGGTGCTCTCCTCGCACCTGCTCGGCGATGTGGCGCAGGTCTGCGACCACCTGGTCGTGCTCTGCGCCGCCCGGGTGCAGGTGGCCGGTCCGGTCCCGGACCTGCTCGCCACGCACCACCGGACAGCCGCGGCGCCCGCCGGGGCCGACGTGGTCTGGGCCGAGCCCGGCCGCGTCGTGGTCCGGGGCCCGGCGGTACGCGACGGCGCGCCGGTCACTCTGGAGGAACTGGTCCTGGCGTACCTGTCCCGGGCCGCCACCCGCCCGGCGGTGACCCGATGATCCGGATGACGGTGCGGCAGTTCCGCCTCCCGGCGCTCGTCGGCGCCGCCCTGCTGGTGCTGGCCGGCGCCTACCTGCTGCGCCTCGGCGCGGACATCCGCGCCGTACCGGATCCGGCCCGGCTGCCCGACCGGTACGCGCAGACGATGCTGTTCCTCGCCGGCGGCTTCGCGCTGGTGCCCGCGCTGATCGGGGCCTTCTGGGGCGCGCCGCTCGTCGCCCGGGAACTGGAGCAGGGCACGCACCGGCTGGTGTGGAACCAGAGCGTGCCCCGCCGCCGCTGGCTGGCGGTCAAGCTGGCGGTGCTCTCGGCCGCCGCCGCGCTCGTCGCCGGTGTGCTCGGTGCGCTGCTGACCTGGGCGGCCTCGCCCGTCGACCGGGTCGCCGGCGACCGGTTCAGCACCGTGCTGTTCGGCGCGCGCGGCGTCGCACCGGTCGGGTACGCGGTGTTCGGCCTCGTCCTCGGCGTGGTCGCCGGGCTGCTGCTGCGCCGCACCCTGCCGGCGATGGCAGTGGTGTTCCTGGCCGTGGTCGTGGTGCAGCTCGCGGTGCCGAACCTGCTGCGCCCGCACTACCTGCCGCCGGAGCGCATCACCGTGCCGATGACCGCCGACACCGTCAACCGGGCCCGCAACCTGGGCAGCATCACCGGCTCCCCTGTGGTCGGCGGGCTGGACGTGCCGGGCGCCTGGGTCACCGACATCAGCCCGCTGCGGACCGCCGACGGGCGGCAGCTCTCCGACGAGGCGTTCGGCACCTGTTTCCGCGATCCGCCGCGTACCGGCGCCACCGGCACGTTCGGCGACACGGCGGTCTGTCTCGGCGCGCTCGACCTGCACGTGGACCTGGCGTACCAGCCGAACCGCCGGTTCTGGGCGTTCCAGTGGATCGAGCTGGCGCTCCACCTCGGCGCGGCGGCTCTGCTGGCGGCGCTCGGCCTGTGGCACGTCCGGAGACGGGCCGGCTGAGCGGACGGGGGCGGACGGTCCGGGCGCCGCGCGCGCCCGGACCGCCGTACCTACCGCTTGAGCAGCGCGCGCAGCGCCTCGGTGATCTCGCCCGGCGCCTCCTCGGCCATGAAGTGCCCGGCCGTGGTGGTGCGGTGCTCCAGGTCCGGGGCCCAGGCCCGCCACACCGCCGCCGCGTCGTAGCCGAGCGCGGCGCCCCAGTCCTGCTGGATGACGGTGACCGGCATGGTCAGCTGCCGCCCGGCGTCCCGGTCCGCCCGGTCGTGCGCCACGTCGATCCCGGCCGACGCCCGGTAGTCGGCGACGATCGAGTCGACCGCCTCCCGGGAGGCGCGCAGGTACTCGGCGCGCACGTCGGTGGGCATGGCCGCCGGGTCACCGGCCCAGGCGTCCAGGAAGTGCCCGAAGAACGCGTCGGCGCTGCCCGCGATCATCGTCTCGGGCAGGCCGGGCGGCTGGGCCATCAGGTAGAGGTGGAACGCCACCGAGGCGGAGGCGCCGTGCAGCACGTCCCACATGTCGAGGGTGGGCAGCACATCAAGCGACGCCAGGTGGGTGACCGCGTCCGGGTGGTCCAGGCCGGCCCGGACCGCGACCAGGGCGCCCCGGTCGTGCCCGGCGAGCGCGAACCGCTCGTGCCCGAGCGCGCGGGCCACCGCGACCACGTCGGCGGCCATGGTCCGCTTGCTGTACGTGTCCTCGGTGTGCGCGGCCGGCTTGTCGCTGGCGCCGTAGCCGCGCAGGTCCGGGCAGATCACCGTGTGCTCGCCTGCCAGGTCGGCGGCGACGTGCCGCCACATCAGGTGGGTCTGCGGGAAGCCGTGCAGCAGCACGACCGGGCTGCCGGAGCCCCCCACCGCCACGTTCAGCGCCACGTCCCCGGCGACCGGAACGCGCTGGTAGTCGAATCCCGCGATGGTGGTGCTCATCTCGATCCCTCTTTCGTCTCGTCGTACCGGTCCAGCGTGGCGGCGCCGGATGAGCAACCGATGAGCGCGATACGGTGACCCGGGTCGAGGAGGGGTCGGTGCCTGTCGGTTTCGGTGTGCTGGGTCCGGTCACGGCCTGGGACGACGCGGGTGCGCCGGTCGACCTGAAAGGGCCCCGGCACCGGGCCGTGCTGGCGCGGCTGGTCGCCGCCCGGGGCCGGACCGTGCCGGTCGGGCAGATCGTCGACGACCTGTGGGACGACCCGCCGCCCGGCGGGGTGGGCGCGGTCCGCACGTTCGTCGCGGCGCTGCGCCGCCGCCTCGAACCGCACCGTCCGCCACGCGAGCCGGCCCGGCTGCTGGTCACCGACGGACCGGGGTACGCGCTGCGCGCCGACCCGGACACCGTCGACGCCTGGCGGTTCGAGGACACGGTCACCGCAGCGGCCGACGCGCTGCCCCGGGCCGCGCTGGACCGGCTCGACGAGGCGCTGGGCTGGTGGCGCGGACCCGCGTACGCCGACTTCGACCAGCCGTGGGCGCACGCCGAGCGGTCCCGGCTGGACCAGATCCGGCTGACAGCCGTCGAGCGGCGGGCCGAGGCGCTGCTGGCGCTGGACCGGGCCGCCGACGCCGTACCCGATCTCGACGCCCACGTCGCCGCGCACCCGTGGCGGGAGGACGGGTGGGCGCTGCTGGCGTCGGCGCTCTACCGGGCCGGGCGGCAGGCCGACGCGCTCGCCGTGCTGCGCCGCGCCCGGGAACTGCTGCGCGACCAACTCGGCCTGGACCCGGGACCGCGGCTGCGGCGGCTGGAGACCGACCTGCTGCGCCAGGCCGAACCCGAACCGACCGGCCCGGCGCGGGTCTGGGCGGAGACCGCGGCGGCGTACGAGCGCAGTGTGGTCCCCGGCGCGCGGGCCCGGCTGGAGTCGACGGTCGGGCTGCTGCGCAGCCTCGCGGTGACCGGGCCGGGCGGACTGGAGGCCGCCCGGGACCAGCGCGAGGCGGCCATCACCGCGGCCGAGCAGCTGGGCGACCCGGAGTTCACCGCGCGGGTCATCGGCGGGTACGACGTACCCGCGATCTGGACCCGCTCGGACGACCCGGCGCAGGCGGCCCGGGTCGTCGCGGCGGCGGAGCGGGCCCTCGCCGGGCTGGGCCCGGACGCGCCGGAGGCGACCCGCGCCCGGCTGCTGGCCACCGTCGCCATCGAGTCCCGCGGTACGGCGTCGCCGCGCCCCGCCGAGGCCGCGCGGGAGGCGGAGGCGATCGCCCGGCGGGTGGCCGACCCGGCGCTGCTGGCCCAGGCCCTCAACGGCGTGTACATGCAGACGTTCCACCGCGCGGGGCTGGCCGCCGAGCGGGACGGGATCGGCACCGAACTGGTCGCGCTCGCGGCGCGGCACGGCCTGGCGACAGTGGAGATCCTCGGACATCTGATCCGGGTGCAGGCGCGGAGCGCGCTCGCCGACTTCACCACCGCCGACGCGCACGCCGAGGCGGCGGACCGGCTCGCCGCCCGGCACGAGAGTCCGCTCGTCGGCGTGTTCACCGGCGGCTACCGGGCCATGCGGACAGCCGCCACCGGAGCCGCGTACCCGGACGCGGAGGCGGCGTACCGGTCGTGGGCGACCGGACTGGCCGGCTGCGGCATGCCCGGCGTGGAACGCGGGCTGGCGCCGCTGGCGCTGCTCTGCCTGCGGGTGTGGCACGACCTGCCGGCCGTCTTCCCGGCGGACACGGACTGGGGCCCGTACGCGCCCTGGGCCCGCCCGCTGCTCCTGCTCGCCGACGGCCGGCGCGAGGAGGCCGCCAAGGCATTGCGGCGCACCCCGGCGCCACCGCGTGACCTGCTCATGGAGGCGCTGTGGTGCCTGACCGCGCGGGCCGCCGTAGCGCTGGGCGACCGGGACGCGATGCTCCGGGCACGGTCCGCGCTCGCCCCAGCGGCAGGCGAGCTGGCAGGGGCAGGCAGTGGTCTGCTCACCGTGGGACCGGTCGCCGTGCACCTGGACCGGCTCGACGCCGCACTCGGGATGACCGGCGGTCAGGACCGTTCATGACGGCGGCTCGGATGGAACGCGCCCTCGGCTAGGGTGCGGCGATGGACGAGCTGAGGCACCTGTTCCGGCGCGCCGCCGACCACGCGGCCGACTACCGGCTGTCGCTGCCGGAGCGGCCGGTCGGCGTACCCGTGGACCAGGCCGCGCTGAACGAGGCGTTCGCCGGCCCGCTGCCGGACGCGCCCACCCCGCCCGAGCGAGTCCTAGCGGAGCTGGTGACCGCCGCCGAACCGGGACTCGTGGCCACCGCCGGGCCGCGCTACTTCGGCTTCGTCGTCGGCGGCGCCTCCCCGGCCGCCACCGCCGCCGACATGCTGGCCGCCGGATGGGACCAGATCGCGTTCAACGCGATCACCTCCCCCGCCGCGGTGGCCGCCGAGACGGCCGCCGGCACCTGGCTCAAGGAGCTGCTCGGCATCCCGGCGACCGCGTCGGCCGGTTTCGTCACCGGCGGCCAGGCCGCCAACACCGCAGGGCTCGCCGCCGCCCGCCACCAGGTGCTCGCCGACGCCGGCTGGGACGTGGAACGACGCGGCCTGCCCGGCGCGCCGGCGGTCCGCGTGTTCGCCGGCGCCGAACGGCACGCCACCATCGACAGGTCGCTGCGCCTGCTCGGCCTCGGCACCGACGCGCTGCACCCGGTGTCCACCGGCCCTCAGGGCGCGATCGACCCGGACGCGCTGGCCGCGGCGCTGCGCGACGCCGGTCCCGGACCGACGATCGTCTGCCTTCAGGCTGGCAACGTGAACACCGGTGCGTGCGACGACCTGCGCCGCGCCTGCGACCTGGTCCACCGGCACGGCGGGTGGGCGCACGTGGACGGCGCGTTCGGGCTGTGGGCGGCCGCCAGCCCCGCCACCCGGCACCTGGTGGACGGGCTGGAGACGGCCGACTCGTGGGCCTGCGACGGCCACAAGTGGCTGAACCTGCCGTACGACACGGCGTTCGCGTTCTGCGCCCGGCCCGACGTGCACGCGGCGGCCATGTCGTACGCGGCCGCGTACCTCGTGGGTTCCGGCGGTGCGCCCGCGGGCGCGGACCTGACCGCGGAGTCCTCGCGCCGCGCCCGTGGGTTCGCGGTCTGGGCGGGCCTGCGGGAGCTGGGCCGCGACGGCGTCGCCGCGCTGGTCGAGCGGTGTTGTGCGCTGGCCCGGCGGTTCACCGACGGGCTGAGCGCGGCCGGGTTCGAGGTGGTGAACGACGTGGTGCTCAACCAGGTGCTGGTCGGGTTCGGCGACGACGCGCGCACCGACCGGGTGGTGGCCGCGGTGCAGACCGACGGGACGTGCTGGGCAGGCGGGACGACCTGGCGGGGACGCCGGCTGATGCGGATCTCGGTGTCGAACGCGACCACCACGGCGGCGGACGTCGACCGGTCGGTGGCGGCGATCGCCCGGCTGGCTCACGGGATCGGCGGCGAGCTGGTTCACTGAGCACCGTGACGTGGCGGCGGGCGGCTTCGATGGTGGCGGTGCTGGTCCTGGCCGTGGCGGCCGTCGGCGGGTGGCGTTGGTGGCACCAGCACCCGCCGTACGGGCCGGAAGCGCTGCACCTCCGCTCGTCCCTGGAGTTCGTCGGCTACGAGGAGGCGCAGGCCGCTCTCGGGCCGGCGTACCAGGCGCCGGTGACGTCCGACGGTGACCAGCTGGTGCTGGGCCGCGTGTCGTGGCAGAAGCCGCCGACACCGCTTGAGGGCGGGTACTTCGCGCTGTTCCTCATCGACAAGCGCACGGATCTCAAGCCGTCGGTGTTCGCGGTGGCCGCGCCGCAGGAGAGCGTCGGCATGGGCAGCGCCGGTGTGGAGAACAGGATCCCCGACCGCTACCCGTGGTTGCGCGGCGCGGGCGACATCCGGGTCAGCGAGCACGAGTGGCTCAGCGTCGGCAGCCGCCTGGGGATCGTCGACGCCGCCGCCTCACCCCTGACGTTCGTCGTCCGGTTTCCCCACCTGGAGAGACACGAGCGGGTACACCCGGTCGCCACCGCGCCCGTGACGTTGCCGGACCTGCTGCTGGCGCTCGTCTACATGGGACCGGACGGGCAGGTGTACTGGGCGCAGCGGTTGCAGGGCTGAACCGGGCATACACGCAGCGCGATCGGTTGGTAGCGTGACGCTCACCACTGTCCCTGGGGAGGGTCGCTATGTGGGCGGACGAGGCCGCGCTGGACGCGGCGGCACGACGGCTCGACGAGTGGGAGTCGTCGCTGGCCGACCGTGCGACGCGGGCCCGCGACCTGTCCGCCCGCACACAGGCGCTGACCGGCACAGCCCGCAGCGCCGACGGGCTGGTCGAGGTCACCGTCGACGCGTCCGGGCTGCTCACCGGCCTGCGACTCGACGAGCGCGTCCGGCAGCACTCCGCCGCACACACCGCCCGGCAGATTCTCGCCGTCACAGGGGACGCCCGCGCCGACCTGCTGCGACGGCTCACCGAGGCCACCACCGAGACACTCGGCGCGGAGGACCCGGCCGCGCGGGCGATTATCGAGTCCCACCAGCGGCGGCTCGCCCCCGACCCGGGCACGCCGGATGCCGCCCGGTGACGGTCTCCAGGTCGACCCGGACGACCTGACCGCGCACGCCGCCCACCTCGTCCGCTGCGCCGACGGCATCGACACCGCCCGGCAGGCCGGCCAGCACGTTCGGCTGAGCGCCGACGCGTACGGGCAGCTCTGCGCGATCATGCCGGTCCTGCTCGACGGCCTCCAACGGACGCTCACCGACGGCATCGGCACCGCCGCCACCTCCGTCCGTGACACCGCCGAGAAGATGCGCGTCAGTGCCGAGCGCTACCGCGCCTCCGACACGCACGCCGCCGACCTGCTCGACCGGGTACGGCAGCGGCGGTGACCACGAACCCGCTGGTCGCCGCCGCGGCGGACTCCGGACCGAGTCCCTGGGCCGGCGTGTGGATCTGCGAGGACATCGAACTCATCGCCCAGGGCGTCCGCACCGGCAGCTGGATCGACGGCAGCCTCGGCGTCGTCAGCGCCGGCCTCGACGCGCTCGCCCTCGTGTCCGACCCCGCCGGGGTTCTCCTCCAGTACGGCATCGCCTGGCTCATCGAGCACGTCAAGCCGCTCAGCGAGGCCCTCGACTGGCTCGCCGGCGACCCCGCCGAGATCACCGCGCACGCGCAGACCTGGCGCAACGTCGCCGCGTCGCTGCGCGACGACGCCGCCGAGCTGGCCCACGCCGTACGCACCGAGGTCACCGGCTGGACCGGCGCCGCCGCCACCGGCTACCGCCGCTGGGCAGCCGAGCAGCAGCAGGCCGTCACCGGGCTGGCGCAGGGCGCCGAGGTGATGGCAGCGATCACCGAGGGCGCCGCCGGCCTGGTCGCGGCCGTGCGGCTGCTGGTCCGCGACGCCATCGCCGCCTGCGTGTCCCGGCTGATCGTGTACGCGGCCGAACTGGTCGCCACGGCAGGGCTGGCGACGCCGCTGGTGGTCGAGCAGGTGACGACGACCGTGGCGTCGTGGGCGGCGCGGATCGGGCGGTTGCTGCGGGGGTTGCTGGCGAGTCTGCGGCGGCTGATGCCGGAGATGCGCCGGCTGGGTGAGCTGATCGGCAAGCTCAGGGAGGTGCTGAGCCGACTGACCCACCGTTCACCGGAGCCGACGGCCGGCCCGTCGAAGCCCGGCGGAGACGCGGACCTTTCCCGGCCCTCGAAAGTAGACGAGGCGCAGCGGATTCGCGATCTGGGCATGGATCCTGCGACCGGGAGATTTCGGCCGGCCGAGGCCGAGACGGCGGTCCGGGTCGAAGAGCACCTCGGAGTGCGGCTTAGACGGGCGCCGTCGGACTCCTCGGCGGACTGGGTGGACGAGGCGGGACGCACCTATGATGCGGTGGGCAACTTCCCCGGCCAGTATTTCGACCGGCAGTGGCCACAACTTCAGTACCAGATCGAAAGGCACCTGGAGAAGGCCGATCTCGTTCCGGTCGACGTCTCCAGGTTCTCGGCACAGCAGACAGCAATGGTCGAGCAGTTCATAGCCGATCGCGGGTTCGGCCCGCGTATCTTCATCGTGGGGAAGTAATGGCCGGCCTCATCGTCCTCCGGCCCGGGATCGACTGGACAGCGACCGGGGGCCTGTTCGACTGGACACTGGAGTTCCTGGTGTCCCGGCTGTCGGACAGACGTGCCGCTGAGCATCTGCAGGAGATCATCGAGAACAACCTCGGCTCATTCTGGCTGCAGGACCTGTCGCCGGAGGCCCAGCGCGAGGTCGTCGCCCACTGGCGCACTGGCCTGGTGGCGGCGGGCGAAGAGCACCTGCCGGAGACGAACCAGAAGCCCGACGTGGTGGCACATCTTCGAGAACTCGTCGCCGCTACCTACAGACTGCCGGTGGAGTAAGGACGGTTGGCCGTCGTGCACGTGTACCACCGGCCCGAACTCGCCTACGAGGTGAAGGTCACCAATCAGGACGGCGAATCCCTCAGTCGCGCGGCCTTCACGCCGGACGAGGTCGAGCGGATCGGCGCCGCCGAAGTCGGACTCTCTGATATGACCGGAGGACTCAGCCCTCGAGGTCGCCCTTTGCCCGCCGGATCGGGCAAAAGGGGCGACGACGGACGCTGCGCGCCCTCGACCTCAAGAACGGTTGCGACTACGAGTTGCGTGAGGTTCGGATAGAGCGACATGGGCATGATGGTGGCGGCCCGCCGGATCGAGGCCCCGGCGGACGAGGTGCGTTACGAGTTCGGGTTCGAGGACAGGTTCGACCGGATTCTCGTCATCGATCCGCAGACCTTGCAGGCGCGAGTTGAGGACGGCGACTTCAACGCCGCCGCGAGCGCGATCACCGCGAAGATCGTCAACGCCTGGCGCGACCGGGGCGACTTTCCGCAACGGATGCTCTTCGCGAGTTAGCGAGCCCTAGTCGAGCACGCCGCACTGCATCCAGACCCGCACGTTCTCGATCACCTCGGTCCTCCCGCCGAGGGCGTCGCGCACGTCGGCGGCGAACGTCGCCCGCTGCCGCGAGGACGGCAACCGTTCGGCCGACATGGCGGAGAAGACGCCGCCCACCATGTCGTCGACAGTGAGCGGCGCGTCGTACCGCACCGACGTCTCCTCGTACCGGTAACCGGCACCCACGAGCGCCTCCCGGTTGCGCCGACGCCCGGCCTCGTCGGTCTGGCATCGTCCGGTCACCGGGTGGCCGAGCATCCGTTCCAGGCAGCCGCGCAGTGCGGCCGACCATTCGGTGTCCTGCATCCACAGCGGTTCACCGTTGGTGACGACGGCGATGCCACCGCCGGGGCGCAACAACGGCCGGGCCGCCTCGAACAGGGCGTCGCGGTCCACGAAGTGAATGGCGACGGCGACGGTCAGCGCACCGACCGTCCGCCCGCCCAGAAGCCGGGCCAACGCGGGCACGTCACCATCGCTGCCGAGCACCCAGGTGGCGTTTGCGGTCCCCCGGTCCACTGCGGTACGCCGGGCGATCGCCAGCATGTCCGGTTCCGGATCCACGCCGATGACGGCGGCCACCCGATCGGCGAGCGGGAGGCTCAACTGACCGGTGCCGCAGCCGAGGTCGACCACCGTGTCGTCGGCACCGAGCTGGAAGGCTGCCGCCAGGGCGTCGAGCACCTCGGGCGGATAGCCGCGCCGATGCTGCGCATAGTAGGTCGCCACCTCACCGCCGAAGCCCGTCGCCATGCCGGCAGCCTGTCCGCCGCGGTCGTCTCCGAGCCAGCATTTCTGCTGAGGGCAGGCCCTCGAAGCGCTTGTCCCCCGTGCGAGCTACCCGCAAGTGTCCACCGCACGGTGACGATTCCCGGCCTGCGAATCCATAGCGTTCCAGGTGAACCGCGGCGCTCCGGCCGCGGACCTCTCGAAGGAATCGTCATGCGTGTGGTGAAGCAGTTCCTGGCCGTCGTCGCGGTCAGTCTCGTCGGCAGCCGGGCGGTCGTCGCGGCACAGGACAACGCCTGGCTCAGCCTGATCCTCGGCGTCGCGACCGCCGCGGCCGCGATCATGGTGTACGGGTGGGTGGTGCGCCGCACGGAACGCCGCGAGGTGACCGAGCTGGCCCGGGACGGCGCGGCCGCAAGGCTCAACCGCGGGGTGCTGATCGGGTTCGCCATGTTCGCGGCGGTCATCGTCAACATCGCCCTCATGGGCGGTTACCACGTGCACGGTCTCGGCTCGGTGTCCGGCGCGGTGGGCATCTTCGGGTTCATGGCCGCCGCGGCGGTGACCGAGGAGCTGATGTTCCGCGGTCTGCTGTTCCGCCTGGTCGAGGAGCGGCTCGGTACGTGGCTCTCGCTGCTGCTGACCGGCGTACTGTTCGGCCTGATGCACCTGCTGAACCCGGACGCCAGCCTGTGGGGCGCGACCGCCATCGCCATCGAGGCGGGGTTCATGCTGGCGGCCTGCTACGCCGCGACCCGCAACCTGTGGGTGCCGATCGGCCTGCACTTCGGCTGGAACTTCGCCGCCGGCGGCGTCTTCAGCGTCGTCGTCTCCGGCAACGGCGACTCGGCGGGTCTGCTGGACGCCAGCACGTCGGGTTCGACGCTGCTCAGCGGCGGCGACTTCGGGCCGGAGGGCAGCCTCTACACGGTGGCGGCCGGGGCGGTGCTGACAGTGGTCTTCCTCTGGCTGGCCCACCGCCGCGGCCACATCGTGACGCGGCGCCGCCGCGCGGCCGAGGCCCCGGCGGAGAACGTTACGGTCTCCTGATGATCACCCGACGGATGCTCCCGGACTCGTGGCGGCACTGGCCCGTCACGGTCCGGGATCTCCCGCTCGCGCTGGTGGTCGCGCTCGCATCAGTGACCCCACCGCTGCGCGGCATCGGTACGCAGCTCGGCGATCTGCCCGCCCGGCCGTTCGACGCGCTCACAGTCGTGGTGACCGCCCTGGAGTGCCTTCCGCTGGCGCTGCGCCGCAGCCGTCCGGCGCTGTCCCTCGCCCTGGTGTCGCTCGGCTTCGCGCTCGACCAGGTACGCGCCTACCACACCTTCGCGGGCACCGCGCTCGCCATCGCACTGCTGAGCGCTGGCGCCCACCTGGACCGAGGCCGCCGTACGACTGTGCTCGTGGGCTCCCTCGCGTACGTCGGACTGGCCGTCGCCCTCGACCGGCAGGGGTCGACCGAAGGGGTGGTCGGCTTCACCACGTTCTACCTGCTGCTGGCGCTCGCCTGGGGCACCGGGTCGTGGCTGCGGCAGAACCGCGCCGCCGAGGCCGAACGTCGCCGGCACGTCGCCGAGACCGCCCGCGCCGCCGAACGCTCGCGCATCGCCGGGGAGCTGCACGACGTGGTGACCCACCACGTGACGGCGATGGTGGTGCAGGCCGAGGCGGCCCGCTACCTGACCGCCGCACCCGACCGGCTCGACACCACACTGACCGCCATCACCGACACCGGCCGCCGCGCCATCGGCGACCTGCGGGTGCTGCTCGACGTGCTCAACCCCGACCACGGTACGGAGCCGCGTACACCCTCGGCCGGCGAACTGCACGCCCTGGTGGAGCAGACCCGGCAGGCCGGGCAGCCGGTGGAGTTCACGCAGGAGGGCAGCCCGGCGGAGGTGACCGGCGGCGCGGAGGTGGCCGCGTACCGGGTGGTGCAGGAGGCGCTGACGAACGCCCTCAAACACGCACACGGCCGCCCCACCGCCGTGCACGTACACCATGGCGACAGGGAGATCACTGTGGAGATCAGCACGGAGGGCCCCGGCACGCGCACCGCGGGTCCGGGCGGAAGCGGACGCGGCCTCGCCGGGCTGCGCGAGCGCGTCACGCTGCTCGGCGGCGAATTCGACGCGGGGCGCCGGGCGGGCGACGGCTTCGTGGTCCGCGCGCGCATCCCCACCGGGAGCGCGTCGTGACCGCCCCGATCCGGGTGCTGGTCTGCGACGACCAGGCGCTGATCCGTACCGGATTCACCACCATCATCGACGCGCAGCCGGACATGGCCGCGGTGGGTGAGTGCGGCGACGGCCGCGCCGCTGTCGACCTCGCCGGCCGCCTGCGGCCCGACGTGGTGGTGATGGACGTACGCATGCCGGTGCTCGACGGCATCAAGGCCACCCGCCTGCTGGCTGGCGCGGGCGTCGCCCACCCGGTCAAGGTGCTGGTGGTGACGACGTTCAACCTCGACGAGTACGTCTACGAGGCGCTGCGCGCCGGCGCGAGCGGGTTCCTGCTCAAGGACGCCCCACCGGCGCAGCTGCTGCACGGCATCCGCACCGTCGCCTCCGGCGCCGCGCTGCTGGCGCCGGAGGTGACGCGGCAGCTCGTCGGCCGGTACGCCGCGCGCATCCGCCCCGCCGAGGGCACGCCGGCGGACGTGGGGTTGACGCCGCGGGAGCTGGAGGTGCTGCGGCTGATCGCCGACGGGCTGGCGAACAGCGAGATCGCGGCAAGGTTGGTGATCAGTCAGGAGACGGTGAAGACGTACGTGTCGCGGATCCTGACGAAGCTGGACCTGCGCGATCGGGTGCAGGCTGTGGCGTACGCGTACCGCACCGGCCTGGTCACCTGACCGGGGGCGTGAGGACTCGACGCGGATCAGCGTTCCGAAGCAGGTTCCCACTCTCGGAGGACAGCCCGATCACCCGGACTCGGCGTCAGCCCGCCGCTCTCGGGTGGCGAAGCGGACGGTGACGTCACGGCCGTTGGTCATCACGTCGGCCAATTTGATCTCAACGTCGGCCCGTACCACCTCGGTTCCTCGGCCGAACGACGCCGGCATCCGCCAGGTCCGCCACTTTCGCAGGGGCACTGCTGCTTCCTTCTTCTGCCGCTTGAGAGTCGCCTCGGCGGCGATGACGTCGGCGTGCCGCCCCTCAATGACCTCCATCAGTTCCGCACCTGCCGAGAGATGCTGCCGTACCCGGCGCACGCCGCCGACCCCGAACTTCAGCAAGCCTCGATGCCGGACCAGGTAAAGCAGGTATGTGCTGTCCTGCAAGGCGGCGAACGAGCGGTCGCCAGGTTCTGCGGGACACCGCGGACAGGACCGGTCACGGAGCCGCTGCCAGGATCCACATCGGTCGTGAACGCCCCAGGTGCCATGGGACCAGGGACCAGTCCGTCCGCCGCACCACGGCAATCCGTGCACGTCTCCCGTGACGTCGCTCCAGCCATCACGGCGATACCGGTCAAGCTCCATGCCAAGAGCGAACGCGGCTTGGAACTCGGCGGCGGCGCACGCGGGAATGACGTCCATGGACGTGAGACCGGCAAATCGACGAACCTGATCCGCGAGGTCGGGCTCGTGTAGGGGGCGGGCCAATAGGCGCTCACCGGACGCGAGAGCGTGGCCTGCCGACCGCTCGTCCAGACAGATATGGCACCGGGTGCGCCAACTGGTGCGACCGATCCGGTGAGAGCCACAGTTTCGGCAGCGGTAGAGGTCCACCCCGGTGCGCTCCGGCAGTAGATGGAGGCGCTCTGTCCGCTCTATCACCAAGGCAGCACATCGTCCACAGTGGGCATACCACGCGATGTCTGGGCCGCGCCCGCGTGAGCCCGCCCGACCGTGGACTTCGTCGCCGCAGTTGACGCAGACTACGATGGCGGGCAGGCGGGTCTTGGGTTTGCGATCCGTCACTTTTTCGTCCCGGCAGAGCGGCGGCCGACGTTGCGAGCCGCTTGGACGGCGACCGCCTGCGGGGTGCCACGCCGACCGCCAGCCGCCCAGGACACTTCGCTGTATTCGTCCCACCGCCTGTCGACTGCAGCAGCGTCAGCCGTGGAGTCGAGCAAAATACTGAAGTTGTAGCCGGTGGCGTTCATCTGGGCCCAGATGGCATTGGCGATGTCCGCGTACCGCTCATCGTTGTCACAGTCAATGTGAACCGTGACCTTACGCATCTTATCGGGCCCCCGAGTTCGGCACGGTGAGGCCGAGACAGCCATTGGGAAGGTGGTCGTTGCGGTGCCCCATCCAGAACACGACATCAAGCACCCGAAGTCGGCTGACCGAGGGGGGCAGCCCGGCTTCCTTGTGCAATACGTCGAGCCGCTGCATCAATATCCCGCTATCTTCGCGTAGCTTGCAATGCAGCCATCTCCAGAATCCGCTGCGGGTACGGTAGGCGCAGGAGACGACGCGGTCGTAGACCGGAACGAGCCTCGGACGTTTCCGGGCGAGCAGCTTACCCGCGATGACCCTCTCGATGCCGGTCGCAGCACGTAGCAGGCGCCATGCGGCATCTGCGGAACCGCCGCCGACGATGTGCTCAAGCGCGGCGTCCTCGCCCAACTCGACGCGGACCGGGATGCTGGCCAACGCCGCCGACACGTCATGACCAAGTTGGCCCTGAAGGAGGTCCAGCCGCTGCCATGGGCCGATGGTCACACTGAGCAGCTCGACCGCGATGATGTCCTCGGCGGTGATGGTATGCGCTACCTCGGGACGAGATCCGCCGCCACCCAGCGCGTCGAATTGCCCTCCGGTGAACGCGGCATCTCCACTCCCGTGGAAGTAGCGGCGGAGGTCCGTGACCGACTCGGGTGCATCCAGCACGGCCAGAATCTCCGCGAGGGTGAGGGGTTGGCGCATGCCTTCCTTCCCGATGGAATTCCTAGCCATCAATGCCGGGATACCCCGGCCTCTTCGTTGGTGATGGCCTGGTCGTAAAACCAACGGAGGTGCCCGATCAACGCCTCCCGAGTCTTCACGTCAGCCAGGACGTCGAGGGGAAAGCCGGGACGCAGTGCGAGCTTGGCGACCGCGATCTTCACGCCGGCCAGTTCGTTCAAGCGCTGGCGAAACTGCTCACGCAGCGTGATGTCATCGAACGGGATCCTTGTGCTGAGATGTTGGAACACGATCTCGAACTTCCCGCTCGGATAGATCGTCGCAGGCCAGATGTTGCCGAGCTGATGGTCCTTACCGCGTGCCATGAGAAAGCACGACGTCTCACCTCCAGATCCGTAGAGGAGGGTGCCGCCCATGCCGGCCCAGGCTTCCAGCACCGCGACCGTGCCAAGCGCGACGTGTGTGTCCTGCAAGTCGCGCAACTGCTCAAGGAAGCGATCGTCCAGGGAGCTATTGTGGCGGGATCGTGGCCGAAGGAGTTGATCCGACCCGTCCTGTTGCGGCATGCCGGCGAGCTGGGCCAGTTCCAGCACACCTATGCGTTGGGCCTGACTGGCCCGACCGTACTTGTCGAACTCGACACCCTCGTCACGGAGTAAGTCGTGTGGATCATCAGTGCGGGACGGGTCGAGCCAGCGGAAGTTCGGTGCCACCACTCCCTCGGCCTGGAGCACACGGTGCGCGTGAGGCGCGGGATGGTTCGCTAGCCGGGCACCGACCGAGACGGGGTGGCTGCCGATCAGCGCGGCGAGATCTCCGTACGAGGTCCAGGAGCCGGCAGGCAACGCGGCGAGCGCGGCGTTCATGACGTCCCAAGGCACCTCGGACTTGTTACCCGCTTCCTCTGTGGGGCCGGGCCAGGTGGCGATGATGCGCTCCGCGAGCGCATCCGCGCGAGCGTGGATCTCGGGCCGCCCCCAGCGCTTCTTCTCGGCGATCTCCCGGTTCAGCGCAATCCCGCTCTTGCCGAGCTGTGCGCGCTTGACGAGAAAGGAACTGTTGCTCAGCTCCGCGTTGTAGCCGGTCAGGGTGAGGTTGCCCAATGTGTGTACCAGAGCGTCATGCACCTCGGCGAAGCTCTCCTCGCCCTGCAGGTCCTCGCCCAGCATCTGCCGCCACTCCGCAGTCGGGCTCTGCGGCATGACATGCTCGATGGTGAGTGACGTCGGGGCCACCGGCTCCTTGCTGCCGAATGACTCCTCCAGCCACTGAAGCACCAGCTTGCGCTGCGTCGCGCGTCCGTTCAGGTAGAACGGGACCGAGCGCACCGACTCCCGCAGGTGGCTATCGGTGGCGTAGTACTTCCGGCCAACCGACAGGTATGCCCGCACTGCCTCGTCGACCGGTAGGTCCTTTCGCATGTCGGTGACGATGCGTAGCAGGACCCGGTTGATGCTCGCGGTAGCGCGGCCGATCAGGAGGCGCCGCACGAAGTAGCTCTCCACATACAACATCGCGGAGGCGATCTGGCCGGAGGTTGCCGTTCCCTCCTTACGGCGATCCAACAGATGCAGCAGCAACGGCAAGACAGTCGTCGTGTCCCACGCGTTGAGCCGAGCCAGACGCCGTCGTACCTCCGGGTCGCCTTCCTCCTCGGGATGCAGGATGATCCGCAGGAGGGCGCCGAGACGGCAGAATCGACGTACCTCGGCCTCGATCTCGACCTCGGTGTGGAGTCTGTTGAGCCGGCCCTGCTGACCTACGTAGGTGTCGGTCTGCTTCACCTCGGGGTTTTGGTGCACCAGGTCGAGCCAGAACAACTGCTCCAGCTCGCCGGAGTTCAGCTGCTTCTGTAAAGGGAACCACAACGAGTCATAAACCGCTTCGCCCCGTGTCGGCAGCCGCATGAACAGGTAGTTGCGGAGTAGATCGGCCTGGGTGAGCTTCAGGCCGGTGTTGTTCAGCGACTCGAAGATTCGATAGACGTTGTCGCCGGCCTGGGCCACGACCGAGACCAACGCCATCCCCGAGATGACAGCGTCCTCGATGCGCTCGATGTCCAGCGGGTCTTCCGGGTCGTCCACGGCGACCAGTTGCGCCGCGAAGAACCGGTACGCAGCACCCACCCGGTCACTTCCACCAGCCTGCGGTGTTGCTTCCAAGCAAGCCTCGTACGCGGCGCGATCGGCCTGGGTGGGAACGAGTTTCATCCGATGCGCCGGCTTGTACTTGTTGATCAGGTATTCCTGGTCGATCCGGTTTCGATGGTCGGGATCCTCGTGAGCGGCCCGATGGTCGCGGATAGCGCAGAGAAGGATCGAGAGGGTGGTCAGCCGCTGCTGACCGTCGACCACCAGGAACTCGGAGACCGAGGGCCCATGCGTAGGGCTGGGAGCGAGCACGAGCGAGCCGATGAAGTGCGTCAGACTCGGGCTTTCGGCACGATCTTCGGCCAGTTTGATGATGTCCTCCCACAGCCTCCCGAGCTGAGACTCAGACCACGAGTACGTCCGCTGGTAGAGCGGTACTCGATACTGCTTCGCGCCCTCCAGTAGCTCCCGCAGTGTCGTCTCGTGTGCCGCGACCATGCACTGACTCCTTGCCTCGTCGGGAAGTCTCGCGGTAGCAGGACGAACCGTCCCCTACGCGGAGCAGCCCACGATAGGCGCGATTCGACAGAACTCATTCACAAAGGTCTGTCGTTCTTGCGACACGAGCGAATTGACGGAACATCAATGGCGGACGTGCAGGGCCTCCTCCCCCGTACAGCCGGGACGACCCAACGGTCAGCGGCTCCATATGGACATGTGGACTGACGCCAACCGCCAGTCCGCATGTCGCCGGCAAGGCACTCCGCCTGGCCGGCCCCCAGCGACCCTGGAACGCCTGACCCGGCCACCGCTTGAGCCGCTGCAGGTATTCGACACAGCCGGACCGCGACGGCCCATTCGACAGCGACAGATTCATCCGCCGGCAGCTCGCCCTCAAGGTGGATCTGACACCGCACACCCTCCACCCCCGGCTCCTCTCGTGATGAGAGAACATCCCCGATGCCGGCCAGTCAGGACTCACGTGTCGCGCCTGCTCGCGGTGTCAGACTGCGGGTATGGACGAATTGACGGCCCACGTACGGGCGTTCGCGGAGGAACGTGACTGGCAGCAGTTCCACACGCCGAAGAACCTCGCCATGGCACTCGCCGGCGAGGTCGGAGAACTGGTCGCCGAGTTCCAGTGGCTGACCCCGGAGCAGGCCGGTGCGGTGATGTCGGATCCCGAGGCGGGCGCACGTGTGCGGGCGGAAATCGGCGACGTCATGATCTACCTGACGAGACTGGCGGACGTCCTCGGCATCGACCTGACGGAGGCCGCAGTCGCCAAGTTGGCCGAGGTGTCCGTCCGCTATCCGGCTGGAGAAGTCAGAGGTTCTGCGGCCAAGCGATAGCGGGGCGTGCCGGAGAATGATCTCTCCGCTACAGTCCACCCGGTAAAAGCGCGTAACGACGGGCTTCCGGTCGTCGCCGGACACGCCCCCCATGCGCACGATCATTTCGTGCTGCCCGGGGGCAAGTCGTGTCAGCATTTCGCACCTCCGCCGACGGACTGCTGCGCTACGCGGCAGGTGGCGCCCTCGCCGACCGGATCGCGGAGCACATCGGGCACAACGTGAGCGCCTCCGAACGGCGGTCCTGGGAGCGGAGCCTGCCGGTGCTCGCCCAGGATCTCGCCGACGCGGGTCTCGGGCAGGTCGAGATGCTGGTGGAGTACCAACTCCCGCTCACCAGCAAGCGGATCGACGTCGTCCTCGCCGGAACACATCCGAAGACGGCCGAGGACTCCTACGTCGTCGTGGAGTTGAAGCAGTGGTCCCGGGTCGAGTCGTACGAGGGATCAGAGAGCCTGGTCCTGGTCGAGCACGCCGCCACCCCTCGGCTGCATCCGGGCGTGCAGGTCGAGGACTACTGCGAATACCTCGCGGACTTCCTCGGGGTGCTCGCCCATTCGCGCAACCCGATCGTCGGGGCCGCCTACCTGCACAACGCCGTCGACCGCGACGTCGACGACCTCTTCGCCCGGCGGGCGACGGAGCAGAGCCGGATCTTCACCAAGCAGCGCCGCGGCCGGTTCCTCGACTACCTGCGAAACCACCTGGCCCCCGGCTCCGGCGCAGCCGCCGCGGACCGCTTCCTCACCAGTTCGGTACGCCCCAGCAAGCACCTGCTGTCCTACGCCGCCGCCGAGCTGAAGGACCGGTCCCACTTCACCCTGCTCGACGAGCAGCGCCTGGCGTACGAGCTGGTGTTGCACGCCGTGGAGCGTGCGCGCAGCGCCGACCGCAAGTCGGTAGTGGTGGTGGCCGGCGGGCCGGGCAGCGGCAAGAGCGTCATCGCACTCTCGGTGCTCGGTGAACTGGCCCGGCAGCAGCGCTCGGTCATGCACGCCACGGGTTCGCGATCGTTCACCCAGACGCTGCGGCGTTACGCGGGCAAGGGCTCCACCCGGTTGAAGAACCTGTTCGGTTACTTCAACAGCTTCATGACCGCCGAGCGGAACGGGCTCGACGTGCTGATCTGCGACGAGGCGCACCGGATCAGGGAGACCTCGGTCAACCGGTTCACGCCGAAGGCGAAGCGGGACCGTGCCCGGCCGCAGATCGACGAGCTCCTCGCCGCGGCCCGGGTACCGGTCTTCCTGCTCGACGAGCACCAGGTGGTCAAGCCGGGCGAGTTGGGGAACGTCGAGGTCATCTCCACGTACGCGAAACAGCTCAATCTGGATGTCGAGGTCGTGTCGCTGCACGACCAGTTCCGGTGCGGCGGCAGTGAGGCGTACGAGGAGTGGGTCGTCGACCTGCTCGGCCTCGACGGCGGCAAGCCGTCGGTGTGGGCCGGAGACGGACGCTTCGACCTGCGGCTGGCGAGTTCGCCGGAGGAGATGGAGGCGTTCCTGGCCGCGAAGCAGGCGGCCGGGGAGACGGCGCGGATGTCGGCCGGGTACTGCTGGCCGTGGAGCGACCCGCTGCCGGACGAGTCCCTGGTCGCCGACGTACGGATCGGTGGTTGGGCGCGTCCCTGGAACGTGAAGAGCGACCGCAGCGTCGGCGACGCGCCGGGCAGCGCGTTCTGGGCCACCGATCCGCACGGATTCGGCCAGGTCGGTTGCGTTTACACCGCACAGGGCTTCGAGTACGAGTGGTCCGGTGTCATCCTCGGACCCGACCTGGTCGCCCGCGACGGCCGGCTGGTGACCCAGCGGGCGGAGTCGAAGGACCCCGCATTCCGCAGCCGCAAGTCGCTCAGTGACGCGGAGGCCGACCGCCTGATCCGTAACACCTACAAGGTGCTGATGACGCGAGGCATGCGCGGCACGATCCTGTACTCGACGGACGCCGAGACCCGGGCATGGCTCAACTCGCTGATCCGCGTGGAACGTGGTCTCGAGACGATCTACGAGCCGAGCGGTGGTTCATAGTTCCCAAGGAATTGCCGGTTCGGGGCACGGCCGGGTCAGCAGTCGCGGGCCCAGTCCGGCGGCGGTACGACGGCGAGCTGCGGCTCCCCGCTGATCGGTTCGAGCGCGTGCACGATCCGCAGGTCCCCGTCGGCGGCGGCGTCGGGGTCGGTCAGCACCCGGCCGCTGCTGCCGTCGGCGCTGACCAGCACCCACCGGTCAGGATGGATGCCGCCGTCGTCGACGAGCGCCCGTACGCCGAACGCGCGGGCGAGCGCAACCGCGAGGTCGTGTTCACGCAGACCGGTGGCGTCGGCCAGTTCGGTGTCGCCGGTGAGGATCCAGCCGAAACCCTCGTCCCCGTCGGGCGGCGTGAGCATCGCCATCGGCCGTGGGTCGTCGACGGCCCGGTCCTCGATCCGCCCGGCGTGCACGGTCTCCGGCGCGATGCCGTACTCCGTCAGCAGGAACCGTCGGAGGGCGTCCGCCGGCAGATCGGCGTCGAAGTGGATCCGATACCGCACTCTCTCTCCCCCTCTCCGAGGTCCAGCAGGTAACGCGTCACAGTGCTTGCCTCTGCGACCTGCCGGGGAGTTGGCTGTCGGGTATGGCCCGCATCGCGTACCACGACGCCGACGCCGAGGCGTTCGCCGCTACCCGGCACCTCACCGACGACGGTCTCACGGCCTGGCGGACCGCCGTCGCCCGGCACCTCGTACCGCGCCCGGGGATGCGACTGCTCGACCTGGGCGCCGGCACGGGCAGCTGGGCCCGCGCCTTCACCGGCTGGTTCCCCGGCGTCGAGGTGGTCGCCGTCGAACCGTCGGCGGCGATGCGCGCCCGCTGCGCGTTCGCGCCACTCGTAGCAGGCAACGCCGGACACATCCCGCTGGCCGACGGGAGCGTCGACGCCGCGTGGCTGTCCACGGTCATCCACCACGTGCCCGACCTGGCCGCCGCGGCGCGCGAGCTGCGCCGGGTACTGCGGCCGGGCGCACCGGTGCTGATCCGGTCCGCATTCGCGGGACGGCACGAGGCGATCACGCTGTTCGACTACTTTCCCGAGGCGATCCGCGTGCTGGACACGTACCCGGGCATCGCCGACGTCGAGGCCGCCGGCTTCGCCACCGCGGCGGTCGAGCAGGTTCCGCAGGTCACCGCGCCGTCGCTGCGGGAGGCGGCGGCCGGCCTGCGCCGGGAGGCGCACACGCCGCTTCAGCTCATCACCGATGCGGAGTACGCCGCAGGCGTCCAGCGGTTGCACGAAGCAGCACAGGCGGACAGCGGCCCAGTGATCGACGCACTGGACCTGCTGGTGCTGCGCTGATCCCGGCGTCAGGCCCAAGCAAGGTTAGGGTGGGGCGATGGACCCTCGTCAGTGGACGGTTGTCGGAGCGCCGTCGAGCGCCGGTGCCCACACCCCCGGCATCGAACGCGCACCCGTCGCCCTGCGCGCCGCGGGTCTGCTCGATCTGCTGGGCGCCGACGTCGAGGACGCCGGTGACGTGCCGGGCTTCCGGTGGCGGCCGGATCCGGCGTACCCCAGGGGTCAGAACGCGGGCGCGGTGGCCGCCGTCGCCTCGGCGGTGGCCGACCGGGTCGCGGCGGCGCTGGGCCGGGGGCGCGCGCCGCTGGTGCTCGGCGGCGACTGCACGGTGACTGTCGGCCTGGTCGCCGGTTGCGCGCGGGCCGGGCTGTCGCCCGCGCTGGTGTACGTGGACGGCGGGCCGGATCTCTACACGCCGGAGACCCGCGCCAACGGCAACCTGGACGCGATGGGGCTGGCGCACATGCTCGGCCTGCCGGGGACGCTGCCCGAGGTGGCGGGTGTCGGTCCGGCGGTGCCGCTGCTGTCGCCGGAGCGGGTGGTGGTGTACGGGGACTCGCTGCCCCGTGGTGACCACGAGCGGGAGCTGGTGGCGGAGCTGGGGCTGGCGTACGTGCCGGCCGACGAGGTGCACGCCGACCCGCGGGCGGCGGCGCGCCGGGCCCGGTCGGTGGCCGAGGGTGCGGCCGACCGGTTCGTGGTGCACTTCGACGTGGACGTGCTGAGTTTCGTGGACGCGCCGCTGGCGGACGTGCCGGAGCCGTTCGGGCTCAGCCTCGGCGAGGCGGCGGCGACGCTGACGGAGCTGGTGGCGAGCCCGCGGTTCGCCGGGTTGTCGGTCACCGAGATCAACCCGGATCATCTGCCCGACGACGAGCTGCTCCCCCGGTTCGCCGGCGTGCTGGCGGGGGCGCTGACCGGGCGCTAGGCGGTTTCCGCGAGGTGCAGCGGCAGCACCTTCGCGGCGCTCACCGCCAGGTCGCGGTCGAGCACCTCATCGCGGGGCACGAAGACCATCGCCTGTCCCTCGCCGAGCACCACGTCCTCCTGCCGGGCGTCGGTGGCGCCGCGGAAGACGTACACGGTGACGGTGTGCGGGAAGTTGTCCTCGTGCGGGCGGGGGCCGCTCCACAGCAGGTGCAGCTCACCGGCGGTCAGCCCGGTCTCCTCGCGTAGCTCGCGGCGGGCGGCCTGCTCCGGTGTCTCGCCGGGTTCGATGCTGCCGCCGGGCAGGCTCCACTGGTACGGAGACACCGGCGCGTTGCCGTCGCGGTGCTGCATGAGGATCGCGCCGGTCGGGTCGACGAGCAGGACGAGAGCGACGTCGTATGCGGCCACGCCCCGAGCCTGCCACGCGGCGCCGGCGACGCACAGTCCCCGACTTTCCGCCACGCCGATCGAAAGTCAGACTCGAAGCACCGAAAGCCATAGACATATCGACATGGCTTTTGTAGCGTCGGCGCACAGGCGATAAGGAGTACGACCATGTGCTACGGATTCGACGGACAGACGGCGCTACGGCAGTCGCTGGACCGGCGCGACCTGCTGCGCGGCTCCCTGGCGGCGCTCGCCGGAATCGGCCTCGCCACCGGGCTCGGCGCGACCGCGGCCCAGGCCGGCGGGCACCATCACGGCCGGCGCCCGGTGCCGAAGGAACTGATCAGCCTCCAGCTCTGGACGGTCCGCGACGCGCTCAACGGCTCACCCGGCTACGACGCGACGCTGGCGCACCTGGCCCGCATCGGCTACCCGCGGGTCGAGCTGGCGCTCGGCTACTTCGGCCGTACCGCCCGGGAGCTGCGCCGCTTCCTGGACGGCATCGGCATCAAGGCCAGCTCCAGCCACGACGGCATCGCCGCCGACGCCGCCGCGCTGGAGGAGAAGATCGCGAACGCCCGGACGCTGGGCCAGCGGTTCATGGTGGTGCCGTACCTGAACTCCGACCGCGAGGACGACTGGAAGCGCTGGGCAGGGCAGATGAACGTCGAGGCCGCCGCCGCGCGCAAGGCGGGCCTGCGGTACGGCTACCACAACCACGCGCACGAGTTCACCATCGACTTCGGCAACGGCAGGCGGCCATGGGACGTGCTGACCGAGGAACTCGACCCGCGCCTGGTGCACCTGGAGATCGACATCTACTGGGCGGTCACCGGCGGCATCAACTCCGGCGAGGGCGTCGACGACCCGGAGGGCTTCACGCTCGACGTGATCCGCTCGGCGCCGCAGCGGGTGTTGCAGTACCACGTCAAGGACCGTGACCCGGCCACCGGCGACATGGCCGACCTGGGCACCGGGATGATCGACTTCGCGCGGATCTTCCGGGGGCACCAGGTGATGGAGTACATCGTGGAGAACGACACCCCTGATGTGACGCCGCAGCAGACCGCCGCCGTCGGCTACCGCTACCTGCGCCGCCTGCGGTTCTGACCCGCGGCGGGGGCACGGACCACCGCCGGACGTGACACGCTCGGGGGTGGCCGCGCCGACCGAGGGGGTACGCGATGACCGACGAGCCGGACGACGTCCACTACGACCGCCTCTATCGCGACGCCGAGCGCCCGCCCTGGGAGATCGGCGGCCCGCAGCCGGCGCTCGCCGCGGTCCTCGACACCGGGGTACGCGGCCCGCGCGTGCTCGACGTCGGCTGCGGCACCGGTGAGCTGGCGCTCGCGCTGGCCCGCCGCGGCCACGACGTGACAGGCGTCGACATCTCACCGGTGGCGATCGACCAGGCCCGGGCCAAGGCCGCCGCGGCGGGCCTGCCGGCGCGCTTCGAGGTGTGCGACGCGACGGCGATCCCGGTGCCGCCGGTGCCGTACGACTCGGTGTTCGACTCCGGCCTGCTGCACTCGTTGGACCGGCGGGGCGCTGCCGTACGCGACTACCTGGCGCTGCTGCCGCGCCTGACCGCGCCCGGTGGTGCGGTGTTCGTCCTGGCGGTGTCGCCGGAGGCGGGCGAGGGCTGGGGCCTGGACGCGGACACGCTGCGCGCGGCCTTCCCCGACCCGCTCTGGACGCAGGTGACGGCCGAGCGGATCGACGTGCTCGCGAGGGTCGGCGGCGCGGACCTGCGCCTGGCCGGCAACCTGCTGCGCGCCACCCGCTCCCCCACCGGCCCGTAGCGCGCCTGGGTGGAACGGCGTCAGCGACGCCAGTGCTGACGTGGGGCGTAGCCCTCGCGGCGCAGCCAGTGTTCGGTGTAGACGATCCGGTCGGCCTCGATCACCACGAGCGGGTCCTCGGGCGGCTCGGACAGCGACCGGCCCCGCTCGGCGTGCTCGTTCTCCCAGCGGAACGCGGCCCAGTGGCGGGCCCGGTCGGGGTGGTCGGGGCCGAGCACCCGGGCGGTGCCGAACACCTGCGCGCCGCGGCTGCTGGCCAGGCCGACCAGCGGCGCGAAGACGCCCACGGACACCCGTGGATCGGCGGCGATGTTGCGCATCTTCGGCGAGCGTGGCGCGGCGGTGAACATCAGCGTGAAGTCGAGCGGGTAGTAGCGCACCGGCGTGGCAAGCGGCCCGTCCGGCCCCGCCGTGGCGAGCACGCACATGTTCTGCGACGACAGCAGGTTGAGGATGCGCTCCTCCAGGCGGTCCCGGTCCAGCTTCCTCGTCGGCGTCGGACCGGTCAGCCAGGGGTTCGTCAGCGGCACGGTGCGTCCTCGATCATGACGGCACCCTACCGGCCGGGATCAGGCGACCGGCGCCGTGCTGGCCCGCATCACGACCTCGCCGGGCAGGCGCACGATCCGGCGGCGGCGACCGGCGTTCTCGGTCAGGGCCAGCTTCATCGCCTCCTCGCCGAGCCGGTGCAGCGGCAGCGCCACTGTGGTCAGCGGCGGGGTGAGGTCACGCACGACAGGGATGTCGTCGAAACCGGCGACCGAGACGTCGCCGGGCACCGACAGCCCGCGGTCGCGCAACGCCGCGTACGCGCCGACGGCCATCACGTCGGTGCACGCGAAGACGCAGGTGGCGTCGAGCCCGCGGTCGAGCAGCTCGGTCATCGCCCGGTAGCCGCCGTCGCGGGTGAACGCCGCCTCGGCCACCGCGCCCGGGTCGAGCGTGACACCGGCGGCGGCCAGCTCGTCGCGGAACCCGCCGAGCCGGTCGGCGACTGTGGTCAGCTCGGGCGGGCCGGAGAGCACCGCGAAGCGGCGGTGCCCCAGGCCGAGCAGCGCGCGGGCGAGCTCGGCGGCGCCGGCCCGGTTCTCCGGCAGGACACTGTCGACCTTCAGGGTGCGGTGCCGGCTGACCACCGCGACCCGGCCGCCGCCGTCGAGGTAGGGCGCCAGCTCGGCGGCCATGGCCCGCTCCCAGCGGGGGTCCTCGAAGCCGGAGCCGATGAGCAGGATCGCCGGGGCGCGTTCGGCGCGCAGCATCGACACGTACGCGATCTCCCGTTCCGGGTCGCGGAACGTGCTGGCCAGCATGACCAGCAGGTCGTTGTCGGCGGCGACGCGCATGACGCCGCCGGCGACGGCGGCGAAGTAGGGGTCGGTGACGTCGTGGCAGACCACGCCGACGCTGCGCCGGGACGCGCCGGCGAGCGCGCGGGCGTGGGCGTTCGGGGTGTACGCGAGCCGTGCGGCGGCGGCCAGGACGCGGTCGTGCAGGTGCGGGGTGACGCGCCTGCCGTTGAGGGCCCGGGAGGCGGTTGCCAGTGAGACGTCGGCCGCCCTGGCCACGTCTTCCAGCGTCACGTGCGACATCGATGCGTCTCCCTGCGGAACGTCTTGACCCGGTGTTCCGGCGTGGCTACGGTAGCACCCTGAAAGCGCTTACTGAAAGCGCATTCACCGCCGGGAGGCACAGTGGAACGCACGTCCGTCGGCATCATCCTCAACGGCGTCACCGGCCGGATGGGCTACCGGCAGCACCTCGTCCGGTCCCTGCTCGCCATCCGCGAACAGGGCGGCGTACCGGCCCGCGACGGCAGCCGGATCTGGCCCGAGCTGACACTCGTGGGCCGCGACGAGAACCGGCTCGCCGAGATCGCCGGGCGGCACGGGCTGTCGGCGTACACGACCGACCTGGACGCGGCCCTCGCCGACGACGCCCACCAGATCTACTTCGACGCGCAGGTGACCACCCAGCGGGAGAAGGCGATCCGGGCGGCGATCGAGGCCGGCAAGCACGTCTACACCGAGAAGCCGCTCGCCGAGGGGTTCCTCGCCTCGCTGGAGCTGGCCCGGCTCGCCGCCGCCAAGGGCGTCCGCAACGGCGTCGTGCAGGACAAGCTGTTCCTGCCCGGCCTGCGCAAACTCAAGCGACTCGTGGACGGCGGCTTCTTCGGCCGGATCCTGTCCGTGCGCGGCGAGTTCGGCTACTGGGTCTTCGAGGGCGACTGGCAGGCCGCGCAGCGCCCGAGCTGGAACTACCGCGCCGAGGACGGCGGCGGCATCACGCTGGACATGTTCCCGCACTGGCACTACGTGCTGGAGCAGATCATCGCCCCGGTCACCGCCGTCACCGCTGTCACCGCCACGCACATCCCCGAGCGCGTCGACGAGACCGGCACCCGCTACCGGGCCACCGCCGACGACGCCGCGTACGGGATCTTCGAGCTGGCCGGCGGCATCGTCGCGCAGGTCAACTCCTCCTGGGCGGTCCGCGTACACCGGGACGAACTGGTCGAGTTCCAGGTCGACGGCACGCACGGCAGCGCCGTGGCCGGGCTGCGCGACTGCCGTATCCAGCACCGGGGCGCCACCCCGATGCCGGTATGGAACCCCGACCTGCCGGTCACCGAGGCGTTCCGCGCGCAGTGGCAGACAGTGCCGGACAACGGCGAGCACGACAACGCGTTCAAGGTGCAGTGGGAGGCCTTCCTGCGCCACGTCGTCGACGACGAGCCGTTCCCGTGGGACTTCCTCGCCGGCGCCCGGGGCGTGCAACTGGCCGAGGCCGGGCTGCGCTCGGCCCGCGAGGGGCGGCGGGTGACGATCGAGGAGATCCCCCGGTGAGCACGCACATCACGCTTCCCGCACCGGGCGGCGGCACCGAGCGGCTGACGTTGCGGGAACCCCCCGCGTGGCGACGGCCGTCCGGGCCACCGGCAACCCGGATCGCGTACGCGGCCGCGCACGTCGTCGCCGACCCGTACGCCGACAACTCCCCCGGCCGCCCGGCGGGGCTGGACTGGGACGCGACGCTCGCGGTGCGGCGTGACCTGTGGTCGTGGGGCCTCGGGGTGGCCGAGGCGATGGACACCGCGCAGCGCGGGATGGGGCTGGACTGGGCGGCCACCCGCGAGTTGATCCGGCGCAGCGCCGCCGAGGCCGCCGCGTGCGGCGGGCGGATCGTCGCCGGGGCGGGCACCGACCAGCTCATCGGCGTGCCCGGCACGCTCGACGAGGTCGTCGCCGCGTACGCCGAGCAGGTCGCCGTCGTCCAGGAGTACGGCGCCACGCCGGTGCTGATGGCCAGCCGGCACCTCGCCGCGCTCGCCACCGGCCCGGAGGACTACCTGCGCGTCTACGAACGGGTGCTGCGGGAGGCCGGCACGCCGGTGGTGCTGCACTGGCTCGGCGACATGTTCGACCCGGCACTGTCCGGCTACTGGGGCTCGACCGACCTGGACGAGGCCACCGCCACGTTCGCCGCGCTGGTGCACGCCCACGCCGACCTGGTCGACGGGGTGAAGGTGTCGCTGCTGGACGCCGGCCGGGAGGTACGGCTGCGGGAGCTGCTACCGCCCGCGGTGAAGGTCTACACCGGCGACGACTACCACTACCCGGAGCTGATCGAGGGCGACGGTAAGCGGTTCAGCCACGCGCTGCTCGGAGCGTTCGCGGCCATCGCCCCGGCCGCGTCGGCCGCGCTGGGACGGCTCGACGCGGACGATCCGGCCGGGTTCCGGGCGATTCTCGACCCGACGGTGCCGCTGTCCCGGCACCTGTTCGCCCCGCCCACGCCGTACTACAAGACGGGCATCGCGTTCCTGTCCTGGCTGAACGGACGGCAACCGGGCTTCACCATGGTCGGCGGCCTGCACGGCGGGCGCGGCGTCCCGCACCTGGTCGAGGCGTTCCGGCTGGCCGACGCCGCCGGGCTGCTGCGCGACCCGGACCTGGCGGCGCGGCGGATGCGCGCGTACCTGGACGTCGCGGGCGTGCCCGGATGACCGCCGATGCCCGGCTGGCGCGGCTGTCGCTCAACCAGCGCACCACGCAGCGCTGGTCGGTGGCCGAGGCGGTCGACGGCTGCGTACGCGCCGGCATCCCGGCGATCGGGCTGTGGCGCGAGCCGGTGGCCGAGATCGGCGTACCGGCCGCCGCGCGGCTCGTCGCGAATGCCGGGCTCCGGGTGTCGTCGCTGTGCCGGGGCGGGTTCCTCACCGCCGCCGACGACGCCGGCCGGGTCGAGGCGCTCGCCGACAACCGGCGCGCGATCGACGAGGCCGCCGCGCTGGACGCCGCCTGCCTGGTGCTGGTCGTCGGCGGCCTGCCACCCGGCTCCCGCGACCTGGCGGGTGCCCGGCAGCGGGTCGCCGACGCGCTGGCCGAGCTTGCGCCGTACGCCCGCGAGCGGGGGGTACGCCTCGCGCTGGAGCCGCTGCACCCGATGTACTGCGCCGACCGGGCGGTGCTGTCCACGCTCGGGCAGGCGCTCGACCTGGCCGAGGCGTTCCCGGCCGAGCAGGTCGGCGTCGTGGTGGACACGTTCCACGTCTGGTGGGATCCGGACGTGTGGCGGCAGATCGCCCGCGCCGGGGCACGGATCGCGAGCTTCCAGGTCTGCGACTTCCTCACCCCGCTGCCGGCCGACGTGCTGCTGGGCCGCGGCATGATGGGCGACGGGCACATCGACTTCCCGCCGCTGCGCCACGCGGTGGAGGCCGCCGGGTACACCGGTGACGTCGAGGTGGAGATCTTCAACGCCGAGGTGTGGGCCACCGACCCGGACCGGGTCCTCGCCACCATGATCGCCCGCTACGTGGAGCGGGTGCTCACCGACTGACCCAGCGTGACGAGTCCGGTCTGTCGGACTAATCAGGTGGCCACCCCCCGGGATCCGGGGGCAGGATCGGGATCATGCCATCCCCGCACATCACCACCCCGATCACCACCGACCTGCTGCGCGGCGCGCTCGACCTGGAACAGACAGCGGACGGGGTGCTGCCGCACCGGCTGCCCGCGTGGGCCCGGGCACAGAACACCGACCCGCAGCTGACGATGGCCGAAGCGATGCCGTCGGGCGTACGGCTGGTGTTCCGTACCCGCGCCACAGTCGTGGAGCTGGACGTGCTGCCCACGAGGATGGTCTACCGGGGCACCGGCCCGCGTCCAGACGGCCGCTACGACCTGGTCGTCGACGGCCGTCTCGCCGGTCAGGCCACCGCCGACGGCGGCAAGGTGCTCACCATCGACCTGGCCGCCGGCACGTCCGGCGTCGAGCCGGGTCCGGTCGGCACGGTGCGCTTCACCGACCTGCCCGCCGCCGACAAGGAGGTGGTGATCTGGCTGCCGCACCGGGAGATCACCGAGCTGGTGGCGCTGCGCACGGACGCGCCGGTCGAGCCGGCCGACACGGGTGGCCGCCGGGTGTGGCTGCACCACGGCAGCTCGATCAGCCACGGCTCGGACGCGGAGAGCCCCACCGGCACCTGGCCGGCCGTGGCCGCCACGCTCGCCGGCGTGGAGCTGGTCAACCTGGGGTTCAGCGGCAGCGCGCTGCTCGACCCGTTCACCGCCCGCGCGATGCGCGACACCCCGGCCGACGTGATCAGCGTCAAGATCGGCATCAACGTGGTGAACAGCGACCTGATGCGGCTGCGCGCGTTCGGCCCCGCCGTGCACGGCTTCCTGGACACGATCCGGGAGGGACATCCGCACACGCCGCTGCTGGTCGTGTCGTCGGTCCTGTGCCCGATCCAGGAGGACACGCCCGGCCCGGGCGCGGTCGAGTTCGTCGACGGGAAGGTCCGGTTCCGGGCCACCGGCGACCCGGCCGAGGTGGCCACCGGCCGGCTCACGCTGCGCGTCATCCGCGCCGAGCTGGCCCGGATCGTGGCGTCCCGGTCCGGCGCCGACCCGAACCTGCACTACCTCGACGGGTTGGAGCTGTACGGCGAGGCCGACTACGCCGCCCTGCCGCTGCCCGACGAGCTGCACCCCGACCCGGCCGCCGACCGCCGCATCGGCGAGCGGTTCGCCGCGCTGGCGTTCGGCCCGAAGGGACCGTTCGCCGCAGCGGAATGACTGACGGCCCCTCACGGCGCGGTGTGACCCAGGTCACGCCGCGCCGTGATCCGTCGGAGTTGCCGTGAACGACCAACTGAGCGTGGGAGGAAGTCGACAGGACGAGGAGCGGCTGCTGCGGCGGGTCGCGCGCGCCGACCTGGACGCGTTCGACGAGCTGTACCGGCGTACGTCGCCGTGGCTCGCGATCCGGCTGCGGCGGCGGTGCGCGGACGACGGCATCGTCGCCGAGGTCCTCCAGGACACGTACCTGACTGTGTGGCGGGCCGCCGGCTCGTTCAGCGGGATCCGGCCCTCCGGCGGCGCGGACGCGCCGGGTGGCTCGGCCGCCGGATGGATCTGGACGATCGCGGCCCGGCGCCTGGTCGACGCGCTGCGCCGGCGCGCCCGGGTGCAGGAGGTGCCGACCGACGTGCTGCCGGTCCGCAGCGCGCCGGCCGCCGAGGACGAGGCGCTCGCCGGGTCGTTCGGCTCGGAGGTGGGCGCCGCGCTGGACGCGCTGGCGCCGGAACTGCGGGCGGTGCTCGCCGCGATGGTCCTGGACGGGCTGACCGTCCGGGAGACCTCCGTCCTGCTGGGGGTGCCCGAGGGCACCGTGAAGAGCCGGGCGCGGCGTGCCCGCAACGCGCTACGGGAGGCACTGACATGACCGCTCACGTTCCCCCGCCGGCATTGGCCGCGTACGCCGCGGGCAGCCCCGACGACGCCGCCACCTGGACGATCGAGGTGCACCTGGAGGGTTGCGCCGAGTGCCGCGACCGGCTCGGCGAGCTGGCCGCCCCGCCGCTTCGCGCCCTGCTCGGCGACGCCCGGGAGACGATCCTGGAGCAGGCCCGCACCGGGCCACGACCGGTGCGCCGGCGCCCGCTGCGACGGTGGTGGCTGCGCTGGACCGACTGGTCGCTGCTGGCGTGGGCGGCCATGACGTGCACGGCGATCCTCGCCGCGGTGCTGCTGGACCGCAACTACCCGGAGCAGCCCTCGGCGGTGCTGCTGCTGGCACCTGTGGCGCCGCTGGCCGGGCTCGCGGTGGCCTGGTCCCGCCGCGCCAACCCGAACTGGGAGGTGGTCGCCGGCACCGCCCGCGCGGGGCTGGAACTGCTGCTTCGCCGTACCCTCGCGGTTCTGCTCCTGGTCGCGCCGGTGCTCGCGGTGGCCGGGCTGGCGGTCGGCCGCAACCCCGCGCTGTGGCTGCTGCCCTGCCTGACGTTCACCGCCGCGACGCTGCTGCTCGGCAGCCGCGTCGGCGTGCCGCTGGCCGCCGCCGTCCTCGGCGGTGGCTGGCTCACCGTGGTCGCGGCCGTGTCGTTCACCGGCGACGCCGACGCGGCCCGCGCCGCCGCCGCGACCGAGGCCCTGCTCCGGCCCGCCACCATGCCCGCCTGGGCGGCGGCCGCCGCCGTGCTCACCCTCCTGACCACGCTGCGCGCCGAACACCTGCGGCGGCCCGCCGCCTGGCGCTGACCCCGAAAACCGCACCACCACGACACGGCGCCCGTCCGGCGCCGCGACCGACCCTGCCCGAAGAAGGAGACGACATTGGTACGCGCAGTGAGCGCCGACGAGGTGGCGCCGACCCGGCACGCCTGGCGGATCGAGGCGGTGGGGCTGTCGGTGAAGGCCGGGCGGCACCTCGCAGTCGACAACCTGGGCCTGACGCTCGGCGCCGGCGTGCACGGGCTGCTCGGCCCGAACGGCGCCGGCAAGAGCACCCTGATGCGTGCGCTCGCCACAGTGGTCAAGCCGCACGCCGGCGTGCTGCGGCTGCTCGGCGCGGACGCCACCGCGTCCCGTGAGCTGCGGCCGGTGCGCCGCCGGCTCGGCTACCTGCCGCAGCAGTTCGGCTACTACCCCCGGTTCACCGTCCGGGAGTACGTCGAGTACGTGGCCTGGCTGCGGGAGATGCCCGCCTCGGCGGTGCCGGGCGCGGCCCAGCAGGCCATCGACCGGGTACGCCTCACCGACCGGGCCGACGCCAAGCTCAAGTCGCTGTCCGGCGGCATGCTGCGCCGGGCCGGCATCGCCCAGGCCATCGTGAACGAACCGGACCTGCTGCTGCTCGACGAACCGACAGTCGGCCTGGACCCGGAACAGCGGGTCGAGTTCCGCGAGCTGATCCGGGAACTCGGCACGGACGCCTGCGTGCTGGTCTCCACCCACCTGGTGGAGGACGTGGTGGCGGCCTGCTCCGACGTCATCCTGATGGACCACGGCACCCGCGTGTTCCAGGGCCTGCCCGCCGACCTGATCCGCCACGGCGAGACCGGCGGCGTCGGCGACAGCGCCGCCGAGCGCGGCTACTCGCACCTCCTCAAGCAGCACCGGAGCGCCTGATGATCAGACAGGTACGCATCGAACTGCGCCGCTCCAACGCGCCGGCCGTGGCGGTGCTGCTGCTGGCCGTCGGCGCCCTCGGCACCGCCAGCATGTACAGCTTCTGGCAGGGCCAGTGGCTGCGGCTGGGCTACGTGCACGCCTCCGACGTGTTCTTCCTGATGCCGCTCGCGCTCGCCGGTGGCGCGGTGCTGGGCCGCCGGGACCGGCGTACCCGCGCCGAGGAACTGATGAACAGCACCGGCCGGCCCCGCTGGCAGCGCGCGCTACCAGCGATGGCAGCGCTCGGCGTCGCCGTCGCGGCCGCGCACCTGCTCGTGCTCGCCGCCAGCGCGGCGGTGGTCGCCTCCGGCGGCGCCCACCTCGGCGTACGCGGACTCGCCGGGCCCCTGATCGACGTGCTGGTGCTGGTGGGCGCGGCCTGGGTCGGCGTGGCGGTCGGCCGGCTGTGGTCCTCACCGCTGCTGCCGCCGCTGCTGGCCGCCGCCGGTCTGGTCGCGCAGGAGGGCACGGCCATGCTCGGCGGTACGGGCAGCCGGCTGACGAACGCGTCCCTCATGATCTCCTGGCCGCCGGACACCCCGTGGGAGACGCTGTCCGACCGGCTGCTGCTGAGCCGCCTCGTGCTGGGCGCCGGGCTGGTCCTGGCCGGCCTGCTGCTGGCGGCAGGCAGATCCTGGCTGACCAGGGCCGGCGCGGCGGCGAGCCTCGCCGGTGGTGTGGTGGGTCTCCTGCTGATCGGCGTACCGGGCCCCGCCGGCATCTGGCAGCTCGATGCGGAAGCGCGCCGCTACGTCTGCGCCGACGGCACGCCGCAGGTGTGCGTCACCGCCGTCAACGCGCACCTGCTGCCCGAGGTCACCACCGAGGCCCGGCGAGGGCTGCACGCGCTGGCGAAGCTGCCGAACGCGCCGACCCGCGCGGTGGAGCTTCGGCTGGACACCATCGGCAGCAACGACAGCGAGCAGTGGCACCGGCCCAAGCCCACACCCGGCACCGTGCAGTTCCACCTGGAGGTCGATCCGGACACCGGCCGGGCCGCGGACGTGGCCGAGCGCATCGCCATGGGCGGCGGCACCCGGTGGTCCGGCTGCGGGCGCAGCGGCGACGACATCGCCCCGGCGATCGTCGCGGCCTGGCTGCTGGACACCGACACCGTGCGGCTGTGGGACTCCTGGACCGGATACCGGTACGCCGACGAGCAGCAGGAGGAGATCCGGGCCGGGGTGCGGCAACTGCGCGCGCTGCCCGAGCCGGAGCAGTTGCGGCGGGTCACCGCGCTGCGGGACGCGGCCGCGCGGTGCGAGCCGGACCTGATGCCGGCGCTCACCGGCCGGGCCGCGCCGTGACCCGCTGGCTGCCGCTGTACGTGCGGTCCCGCCGGCTACCCGCCGCCCTGGCCGGATCGGCAGTCGCCGTCGCGGTGATGACCGCCTCCTGGTCCGCCTTCAGCGACCGTCCCGAGGTGCCCGCCGGCCTCGCCGTGCTCACCACCGCGATGGCGGTGGCACCGCTCGGGCCGACGCTCGCCGGCACCGACCCGGCGCTGGAGAAGACCGCCGCGTGGCAGTGGGCGCCGCGCCGGGCCGGGCACCTGCTCGCGTACGGGGCGGCGGTGGTCGGGCTGCTGGCCGCCGCCCGCATGCTCGGCGCCGACTTCGGGCCGCTGTCCGTGCTGGCCCGCAACACGGCCGGGCTGACCGGGCTGGTCGGACTCGGGGCCGCGCTCGCCGGCGCGCGGGCCGCCTGGCAGGTGCCGACCGCCTGGGCTGCGCTGGGGGCTTTCCTGGCCGCACCGGGCGGACCGGAGTGGCGGCAGGTCGCGCTGTGGATGGCGCAGGAGCCGGGCAACCGGATCGCCGCGGTCACCGCCACGACGTTCCTCCTCGGCGGCGTCGTCGCGTACGCGCTGCGGGTGGGACCGCAGGTCGCGGCCGCCGAGGCGGCGCTGGAACAGTGACGTGCCGGACCTCGTCGCGCGCCCACAGCGCGCGGCGAGGTCCGGTCAGTCGCCGTCCGCGGCGGCCCACGCCGACACGACGCGCCGCGTCGGGTCACCGCCCTCCGGTCCACGCAGCCGGTCGGTGAGCAGGAATCCGGGCAACCGGAACCGGGCCGCGTGCTCCCGCTCGACGAGCCGGTACGTGCCGCCGCGCCGATCGGGCTGCCATCCGTGCCGCAGGGCGTACTCGATGACGGCGCGTACGTCGGCCGAGGTCGGGTAGGCGTCGTCGACGGCACAGGGCGACCAGCGCGTCCCCCAGGTGGTCGACAGCAGATCTGCCTGGAGCGCCTGGCCCGTCTTCCCGCCGCCCCAGATCCGGAGCCGGATGCAGCGGTGGCAGTCCGTGTCGCCCCGTACCTCGCGGATCTCCGCCCGCCAGGTGAAGGCGCGCCCGTCGATCCACAGTCGCCGCAGCCGGATGCGCACGGCCCGATCATCCGGGACGGCGCCCGCCGTCGCGACGGGTTTTCCCCGGGTCGACGTCAGGCCGGCGGTTCCGTCCGCCGGCGGCGGGTTTCCTCCTCCGTCGTTGTCAGGTCAGCGGCACCCAGTCCAGGGTGGTCATGCCGGACAGGGTGGTCGCCTTGAGACCGGCGTCGGAGACCGTCCAGAGCACACCGTCGATCATCAGCGAGCGGCGGATCGGTGCCCACTCGCCGCCGTCGGCCAGGACGCCCGGGTGGTCGACGGCACCGGCCACTGTGAAGCCCTTGTCGCCGATGCGCAGCGCCAGCACACCGCCGGACGGCGGGCGCCTGGTGCCGTCGGCGCGGTCGGTGACCACGCCCGGCTGCCGCACCGGGAGCACCACCAGGCGCTCGGGCTCCCAGTACAGGAACGCGTGCGGGTCGTGCTCCGCCTCGGACCAGCCGCCCGGGACGTGGTGCTGGGCGATGCGCGCCGGACGGGCCGGGTCGGCCACGTCGAACAGCGACACCTGGGTGCCCGTCACCCGTCCCCGGTCCGTCGCGTCCTGCCCGACCCCGATCAGGCGGCCGTCGCCGGCCGGGTGCAGGTACGCCGAGTACCCGTTGATCTTCAACTCGCCGGTGACCCGGGGCGCGGCCGGGTCGCGCAGGTCCACGCCGTACAGCGGGTCGGTCTGCCGGAACGTGACCACGTAGCCGGTGCCGCCGACGAACCGCACCGCGAAGATCCGCTCGCCCTTGCCCAGGCCGGTCACCGCGCCGACCCGCTTCAGCGTGGCACCGTCGGCGCGCAGCACGTAGACGCCGGACTGCGATGACGTGCCGCGCCCCCAGGTGTCACCCGTCGTGGTCGCCACCCGGAGGTGACCGTCCCACTCGGACAGCGCGTACTGGTTGATCAGCCAGCCGGGCACGGACCCGGCGGCGACGAAGCGTGGCGTGCCCGCCGCGGTGTCGAACTGGTAGATCTCGGTGCTGGTGTCACGTGCCCCGGACGGTCCGCCACGCCACATCCGCCAGCGGTGGTCGTTGGCGACGTAGAGGCGTGCGCCGTTGCTGTAGACGGTGTCGCCGTCGGCGACCACGGTGACCGGGTCACCGGCACCGAGCGCAGCCGCGCCCAGGTCGAAGCTGAGCACCGTCACCATCGACGCGCCGGAGAATCCGGCCGGACGGTTGACCCGGTCGCAGCCGACCCGCCCCGTGCCGACGGTCCGGACGCTGTCGCGGATCTCGTAGCGGGGCAGCCAGTCGTCGAGCGTGGCCTTGTCGATGACCGCCCGGTTGGCGGCGATCCGCTGGGCGTCGGTCCGGCGACCGGACGGGTACGGGAAGTCGAGCCGGGGCGCGGACCGGATCACCACACGGGCGGTCCCGCCGGACTGCCGGGCGTCGACCAGGAGACCGTCCATCCGGTACTCCCCCACCACCCGGGGCGGTCCGGCGAGGTCCACCAGGACGAGCCGGGCCTGCGGGGTCGCGCCCGGGCGCGTCTGCCCGTCCGGTACGGGGCCCTTGACGGTCCGTCCGGCGTGCAGCAGCACGAGGGCCCGGTCACCGTGCAGCAGCAGGCTCCCCTCGTCGCCGGAGAACCGCTCGGCATCGCGGTCGAGCGCCAGCCGGCCGGTCACGCGGCGGCTCGCCGGATCGACCACCGACAGCACGCCCCGGCTGACCGTGACGATCCGCCGCCCGTCGGTCTTGACCAGGTCCGGTTCGTCCACGCCGGCCTCGTGCACGTTGGTGCCGGAGAAGTCGGGCGTGGACGCCGACGCCGCGTCCTTGGCGGCGCCGCCGACCGCCGCCCGTTCCGCGCTGAACTGCATGCGTACGTCCGGGCCGAAACCCCACGGGCCGACCGCCGCCTTCGCGGCCGTGCGGAGCTGCCGCAGCGCCTCGTCGCAGCCGTCGAAAGCCACCAGCCGCAGCCCGCCGGCCGGTACGACCCGCCCGGTGGGCGGCGGGTCGGCGGCCGGCGGTGACGCGGTGCAGCCGGCGAGAGCCAGCGCGGCGGCCATCGTCCATCCAAACGTCCGGGATCCGTGACGGGTCATGCCGGTCAGACGTGGCGGTGACGAGCACGGTTCCCGGCCGTGCCGTTCGACCACCGGCCGTGCCGCTCAACCGCCCGCCATCGCGCCGAGCACGATGAACGGCTCCTTGCCGGCGACCACCTCCTCCGGCAACGGGTCGTCCGGGGACTCGTTGGAGAGGTCCAGCTCGCAGGCGTAGAAGCGGACGAACGGCCGGCGTTTCCCGCTGTGCCGGTCGCGGATCGTGCCGAGCAGCATCGGGTACGCGGTCTCCAGCGCGTCGAGCACCTCCCGCTGGGTGGGCGGCCCGGCCACCTCGACGCGGACCTCGCCGGTGACGTGCGCCAGGTTCTTCAGGTGCGCCGGCAGCACCACCCGGATCACGGCAGCACCTGGACCTCGACCGAGAGCACGCCCGGCAGGTCCCGCACGATCGGCGCCCACGTGTCGCCGCCGTCGGCCGAGTGGTAGACCTGACCGCCCGTGGTGCCGAAGTAGACGCCGCACGGGTCGAGCGTGTCGACGGCCATCGCGTCGCGCAGCACGTTGACGTAGCAGTGCGACTGCGGCAGCCCTTCGGTCAGCGGTTCCCAGTGCTCACCGCCGGTACGGCTGCGGTAGACGCGCAGTTTGCCCTCCGGCGGGTAGTGCAGCGAGTCGCTGGTGATCGGCACCACGTAGACCGTCTCCGGCTCGTGCGCGTGCACCGCGATCGGGAAGCCGAAGTCCGTCGGCAGGTCGCCGCTGACCTCCCGCCAGTTCGCGCCGGCGTCGTCGGTGCGCATGACGTCCCAGTGCTTCTGCATGAACAGCGTGTCCGGCCGGGACGGATGCTGGGCGAGCCGGTGCACGCAGTGCCCCACCTCGGAGTCGGTGTCCGGGATCTCGCCCGAGCGCAACCCCTTGTTGATCGGCAGCCAGCTCGCGCCGGCGTCGTCGCTGCGGAACGCGCCCGCCGCCGAGATCGCGACGTAGATCCGGTCCCGGTCGGCCGGGTCGAGCAGGATCGTGTGCAGGCACATCCCGCCCGCGCCGGGCTGCCAGGACGGGCCGGTCGGGTGCTGTCGCAGGGCGGTCAGCTCGGACCACTTCTGGCCGCCGTCGGTGGACAGGTAGAGGGCGGCGTCCTCGCCGCCCGCGTACACGGTGTCGGGGTCGTGGCGGGAGGGCTCCAGGTGCCAGATCCGCTTGAACTCCCACGGCCGCGGAGTGCCGTCGTACCAGAGGTGCTGCCCCACCTCGCCGCTGTAGGCGAAGTCGTTGCCGACCGTCGTCCAGGTCCGGCCGCCGTCGTCCGAGCGCTGGATCAGCTGCCCGAACCAGCCGCCGGACTGGGACGCGTACAGCCGGTCCGGTTCGACAGGCGAACCTGTCAGGTGGTAGATCTCCCAGCCGCCGAAGTGCGGCCCGTCGACGGTCCAGTCGTCGCGCTTGCCGTCCGAGGTCAGGATGAACGCGCCCTTGCGCGTGCCGACCAGTACTCGTACGCCGCTCATGTCTCGTCCTCTCGTCCGAGGGGTTCTCCCCGCAATGACCGTGCGGCTCACCGAAACTCATCGCTGTCGTACTCCCCGGCTACGACATTTCCCGGTCGGGCGGGCAGCGTCGGCGCCGCCACGCCGGTGCGGCCGGAATGTCGGGGGGTGCGGCTAGCCTGCGCGCATGACCGGCCCCGGAGACGTCCCGCCCGAGCACCTCGACCGCCTGCGGCCGGTCTGCCTCGGCCTGCCGGAGACCTACGAGGAGGCGGCCTGGGTGGGCGTCCGGTGGCGCGTCCGCGGCCGCACGTTCGCCCACGTGCTCACCGTCGACCCGGGCCACCAGGCGGCGTACGCACGGGCCGCGGCGACCGACGAGCCGGTCTGCGTGATGACGTTCCGCTCCCCCGGCGACGAGATCGCCGGGCTGCTCGCGGCCGGGCCGCACTTCTTCAAGCCGGACTGGGCCGCCGACGTGGTCGGCCTGCGGCTGGACGCGGACACGGACTGGACCGAGGTCGCCGAACTGCTCACCGAGAGCTACTGCGTGCTGGCCCCGAAGAAACTGGTCGCGCTCGTCGACCGGCCGGGCTGAGTCAGCCGAGCTTCTTGCGCAGCGTCTCGAACGCCAGGTCCGCCCGCAGCGGCACGCCGAACCGCTCGTCGCCGTACGGGAACGGGCTCAGCTCGCCGGTGCGGACGTAACCGCGCCGCTCGTACCAGCCGATCAGGTCGTCGCGCTGGACGATCACGGTCATCCGCATCTCACCGGCGTGCCACTGCTCGGCCGCGTAGCGCTCGGCCTCGGCCAGCAGATCCCGGCCCACGCCGCCGCCCTGCCGGCCGGGCGCGACAGCGAACATCCCGAAGTAGACGTGGTCGTCGCGGCGCTCCAGCTGGCAGCAGGCCACCAGGTCGCCGTCCTGCTCGGCGACCAGCACCACGCCGTCCGGGCCGGTGACCGCGGCGGTCACCATCGCCGGGTCGGTGCGCTGCCCGGCCAGCAGGTCCGCCTCGTGGGTCCAGCCCTGCCGGCTGCGCTCACCCCGGTACGCCGACTCGATCAGGTCGACGAGGGCTGCGACGTCCTCGGGGCGGGCGACCCGGACGGTACGGGGTGCGGGGCTGGTCATGGCGGTTCTCCACGGTCGCGGCGGCGTACCTGGTCAGCGTACGCACGCGGGTGTCCCGGACGGCGGCCGGGACCACCGGGCGGGACGGTTCGTGGTTCACTGCCCGGCATGGAGACGACAGTCGGCACGGCGGGCCTGCCGGCGGTCCTCGACCTGCCGGCCGGGCTGGTACGCGGCGGCCTGGTGGTGCTGCACGGCTCGCATGCCGAGCAGCACTCCTACTTCCTCTACGCCCATCTGGCCCGGCTGCTGCCTCCGGCCGGGATCGCGGTGCTGCGCTACGACCGCCGCCCTCGGATCGACGGGCACGACGTGCCGCTGGCCGACCAGGCCGAGGACGCGTCGGCGGCCGTGGCGGAGCTGCGCCGGCACGTCGGGTCGGCGCCGGTCGGGCTGTGGGGTTTCAGCCAGGGCGCGTGGGCGGCGGCCCTGACCGCCGTCCGGCACCCGGTCGACTTCCTGGTGCTGGTGGGGTGCAGCGCGGTGAGCCCCGCGGTCCAGATGCGCCACGGCACCGCCGAGCAGCTCCGCCGCAACGGCTACGGCCCGGCCGACCTCGCCGAGCTGGCCGAGCTGCGCCGCGTCGCCGAGGGATTCCAGCGCGGCGACGTGCCGCGCGCGGAGGCACAGGCGGCGATCGACGCGGCGGCCCGCCGCCGGTGGTTCCCGCTGGCGTTCCTGCCGAACGAACTGCCCGCGACGCCCGGCACCTGGACCGACATGGACTACGACCCGGCGCCGGTGCTGGCGCGGCTGACCTGCCCGGTGCTGCTCTGCTACGGCGAGACCGACGCGTGGATCCCGATCGAGGACAGCCTCGCGGTGTGGCGGCGGGCGGCGCGCGACGCCGAGCTGACGGTGGCGCGGCTGGCCGGCTGCGACCATGCCCCCACGCTCGGCGAGGGCGAGGATCTGGACAGCGTCAGCCCGCAGTACGAACGGGTCCTGCTGGACTGGCTCGACCGGCGGCTGCCGCCCGCCGGCTGAGCAGGCGGTCAGTCCCGGTACCGCAGCCCGGCGAGCAGCAGGCCGACCAGCCGGCGCGCGTCGTAGCGGGGATCGCTGTCCGCGCCGATGCAGAGGTTCCCGACGCCGCGAAGCAGTTGGTACGCGTCGACGTCCCGGCGGATCTCGCCGGCCTCGGCCGCGGCGTCCAGCAGAGCGGCGCAGACCGGCACCAGCCGGTCGACGAAGTAGCCGTGCAGCGCGTCGAACTGCCCGCTGTCCGCGCGCAGCGCCGCGGCGAGCCCGTGCTTGGTGACCAGCAGGTCGACGAACTGGTCGATCCATCGGGTCAGCGCGGCGTACGGGGTGGGTGCCTGCGCCAGGCAGACCGGGCCGGCTTCGGCGCACGCCTCGACCTGGTGCCGGTACACCGCGACCACGAGGTCGGCGCGGGTCGGGAAGTGCCGGTAGACCGTACCCACGCCGACGCCTGCGGCGGCGGCGATGTCGCGTACCGGGGCCTCGACGCCGGAGGCGACGAACACCGCGGCGGCGGCGTCGAGCAGCGAGCGCTGGTTGCGCCGCGCGTCGGCCCGGCGTCGGCCCGGCCCGGTGGTGTCGGTCACGTTCGGCGTCCTCTCCTGGACTGCGGTTGTCAAACGGAACAGCGTTCCGTATCGTTACCGGAGCAATGTTCCGCATGGCCATCATGCCAGGCGGGACGAGAGATCACCGAGTCAGGCCGCGCCCGTCGCGGCCACCGGAGGGACACCCATGCAGTACCGCACCCTGGGCCGCACCGGCGTACAGGTCAGCACGCTCGCGCTGGGCGCCATGAACCTCGGCCCGATCGGGCGCACCACCCAGGACGAGGCCACCGCGCTCGTCGGGGCCGCACTCGACGCCGGGATCAACCTGATCGACACCGCCGACGCCTACGGCAACGGGATCTCCGAGGAGATGGTCGGCCGGGCGATCGCCGGCCGCCGCGACGACGTGGTGCTGGCGACGAAGGCCGCCCTGCCCATGGGCGAGGAGCGCAACCGCCCGGGCGGCTCCCGGCGCTGGCTGGTCACCGCCCTGGAGGACAGCCTGCGCCGGCTCGGCGTCGACCACGTGGACCTCTACCAGATCCACCGCTGGGATCCGGCCACCAGCGACGAGGAGACGCTGTCGGCGCTGACCGACCTGCGGCAGGCCGGCAAGATCCGGTACTTCGGCACCTCCACCTACCCGGCCCACCGCCTGGTCGAGGCGCAGTGGGCGGCCCGCGAGCACCACCTCGGCCGGTACGTCACCGAGCAGCCCAGCTACTCGATCCTGCAACGCGGCATCGAGGCACACGTCCTGCCGGTCACACAGCACTACGGGCTCGGCGTCCTGGTCTGGAGCCCGCTCGCCTCGGGCTGGCTCTCCGGGGCGATCCGGGCCGGCCGCGAGATCACCACCCACCGGTCCACGTTCATGCCGCAGCGCTTCGACCCCACGGTCCCGGCCAACCAGGCCCGGCTCGACGCGGTGGAACGGCTGGCCGGTGTCGCCGACGAAGCAGGACTCACGCTGATCCAGCTCGCACTCGGCTTCGTCACCGCGCACCCCGCCGTGACCAGCGCGATCATCGGTCCGCGCACGCCGGAACACCTGCACAGCCAGCTCGCCGCCGCGGGCACCGTCCTGGACGCCGACGTCCTGGACGCGATCGACGCGATCGTCGCCCCCGGCGTCGACCTGGCCCCGCAGGAGAAGCACGACACCCCGCCCGCCCTGCTCGACCCGGCGCTGCGTCGCCGCTGACCGCTACGCTGCCGCGCATGGACGCCGAGCTGCCCACCTTCGAGTTCGCCTTCCCCGGCCCGCTGCGCGACCAGCTCGTCGCCACGGTGCTCGACGGGAGCAAGACCACCACCACCGGCCTGCTCCAGGACTACGAGATCGACGGTGAGCCGCTACCGGCCGTCGGCACCCGCTCGGCGGTGATCGACTCCGACGGCCGGCCGGTGGTGGTGATCGAGCTGGTCGAGGTCCGCGTCGCCCGCCTCGGCGACGTCGACCTCGACCACGCCCGGGACGAGGGCGAGGGGTTCGAGACGGTCGCCGCCTGGCGCGCCGGCCACGAACGGTTCTGGCACGGCGACGACTACCGTGGCTGGCTCGGCGACCCCGGGTTCACAGTGGACGACGACACCCCGGCCGTGCTGGAACGCTTCCGGCTGGTCGAGACGCTCTGACGGCGGCCGGGCTGGTCACTCCGCGGCGAGCCAGGCGCGCAGTTCGGCGCCGTGCTCGTCCAGCTCCGGCGGCGGCAGGTCGTAGCGGGGTGGCGCCCCGGACAGGCCGATCGGATTCCGGATCCCCGGTACCCCGCCGGTCGTCACCACCGGATCCAGGCCGAGCCCTTGAGCCAGCGCCACCCCCTCGGCCACCGAGTTGATCGGGCTGCACGGCACGCCCGCGGCGCGCAGCTCGGCGAACCAGTCCGCGCTGCCGCGCCGGGACAGCGCCGCCACCAGCAGCGGCCGCAGCTCGTCGCGGTGCGCGACCCGGTCGGCGTTGCCGCGGAACCGCGCGTCGCCGGCCAGCTCCGGCACGCCGAGCACCCCGCAGAGGGTACGGAACTGGCCGTCGTTCCCGGCGATCACCACCAGCTCGCCGTCGGCGGTGGGCAGCGGCTCGTACGGCACGATGCTCGGGTGTGCGTTGCCCATCCGGTGCGGCGCCGCCGCACCCGCGACGTACGCGCTGGTGTGGTTGACCAGCCCGGACAACGCCGAGGAGAGCAGGTCCACGGTGACGTGCTGCCCACGACCGGTCTCCTCCCGGTGCCGCAGCGCGGCCAGGATCCCGACCGCCGCGTGCAGTCCGGCGATCACGTCGAACACCGCCACCCCGGCCTTGTAGGGCGGGCCGTCCGCGTCCCCGGTGAGGCTCATCAGCCCGGCGGCGGCCTGCACCATGAGGTCGTACCCCGGCAGGTCGGCGCCCCCGGCGTCGCCGAAGCCGCTGATCGAGGCGTACACCAGGCGGGCGTTGCGGGCGGTGACCGTGCCGTGGTCGAGGCCGAAGCGGCGCAGCGCGCCCGGGCGGAAGTTCTGGATCAGCACGTCGGCCCGGTCGGCCAACCGGTGGGCCAGCGTCAGGTCGCCGGGATCGGTCAGGTCGAGCACCAGCGATCGCTTGTTGCGGTTGACCGCCAGGTAGTAGGTGGCCACGTCGTCGCGCACCGGGGGCAGCCAGCCGCGGGTGTCGTCCCCGCCGGGCGCCTCCACCTTGACCACGTCGGCGCCGAGGTCGGCCAGGAGCATGGTCGCGTACGGCCCGGCGAGGATCCGGGAGAAGTCGGCGACCAGCACCCCGCGCAACGGACCCGACATGCCACCCTCCCTCGCCGCCGACCACGATGACACATACCCGACGGCACGCCCGGCAGGGGTGGCCGAGGACGCCCTCCTGGCCCACCCGGGTGGCCGCGGTGGTCGGCACGCCCCACCCCGACCTGGCCAGCAGGTGACCGCGTACGTGGTGGGCGACGGAGTGGCCGAGACGGAGCTGATCGACTTCGTGGCGCGGCACCTGTCCGCGCACAAACGCCCCCGGCAGGTACGGCTGGTCGGCGCGCTGCCCCGCAACGCGATGGGCAAGGTGCAGAAGTCCCGGCTGACCGAGGTGTGACCGGCCGCCTCAGCGGGCCGCGGCCGCCCGGCGGACGAGCCGGCGGGCTTCGTCCGGCGGCACGCCCGTGGCGCGCAGCAGGTCGTTGGCGACGGTCCGCAACTGCGAGACCACGATGGTGCCGGAGAAGCCGATGTCCTGCCGGCACGCCTCGCCCGCGTCGCGCACCGCGCGCAGCACCCGCTCCCGGGCGGCGACCGGCTCCTCGGCGGCCAGGAACTCCCGGTGCAGCAGCCGGATCGCCTCGCTGAAGTGCTCGAGCGCGGCTGGTAGCTGCGGCGGCACCGGCTCCCGGTCCCGCAACGTGGTGCCGATCCGGCGGACCATGCCGCGGCTGTTGCGGAACGCCCGGTCCAGGTGCTCGGCGCCGTGCCGGTACGCGGCCAGGGCCCGCCGTCGCCGCCAGCGCACCGGGGAGAACCGCACCACCTCGTCGGCGGCGGTGACCATCTCGTCGATCTGGTCCAGCTCCGCCTCGGCGGCGCGCATCCGGGCCAGCACCTCGTCGGCCGCGCGCACGTCGGCCCGCGCCAGCGCCTCCGCCGACGCGGTCATCTGGCACGCGAACCTGTCGAGCGCCGGGTCGGCGACGCGGCGGACCGCGCGCAGCGGGTTCAACGGCGCGATCACCAGCACCACGAGCAGGCCGACCACACCGCCGACGAGCGCGTTGACGGTCCGGGGCAGCTCCAGGTCGGGCGACACCGGGGTCAGCGTGGCGACCAGGACCGCCGTGCCGCCGGCCTGGGTGACGAGCGCGCCGGTGCCGCGGACGAGCACCGCCGCGGTGACCGCCAGGAACACGATCACGCCGGTCTGCCACGGCCCGGTGCCCAGGAGACCCACCAGCAGGTCACCGAGGACGATGCCGAGCACGACACCGGCCACCAGCTCCACGGTCCGCCGGGTGCGGTTGCCGAGCGAGGCGGCGATGACGCTCACCGCCGCGGCCGGCGCGAACGTCGGGTCCGGGTTACCGAGCACCTCCCGGGCGACCGTCCAGGCCAGCGCGGCGGCCAGGCCGGCCTGGACCGCCACGAGGAAGTACGTCCGCAGCCTCCGGTGACCGGTCCGGCCCGCATCACGCACCCGGTCGACGACAGCCCGCATGTACCGGGGTACCCGCGGCCGACCGCTCGAATCTCATCCGGGGTACGCCATCGTGCCGGTCAGCGCCACCACACCGGGCAGCCGGGTGTCCTGGCGCAGGAACTGCACCACCACGGGAACCGGGGAGCGCAGCACGCAGCCGTACGGGCGGTCCAGCCGCACGGCCTCCGGATCGATCAGGTCGTTGACCCGTACGTGCCGGATGCGGCGGGCGCCGACCAGCAGCCGGTACGGCCCCACCGGCTCGGTGTCCTGGTAGTAGAAGTCCAGTTCCACAGCGGCGTCCCGGTCACCTGCGTTGAGCACGCAGAGCTGGTCGAAGGCGGTGAACGCCGGTTCCGGGCCGTGCGCGGGGAACGGCACGTGCCCGCCGGGCACCACCCAGACCCGGGCGCCGACGGGCGCGCTCACTGCTCCTCCAGCAGCCGGGCCAGGTCCGGCGTGAGGAACACCCCGTCCGGGTCGAGCCGGCGGCGCACCGCCTGGAAGTCGTCCCAGCGGGGAAAGAGGGGACGCAGTTCCCCCGCGCCGAGCCAGTGCTTCTTGCCCCAGTGCGGGCGCCCGCCGTAGTGCCGGAACACCGCCTCCACGTCCCGGAAGTACTCCTCGTACGGCAGTGAGGTGTTCTGCAGGCAGGCGATCGTGGTGGTGGGCCGGCCGTAGGCGTTGCTGAGCCAGATGTCGTCCGCGGCGATGGTGCGCACCAGCACCCGCCAGGCGGCCACCCGGCGGTGCCGGTCGCGCACCCGGCGGCGTACCTCGGCGAAGCACGCCGGGAACGCCTCCGACGGCAGCATGTACTCGATCTCCTCGAAGCGCAGCTCCCGGTCCCGGGGAATGGTGCGGTGGGTCGGCCCGACCTGGCTCTGCCGGGGCTCGCCGTCCGGCAACCGGACGTCCGCCCGGTCCGGCGCGGCGTCCGTGTCGATGCGGTTGATCACCCGGATCTGCGTCCGGTCGCTGCGCGGGTACCAGTAGAAGTCCATGTTGCGGTTGGTGTGCTGGAGCTCGGCGAGGTGGTCCAGGGTCCAGTCGAGGTGCGTGCACCAGGAACGGCGGTGCAGCTGATAGGTCGGCTGCACGTCGAGCGTGATCCGGGTGATCACGCCCAGCGCGCCGAGGGAGAGACGGACGGCGGGCAGCAGGTCCGGGTTGCGGCGCGCGTCCACGTCCAGCACGTCGCCGGTGCCGGTGACCAGGCGTACGCCGGTGACCTGGGTGCTCAGGTTCCCGAAGCCGATGCCGGTGCCGTGGGTGCCGGTGGCGGTCGCCCCGGCGATCGACTGGTAGTCGACGTCACCCAGGTTGTCCATGGCCAGCCCGGCGTCGTAGAGCCCCTCGCCGAGCGCCCGGAGCTTGGTGCCGGCCCACGCGGTCGCGAGCCGCCCGTCGTCGGAGATCACGCCGGACAGCCGGTCCAGGCCGAGCAGGATCCCGTCGGTACGCACCAGCGGGCTGGACGAGTGCCCCGAACCGACCGGACGGATGGTGGCGCCGGTGGCCCGGGCACGGCGCACCAGGTCGCACACCTCGGCCTCGTCGGCCGGCTCGGCCCGGTCCCCCGGCGTGAAGCGGAGACTGCCGGACCAGTTCACGAATTCGCGTGTCACAGCGGCCCCTCCCCGGCCGGCTTACCCGTGCCCGCCCGGGGTAGTCGCCGCCGCGCCGTGACCGCCGCCGCCGGGCGGCCCGGCGTGACCCGCACCCCGCCGGGAACCAGCGCGGCGCTCCCGACGACTATCCCTACATGGTGTGTGAGCAGTGGCGGGAGATCCTGTCGGCACAGCTGGACGGTGAGGCGTCCGAGTCGGAGATCGAGGCGGCCGAGGCGCACCTGACCGGCTGCGCCGGCTGCCGCGGCTGGTTCGACTCGGCCGCGTCGGTGACCCGGCGGGCCCGTACGCAGCTCGCCCCGCGGGTGCCCGACCTGGTCGACGCGGTCCTGGCCGCCGCTCCCCCGCCCCGGCCCAGCCGCCGCCACCGGATCACGCTCGGGCTGCGCGGGGCGCTCGGGCTGCTCGGCGCGGTGCAGCTCGTACTCGGCCTGGCCCAGATCGGCCGGGAGGCGGTCGTCACCCACGCGCACACCTCCGGCCAGCACCTGTGGCACGAGTCGGCGGCGTGGAACGTCGCGGTCGGCGCCGGGTTCCTCTACGTGGCCGCGCGCCGGTCCGCCCCGTCCGGCCTGCTGCCGATGCTCAGCGCGTTCGTCGCCACGCTCGTGCTGCTGTCGGTGAACGACCTGATCACCGGGCAGGTGGCGATGACCCGGCTGGTCAGCCACGGTTTCCTGCTGGTCGGCTGGGCCGTGATGCTGGTGCTGTCCCGCCTCGGCCGGCGCCCCGGCGACACCCCGCCCGGTCAGCGCCGGCCGGACGGATCCCGGTGGGCGCTGCCGACCGAGGAACCGGCCGCGCCGGCGCTGCGGCTGGTGCCGCCCGGCCCGTACCCCGCACAGGCCCGCGACCGGCGCGCCGCCTGACGGCCCGCGGCGCGAATCTCCGGCTCGCGGCGTCCCTGCGGCCCTCGGTCGCGGTCGGGCCCCGGCCGGTCGCGGTCCCCGCAGGCCTCGGCGGTCGTGTCTCAGCGCTCTCGGCGGTCGTGGTGTCAGCGCGCCCGGCGGTCGCGGGCATCGCCGGACCAGGCGGCGACCAGGTCCTCCCGGGCGCGGGCCACGCGGGAGCGGATGGTGCCCACCGGGCATCCGCACACCTCGGCCGCCTCCGCGTAGGACAGGCCGAGCACCTGGGTGGCCACGAACGCCTCCCGCCGGTCCGGCGCCAGCGTGGCGATGAGACCGCGCAGCACCACCCCGTCCTCCCCGCCGCCGGTCACCGCGCCGGCCGCCTCAGCGGCGGCCTGCCAGTCCGGCAGCGCCGCGACCCGGGGCCGGGCGGTCGCCGCCCGCACGTGGTCCACCGCGACCCGGCGGGCGATCGTGAAGATCCAGGTACGCGCCGACGACCGGCCCGCGAAGCCGGGCAGGCTGCGCAGCGCGCGCAGGAAGGTCTCCTGGGCCAGGTCGTCGGCCTCGGCGGGCCCGGCCAGGTGGGCGAGGAAACGCCACACCGGCGCCTGGAGGGCCCTGACGAACGCGGCAGCGGCCAGCTGGTCACCCCGGGCGGCGCGTCGTGCCCACCCGGTCACCTGCTCGTCGTCGTCCGGGCTCATCCGCGGCCGGCCCGCCGGTCCGGCATGCTCATGCCGGACGGTACGGATGCGCGCCCCGCTCGGTTCATCAGTGGCGTCCCTCCTGCCGGCGCCGGAGTCCGGTCACCCCCGGTTGGTCGGCCGGCGGGTCAGGAAAGTTCCCTCGCTGTCAGTCGTCCACGGAGACGGTGACCGGCCCGACCCGCAGGACGCCGTCGGTGAGCGGCGAGCACCGGACGCCGCCGCGGCGGCGCATCGCCTTCCACGTGCCGGGGGCGACCACCACGTCGAGCCAGGCGCAGGGCGGGGCGGCCCGGTGCACCCGCAGCCGGACCGGGCCGTCGCCGGAGTCGAGCGTGAGCACGCGCCCGACCAGATCGTCCACCGGGATGCCCTCGGTGAGCACGTTGCGCCGCAGCTGGGTGAGGTCCGCGCCGGGCGGCAGCGACTCCCGCGCGATCAGCGTGACGCTCGCCTGACGGTGCGCGGGACGGCCGAAGTAGCGGTCACCGACGATGCCGAGCCCGGCGTGTAGCTCCACCCGGTCCACCAGCTCGCCCGGTGGCGCGGGGGCGGGTCCGTCCGCCGGGCGGCCCACGTACCGGTGCACGGGTGAGGCCAGCAACTGGACGATCCGCGGCATGCGCGAAGTCTAATCGGGGGCATACCACCGCCAAATCGGACGATAGCCGCACTCACGTATCCGCGCCCTCCGCAGGGCGTTGTACCAGGTGTGACGGCGAGGCGACCCGACGCGATCGGGGCTCATCCGCAGCGGCGACTGGCCTGGGCGCGGCGCGAGAACGAGCGCCGGCGCCAGGCGTACGAGACGGCGGCCCGGACCTGGCGCCGCCGCGCCGACCACCTCGACCGGCTGTCGATGGAGGCGGCGGGCTTCCACGGCTGCCCACTGCCCGGCACCGCGCTGCCGGTGCCGCTGGACGACGGCGAAGTCGTCTACCGCATCCTGCCCACAGTCGACCTGGTCGAGGCGACGGCCCGGCACCTGCCCGGGCTGCCGGTGCCGGGCCGCACGCTCGCCGGTTGTCTCGACCCGTCCCACGGCCCGCTGCCGGCGGGACTGCGCGTGGTGGACAGCGGCACCGCCGTGGTGACCGACCGGCGGGTGGCCTTCGCCGGGCAGAACGCCCGGCGGGACTGGCCGCTGCGGGACGTGCGCGGCCTCGGGCACCACCCGGACCGTCCGGTCACCCTGCTGCACGACGCCGACGGCGGCGCCCCGGCGGGCCTGCGCGTACCGGCCCCGGGCGCGGCGAACACCAGGTTCTACCTCACCCTCGCCCACGCCGGTGCCACCGGCACACGGCAGGCGGTCGTCGAGGACGTCGAGGCGCTGCGGTCCGCCCACCGGGCTGCCCGGCCCCGGCCTCCCCGGCCGCTCGGCCCGTGGGACGCTCCGGCCGACCGGGCACTCCCCCAGCGGCTGGCTGCGGCCGGCGTCGCGGCGGCGGCCGTGCTGCTGGGCGTCACCTCCGCCGGCACCTGGACGGCGACAGCCGGGCAGACCGATCCGGCGCACGGACAGGCGACCGCGCCCGCCACCACGGCCGCACCGCCCGCGCCCGGGGTGCCGCCCGTGGCGACTCCGGTCGACCCGTCGTCGCCGGTGGTCCGGCCGACCCGGCCCGCGCCGCCACCGAAGCGCCTCCCGAACGCGACCGCAGCGTCCGGGGCGCGGGTCCTCACCACCGCACCGCCCGTCGCCGGGTCGCCGCCGGCACGGGTCGGCGACCGCCCGTCGACGCCCGTCGAGCCGCCCAGCCCTCCCGCCGACCAGGTGACTCCGGCGCCGACCGCGAGCCCGACGAGCGACCCGGATCCGACCGGAGAGCCCGGTCCCACCGGCGACCCGAGCCCGACCGCCTCATCCGAGGCGGCCCTGCTGGACCTGGTGGGCCAGGTGGGCCAGGTGGGCCGACGGCTCGGCCTGGCCGTAAGGCTCGGCGCGACAGCCCAGGTGGACGCGGCCCTCTCCTGACCCCGCGGAGCCGAGTGCCAGCCGGGGATGAAGGTGCCGCCGCCCTCGGCGTACCGGTCGAGGACGGCGAACGAGGTGGCCGCGCCCGGGCTGCTGGTCGGCTGTGCCCAGGCGGTTGCCGCGGCGACTGCTTGATCGCACCCGTGGCGGCCGCTTGATCGCACCCGTGGCGGCCGCTTGATCGACACCATTACGCCGAGGTGGCGGCATCCGGCCGGCTCGGACCCCGCCACCTCGGCGAGCTGGCGTGGATCAAGCGAGCTGGCGTGGATCAAGCTGGTGTCCCAGGTGGGGAAGATCGGTCAGCGCCGTGGCCCGCCGGCGCAGCCCTTCCCGCAGCCACGTCCCACCGCTGCATCCCCTCGCCGCCCGATCCCATCCCCTCGAGCCCTCGAGCCCTCAAGCCCTCAAGCCCCGCGCCCCGCGCCCCGCGCCCCGCGCCCCGCGCCCCGCGCCCGTCGATCTTGCACTTGCTGCCCTCGGGATAGGCGATTCATCCCGCTTTCGGAGGTCGGCAAGTGCAAGATTGCGGAGGCAAAGGCGGGGGCGAGGGGCGGGGTTGGGCGGGGCGGAGTGGGTCAGGGGGTCTGGGGAGTGAGGAGGTAGTCGCCGTCGTCCGGGCTCCAGCGCAACTCCACCGCGCCGCCCGTCGCGGCGGCCTTGCAGAACTGGAGGAAGCTGCGGTAGCCCAGCTTCTTCTCGCTGAAGTCGGGCCGGGCGCGCCGGAGCTGGTCCTTCAGCCCGGACAGCGCCACCGCTCCGCCGTCCGCGGCGAGGTCCACCACCACGGAGCGGAGCAGCCCGAACGCGACCTCCCGGTCGCCCTGCTCGGGAAGTGACACCTCCGGGTCGCCCTTGGCGGGCCCGGCGGCCAGCTCGACCACGTTGTGCGCCGCGAGGTGGCGCAGCAGTTCCCCGAAGGTACGGAAGCCGTAGTCGGACTCGCTGAACGTGGGATCCTTGCGGAGCAGGGCGCGCTTGAGCGCGGAGGCGGTCACGTCGCCGCTGGAGCTGCCCTGCATGCCGGCCACTGTCTGCACGAGCTGCACGGCGAGCGTGTCGACGTCCCGCGCCGACTCCTCCTCGGCCGCGGTCACCACCACGGGCTCGGGCGCCGGCTCCGCCGGTGAGGGCCGGGCCGGGCGCGAGCGGCGGGCGGCCGGTGGCGGTACGTCCACGCCTTCGAGGCGGTCGTAGTAGAGGAACTCGTCGCAGGCCGGCGGCAGCAGCGCGGAGGTGGACTTCTCCACCCCGACGCCGATCACCCGCTTGTTGAGTTCGCGCAGCTTGTGCACGAGCGGGGTGAAGTCGCTGTCCCCGGTGCAGATCACGAACGTGGAGATGTAGCCGCGCTCGAACGCAAGCTCGACCGCGTCCACCGCCATCTTGATGTCGGCGGCGTTCTTGCGCGAGGCGCCCATCCGCTGCGGGATCTCGATCAGCTCGACGTGTGAGCGGGTGAGCATGCGCCGGTCCTCGTCGAAGTACGACCAGTCCGCGTACGCCCGGCGTACCACCACGCGTCCCCGCTCGGCGAGCGCGTCGGCGATCGGCCGGAAGTCGAACGGGCGGCCGCCGTGATGGTCCCGTACGCCCAGGGCGAGGTTCTCGTAGTCGAGGAACAGCGCGATGCGATCTTCGTGATCCACGGTGGCAGCCTAGCCCGGCCGGCACGCCGGACCGGTCAGCGCCGCTCGTCGCGGTAGACGGTCTCGCGGCGGGCCACCCGCTGGATCGCGTAGCTGGTCACCAGCAGCAACAGCGCGAGTACCACCTCGACGCCCGCGACCGTGCCGGTGGCGACGGTGAGGCCGAGCAGCAGCAGGATCAGCCCGACGACGGCGAGCAGGCCCGCCAGCAGCAGCCGGTTACGCCGTCGCGCCGCCCGCTGCGCGTCGTCTGCGCTCACGCTGGCCCGCCTTCCTCCGGTTCCGCCTCCGATCCTAGGCGCCGGCCGTCGCCGGGGTGGCGGATCGCGGCGCCGGAAACGGCCCGGGGCCGGACGCTTCTGCGTCCGGCCCCGGGTCACGGCGGCGGTCAGTGGATCGGGACCGGCACCGGACGCTTGTCCTCGCCCGGGTCGCCGTCGAGCAGGTGCGAGGGCTCGCGGCGGCGGGGCAGGAACGCGGCCGGAATGAAGGTCAGCAGCACCAGACCGAAGGCGACCCAGAACGTGGTGGAGAAGGAGTTCGCCGCGTAGTCGAGCCCACGCTCGATCAGCGACGGCGGCACCGGGAACTGCTGAATCAGCTCGGGCTGCTGCTGGGAGGCGATGGCGAGCTGGGCCTCGGTCAGCGGGGCGCCGGTGGCCGGGTCGGTGACGCCGGGGATTGGCCGGGAGCCGTTCAGCTCGCTGGTGAGGATGACCGACATGACCGCGGCGCCGACCGAGCCGCCGATCTGCTGGAGGATGTTGACGAGCGTGGAGCCGCGCGCCACCTCCGCCGCGCTGAGCGTCTTCAGCGCCGAGGTCATGATCGGCATCATCGTGCCGCCCATGCCGAGGCCCATCACGAACAGCGAGCCGCAGAGCAGCCAGTACGACGTGTCGGTGCCGAGCTGGGTGAAGGTGAAGAACCCGGCGGCGATGAGCACGAGCGCGAACGGCACCGTCCGGCCGACCGGCACGCGGTCGGCGAGCATGCCGGCGATCGGCATGGTCAGCATCGCGCCGATGCCCTGCGGCGCGATCAGCAGGCCCGCGGTCAGCGTCGTCTCGCCGCGCACCTGGAGGAAGTAGCTGGGGAACAGCAGGCCCGCGCCCATGAACGCGATGATGAACACGAACATGGTGACGGTGGCGATGGTCAGGTTGCGGTTGCGGAACAGCCGCAGGTCGAGCAGCGGGTGCCGGGGCCGGAACGAGTAGAGCACGAAGGCGACCACGAGCGCGCCGCCGGCGAGCATCGGCAGCCAGACCTTCGTGTCGGCGACGGTGCCGGTCTCGGGCAGCGTGGAGATGCCGTAGAGGAACAGCGCGAGACCCGGCGAGAGCATGAGCATGCCGAGGAAGTCGAACGACTCGGACGGCTCGGCGTTGTCCTTGGGCAGGGCGAGCTGGGCGTAGACCAGGGCGACCACGCCGATCGGCAGGTTGATCAGGAAGATCCAGTGCCAGCTCGCGACGTCGATCAGCCAGCCGCCGAGGATCGGGCCGGTGATCGGGCCGAGCAGCATCGGGATGCCGAGCACCGCCATCAGGCGGCCGATGCGGTGCGGGCCGGCGGCCCGGGTCATGATCGTCATGCCGAGCGGCATGAGCATGCCGCCGCCGAGGCCCTGGATCACCCGCCAGGCGATCAGCTCGCCGATCGAGTCGGCCGTGGCGCACAGCCCCGAGCCGATGGTGAACAACGCCAGCGCCACCATGTAGAGGCGTTTCGTGCCGAACCGGTCGGCGGCCCAGCCGCTGAGCGGGATCACCGTGGCGAGCGCGAGCGTGTAGCCGGTCATGGTCCACGCGACGCGGGCGTACGTGGCGTCGAACTCGCTCTGGAACGTCGGCAGCGCCACGCTGACGACTGTCACGTCGAGGATCGACATGATCGCACCGAGCACGACGACGCCGGCCACCTTGAGTACGGCGGCGTCGAGCTTCGTCGACGTCGCGACGGGTTGCTGGGTCACTGACGGTCTCCTGGATCCGGTCCGGCACTGGGTGTCGGCGGCGGCGCCGCGCGCCGTCTGCGGAGCGCGGGCGGAACGCGCGGCGGGGCGGCGTCCGGGCGACAGCGTAGCCATGACCTGGGACGAGGCGCGGCCGGTTTTGCCGACGGGAGAACCGCGGCGGCACGCGAACCGGCCGCGCCGCCGGCGCCGATCTGCTCCGCCGGCTCGCGGAAAGGGCTGGTGCGCGCCGATTCGCCGCTCTTGTCGAGCCGGTCACCGGCGGCGACGACCGTGACGAAGGTCATGCCCCGTCCGGGCAGCTCCGGCGCTTCGGCACGCCGCCGATCAGCCCAGGCCGGCCATCAGGTCGACCTCGGCCGTACGCGAACGGTCGATGCGGCGGGCGAGGTCGCGTACCCGCTCGCTGGTCCCGGCGGCGACCTGGGCACGGGCCAGGTCGGCCGCGGTGCGCTGGTGCCGGCTGAGCACGTCGAGCAGCACCCGGTCGGCGTCGGCGGGCGCGGCGGCGCGCAGGCGGGCCAGTCCGGCGGCGGCCTCGCTGTGCCCGGAGTGGTCGTGCCGGGCGGCCGCGGCGGCGGCCGACGGGCCGGCCTCGCGCAGCCAGCCACGCATGGTGGCCAGTTCGTCGGTCTCGGTGGCCCGGACGGCGGCGATCAGCGTGCGGATCCGCGGGTCGGTGGCTCGGTCGAGGCCGAGCCGGACGATCTCCAGCGTCTGCTCGGTGTGCGCCACCATCATGGCCAGGAACAGCGCGTCGATCCCGCTGACAGTGGCGTCCGCGCCGGCCGGGACCGAGGTCGTGGCGGACGGGACCGGCGGGGACGGATCGGCGGCCGGTGGGCCGCCGCACCCGGGCAGGGCCAGCGCCACGCCGAGCAGGGCCGCGGCGGACGCGCGGCGGAGCCGGGGACCGGCCGGCTCCACCGCGCGGGTACGCGGGCTCAGATCTGCTGCCACAGCGCCGGTACGTTCGGCGGTTCCCAGCCGGCGATGGCGGTGTGCGCCTGGCGGCAGCGGTAGCTACGGCCGTCGTAGGTGACCGTGTCACCGACCTGGTACGCCCGCCCGGCGGTCCACGTGCCGCCCGGTGCCGGGGTGCTGGTCCGGGTGGGCGTGGGCGAGGGCGCGGGCGTGGTGGGCGCCGCGGTCGGGGTGGGCGGCGGGGTCGGGTTGCCGCCTCCGCCGCCGATCTGGAGGTCGACGCAGGAGTAGAACGCGTTGGCGGTGTCGGAGATGTTCCAGATGGCGAGCAGCTTCTGCCGGCCGGAGAAGCCGCCGAGGTTGACGGTGTGCGACACGGTCGCGCCGGGCTGGCGGCCGCCGCCGTCGACCACGGCGACCCGGGTGCCGCCGATCCAGTACTCCCAGTTGGCGGTGGCGTGCCGGGCGGTGTTGACCCAGGTGAACGTGACGGTGCTGCCGACCGATGTGGCCGGCCAGTTGCGGCTGTCGTCGTTGAGCACCGCGAACTGGGCGATGCCGGCGTGGCAGCTGCGCAGGCCCTTGGGGCCCTCGACGCTCTGCGGCTCGTACTTGATCTGACCGCAGTCGGGCACCCGGTTCTGCGCGCAGAGCGCCTGCCGGCTGGGCGGCGAGGAGACGTAGCCGTGGGCCTGCGCGGGCGCGGCGAGCGCCAGCGTCCCGGTGAGGGCACCGGCGGTGAGCAGCGGGAGGGTGATTCTTCGGCGCATGGTGGCAACTCCTTCGGGGGGAACGGAAGGTGCCCCGAACATAAATTAAACATTGTTAACAGTAAAGACTCCTGTCTATAAATTAAGCCCTGCACTCCCCCGCGCCGGGCGTATGATCCTCATCGATGGCTCGCCGCGCGGAGCCGATCGTCGTTCGTGGGCACCCGTCGCCGTCACGGCTCCGGGAGGACGACGCAGACCGGGCATCGCCTCGTCGTCCCACTCCGAAGGACACCCCCGCATGAGGAGAACCACCGCGTTCGCGGCCAGCCTGCTGCTGCTCGCCACCGCGCTCAGCACCGTCGGCGGGCCGGTCGCCGCCGCCGACCCCACCGACCCGGTCACCGTCACCGTCAACACCCGCGCCGGGCTGGCCACCGTCCCGGCCACCGCGCTCGGCGTCAACCACGCCATCTGGGACTCGCAGCTCGGCAGCGCCGAGACGTCCGACCTGCTCAAGGCCGCGGGCGTGAAGATGCTGCGCTACCCCGGCGGCTCGTACGCCGACATCTACCACTGGGAGACGCACACCGCGCCCGGCGGCTACGTCGCACCGAACACCGACTTCGACACGTTCATGGCCGGCGCCCGCCGCGTCGGTGCCGAGCCGATGATCATCGCGAACTACGGCACCGGCACGCCCGCCGAGGCGGCGGCGTGGGTCCGCTACGCCAACGTCACCAAGGGCTACGGCGCCAAGTGGTGGACCGTCGGCAACGAGAACTACGGCAACGGCCACTACGGCTCGGCCTGGGAGGCCGACGACCACCCGGACAAGAGCGCCTCCCAGTACGCGCGGCTGGTGGTCGAGTACGCCGACGCGATGAAGGCGGTCGACCCGAGCATCAAGGTCGGCGCGGTGCTCACCATGCCCGGCAACTGGCCGGACGGCATCACCGCCGGATCGGATCCGGGGCCGTGGAACCAGACCGTGCTGTCCATCGCCGGCCCGAAGATCGACTTCGTGGACGTGCACTGGTACCCGGGCGGCAGCGCCGCCGACTCACTGGCCCGCACCAACCACCTGCCCGACGCGGCCTGGCTGCTGCGCCAGCAGATCGCCCGGTACGCCGGCCCCGGCGCGGACCGGATCGGGATCAGCTTCACCGAGCTGAACGTGGACGCCGGCCGCACCACCGCGCCGGGCGCGCTGTTCCTGGCCGACGCCTACAGCGGCCTGCTGGAGCAGGGCGTGTTCACGGTGCAGTGGTGGAACGTGCACAACGGCATCGGCACCGTCTCCGAGGTGGCCGGGCAGACCGACTACGGCGACTTCGGGCTGCTCTCCAGCGGCAACTGCACCAGCGACGGCGAGGTGTGCCAGCCGGCGTTCAACACCCCGTTCGCGCCGTACCACGCGTTGTCCATGATGAACCTGTTCGTCCGGCCCGGTGACCAGCTCGTCCGCGCCGGGACCGACCAGCCGCTGGTCGCCGCGCACGCGGTCCGCCGGCCGGACGGCAGCGTCGCGGTCCTGCTGCTCAACAAGGACCCGGACAACGCGTACCCGGTGGCGCTCGACTACGCCGGGTTCACCCCGGCCGACGAGGCACCGACCGTGCACACGTTCACCAACGGCGCGACCGGGATCAGCACCGGCCGCTCCGGCAGCGCGGCCGCGCGGACGCTGCCGCCGTACTCGCTGACCACGCTCGTGCTGCGACCGGCCGGCAGCTCGGCCGGGCGGCCCGGCGCCCCGGGCCGGCCGACGGCGAGCACGGTGACCGACCGCGCGGCGACCATCTCCTGGCCGGCGGCCACGCCCGGAGGATCCCCGATCGCCAAGTACGAGGTGCACCGCCAGTACGGCGCGGTGAGCGAGCAGCTCGGCGAGACCGCCGGCACCTCGCTCACAGTGGGCAACCTCGAACCGGGCGCCCGCTACACGGTCAACGTGCTGGCCCGGGACACCGCCGGGCGGGTCTCGTGGTCGTCGCCGCCGCTGACGTTCGCCACCGGCAGCCCCGCCGAGAGCTCCTGCGCGGTGCGGTTCGACGACGACAACGACTGGGGCAACGGGTACGTGGCGAACGTCGAGGTCATCAACACGGGTGCGAAGGCCGTCGACGGCTGGACGCTCACCTGGACCTGGCCGACCGCCTGGCAGCAGGTGAGCAGCGGGTGGAGCGCCACCTGGGACCAGCAGGGCCGCGACGTCCGGGTGACGCCCACCGCCGACAACCGGCGGCTCGCCGCCGACGGCGGGAGCACGACTGTGGGCTTCGTCGGCGCGTACAGCGGACCGAACGTGCCGGTGGGTGCGTTCCGCCTCAACGGCACGGTCTGCACGCTGCGCTGAGCGGCGGTCAGCCCCGGCCGGGTGGCCGCAGCCGCACGTCGGCCGCCGCCGGGACCTTCGGGTTCCGGCGGCGGCCGGCCCGGCGCGGCGCCGGCACCACGTGCGGGCGCAGCGGTCCGGGCGGGAGCGTGGGCAGGTCCGGTGCGGGTGTCGGCAGCACGGCCAGGATCACCACGAGAAGCACCACCGCGACGACGCCGTCGAGCCAGTAGTGGTTGCCGGTGACCACCACCACGAGCGCGGTCACCAGCGGATGAAGCAGCCAGAGCCGGCGGCGGCGTCCGGTGGTGACCGCCATCAGCGCCACCGCGATCGCCAGCGCCCAGCCCACGTGCAGCGACGGCATGGCCGCGTACTGGTTGCTCAGCTGGTCGGTGTCGGGAGGTCCGTAGACGCTCGGCCCGAACCGGGTGCCGGTGTCGACCAGCCCGGTGAGCGCGGTCAGCCGTGGCGGCGCGAGCGGGACGCAGACGTGCAGCACCAGCGCGACCGCGGTGAGCGCTGCCAGGGCCCGCCGCAGCCGCACGTAGTGGGCCGGGCGGCGCAGCCAGAGCCAGACGAGGCAGAGCACTGTGGCCGGGAAGTGCACGTAGGCGTAGTAGGAGTTCGCCACCCGCACCAGCAGATCGTGCGCCAGCAGCGGTCCCTGCACGAGCGTCTCGTCGGGCAGGCGCAGCAGCCGCTCCAGCCGCCATACCCACTCGCCGTTGGCCAGGGCCACCTCGGCGTGCCCGGCCACCACCTGCCGGCCCGCCTTGTAGGCCAGGAAGAGCACAGCGACGAGCGCCAGCTCGCGCGCGGCCCGCTGCCATGCGGCGAGGCGGGCGGGCGCGGTCCGCGTGACGTCCACGGCTCCTCCTTCGGTTCGTCCCCGCATGGACCAGGGCCGCCGCCGGGGTCGGCGACGGCCCTGGGGGTACGGGCTCAGCGGCGGGCGCGTTCCTCCCGGCCGGCCGAGTCCACGCTCACCTCGTCGAAGGCGGGCGCGCCGTCGACGGCGTCCGCTCCCACCGCCACCGAACGGCCGGTGTCCGGCAGGTCGAGGCTGGAACGCAGGGTGACCGGGCGCAGCAGCAGCGCCGCAACGATACCCACCACCGCGATGGCGGCCGAGATCAGGAAGATGTGCCCCGTTGCGTCCCCGTACGCGGCCCGCACGATCTGCCGGACCGGCTCGGGCAGCGCGTCGAGGTTGAGCGTGCTGCCACCGCCCCCGCCGGAGGTGGGGATGCCGGCCGCGGCGAGGTCGTGTGTGATCCGGTCGCTGACCCGGCGGGCGAGCACCGCGCCGAGCACGGACACGCCGATGGTGCCGCCGAGCGAGCGGAAGAACGCGACGCTGGCGCTGGCCGCGCCGATGTCCTTGAGCGCGACGGTGTTCTGCACGGCGAGCACCAGGTTCTGCATGGTCATGCCGACGCCGACGCCGACGATGAACATCGCGAGGCCGACGAAGACCAGCGAGGTCTCGTGGTCGATGGTGCCGAGCATGGCGAACCCGATGACCAGCACGACCGCCCCGAACACGATGTACGGCTTGATCTTCCCGGTCGCGGTGATCATCCGGCCGGCCACGATCGAGGAGATCAGCACACCGGCCATCATCGGGATGGTGAGCAGGCCGGCCTCGGTCGGGCTGTAGCCGCGGCCGATCTGGAAGTACTGGCCGAGGAAGACCGCGCCGCCGAACATGGCCATGCCGACCGCGAGGCTGCCGAGGATCGCCAGGGCCGTGGTGCGCTCGCGGACGATGTGCAGCGGCACCACCGGCTCGGCAGCCCGCGCCTCCACCCAGACGGCGAGCGCGAGCAGCAGCACCGAGCCGCCGACCATGGCGCCGGTCTGCCAGGAGACCCAGGCGAAGGAGTCGTCGACGAACGAGATCCAGATCAGCAGCACGCTGACGCCGGCGGCGATGAGCGTCGCGCCCAGGTAGTCGATCTTGACGTTGTCCCGGCGCACGGTGGGCAGGTTCAGGGTGATCTGCAGCAGGAACAGCGCGGCGGCCGCGACCGGTACGCCGACGAAGAAGCACCAGCGCCAGCCGAGCCAGGAGGTGTCCACGATCAGGCCGCCCAGCAGCGGGCCGCCGACGGTGGCCAGCGCCATGACGCCGCCCAGGTAGCCGTTGTAGCGGCCCCGCTCACGCGGCGGGATCATGGCCGCGATGGCGACCTGCACGAGCGCCTGGAGGCCGCCGACGCCGATGCCCTGGAACGCGCGGGCGGCGATGAGCTGCCCGGCGCTCTGCGCGAAGCCGGCCGCGACGGACCCGACCAGGAACACCACGATGGCGATCTGGATCAGCAGCTTCTTGTTGAACAGGTCGGCCAGCTTGCCCCAGATCGGGGTGGTCGCGGTGGCGGTGAGCAGGGTGGCGGTGACCACCCAGGTGTACTGCGTCTGCGAGCCGTTGAGCGCGCCGATGATCTTCGGTAGGGCGGTCGAGACCACGGTGCTGCTCAGCATGGCCACGAAGAGCACCAGCAGCAGACCGCTGAGCGCCTCCAGCGTCTTCCGCTTGCTCATGGGGGCGGCCGCAGCCGTCGTGGTGGGTGCGCTCATGCGCGCGTCCTCCAGGTGTGTCGATACGGGGTGGCCGCTTCGTTGCCTCAAGCAATCAACACTAAACCTTGCCCGGCAGGCAAGTTTGCCCATTGAGAAATGGGTCACCTACGCTTGGCCCATGGAGGAGTGCACCGGGCTGCGGGAGCGGAAGAAGGCGGCCACCCGCCTGGCGCTGCACGAGGCGGCGCTGTCCCTCGCCGTCGAGCACGGCCCCGACCGGATCACCGTCGAGGCGATCGCCGACGCCGCGAACGTCTCCCGGCGGACGTTCTCCAACTACTTCGGCGGCAAGGAGGAGGCCCTCTTTCACGGCGACACGCTGCGGTTGCGACGGCTCCTCAGGCTCGTCGCGGACCAACCGGCGGAGCTGTCGCCGTGGGCCGCGCTGACCCGGGCCGCCCTGGTCCAGGCCGAGGACGGCTACGACGATCCGGCCGAGCCCTGGCTCAGCCGGCGCCGCCGGCTGCACGGCCACCCGAGCCTGGCCGCCCACCAAGTCGGCGCGTACGCGGCCCTGGAGCGGGAGATGGCCGCGGAGCTGGCCCGCCGGCTGACCGGACCGGACGCGGCGCTGCGGGCCCGGATCGTCGCCGCGACGTTCCTCGCGTCCCTGCGGATCGCCGCCCACGAGTGGCTGGAGCACCCGGGGCGGTCGTTGCGCGACGGGCTGCGCGACGTGCTCGCCCTGGCCGCCCCGGCGGCGGGCTGAGCGCGCGGCTTCCCCGTCGGACCGGTGGAATGGCCGGCGAAAGCGGCACCCGGCCTGACCTGGGCTGACACACTCGCCCGGTGGGTGGCGACCGGTGGCGCAAAGGGCTCGGGCCCGCGACCGGCGTCGCCCCCGCCACCCGGGTCGACCGGTTCGAGATCTTCTTCGACCTCGTCTTCGTGGTGTCCTTCTTCATCATCACGCGCGCCACCGCCGCGAACGTGACCCCGCGGCAACTGCTGCACGCGCTGCTGGTGCTCGCCGTGCTCTGGTGGTGCTGGGTGGTGCACAGCGCGGTCGCCGCCCGGCTGCGCCTCGGCGAGGGCTTCGTGCCGATCCTCATGGTGGTCGGCATGATCGCGCTGTTCACGTTCGCGCTCGCGCTGCCGCAGACCTTCGGCGACCTGGACAAGGGCAGCGCCGGCCCGATCCTGGTCACGATCAGCTACGTGGTGATCCGGTTCGTGCACACCGCCCTGTACTGGTACGCCACGCGCGACGACCCGCCGGCCCGGCGCAAGCTGCGGCTGTTCCTTCCGGAGGCGGTGATCTCGGCCGGCCTGCTGCTGGTGGCGGCGCTGCTGCCGCCGCGTGTGTCCCCGGAGGTCGGCCCGTGGCTGCGCGACGGGCTGTGGATCGCGGTGGTGGCCATCCAGTACAGCAGTGGCCTGCTGGCCGGCACCGACGGCTGGAAGATCACCTCGGCCGAGCACTGGACCGAGCGGTACGACCTCATCCTGATAACGCGCTCGGCGAGTCGGTCATCTCGGTCGGCGTCGGCGGCAACCTGCTCGGCCAGCCCGTGACCTGGCCGGCGATCCCGGCGGCGATCTTCGGCATCCTGTTCACCGCGGCGCTCTGGTGGGCGCACTTCGACATGATCGGCCCGGCCGCCCGGATCGCGCTGCACGCCGCCCACGGCCCCGCGCGGGTGGCGCTGGCCCGCGATGCGTACGCCTATCTCTACCTGCCCATGATCGCCGGGGTGATCCTGTTCGCGATCGGCGCCGAGGAACTGGTCCGCATCGTCACCGACCCGGCGGGCGGCCCGATGGAGCGCGGCCACGGGCCGGCCGTGCCGCTGCTCTTCGGTGGCGTGCTCCTCTACCTCGCCGCCAACATGGCGTTCCAGTGGCGCGCGCTGCGGACGCTGTCCTGGTCCCGGGTCGGCACCGTGGTGCTGCTCGCCGTGGCGCTGCCGGTCGGCCGGCACCTGCCGGCGCTCGGTGCGCTGGGTCTGCTCACCGCCATCTGCGTGGCACTGGTGGCGGTCGAGCTGGTGATCTTCGCCGATTCCCGGGTCGCGTTGCGCCGGCTGATACACGAGGAGAAGGCCAGCGCCGAGGAGAGCGAGGCCGCCTGGCGGGCTCGCTGGCGCGACGACGGCGACAGTGCCCCGCACCGACCTTGACACAGGCCCTAGAGTCTCCGCGTGATCGAGATCGTCACCGAGGTCGACCTGTTCCACCCGCCCGCCCGGACCTGGCGGGCGCTCACGGAACGCGCGCTGCTGGCCAAGTGGTTCGCCGACAGCGCGCCCGGGTCCGAGAGGTGGATCCTCGCCACCGCCGCGCTGCCCGGCTACGACGGCGACACCGAGGTGGAGACCGTCGAGCTGCGCGCGCCGGACCGGCTGGTGGTCCGCTGCCGGGAGACCGGCCGGGCCACCCGGCTCGCCTGCGACCTGACCCCCACCGCGCACGGCACCCGGCTGTCCGTGCGGGAGGTGCTCGAAGAGGGCGACTGGGACGCCGACGCCCGCGCCGAGCAGCACGAGCAGGCGGTCACCGGACGGCTGCCCGCGATCCTCGACTGGCTGGCGTTCCAGAACGTCGACCTGCGTCGCGCCGAGGGCGGCCTGACCGCCGAACTGCCTGTGGTCCGGCTGCTCGGCGACGAGAAGCGCCGCCCCGGGCGGCGCCGGGTGCTGCTGGCAGCCGGCACGGTGACGCTGATCGCCGCCGCGGCCGGGGCCACGGTGTGGGCCACCGCCGACGAGCCGCCCGCGCCGGCCGCGCCGACGCCCACGACCTCGCTGGTGATGCCGTCCAGCGCCACGCCGTCGGCCCGGCCCACGACCGCGCGGCCCACGCCCAGTGCCAGCCGCCGCAGCGCGTCGCCCTCGCCGACGCCGTCACCCACCCCCAGCCGTACGCCGAGCGCGACGCCCTCGACGGTGGCGGCGGCACCGCTGACCGCCACCTACGAGACGGTCACCGACCGGGTCTTCGGCTACCGGGGCGAGGTGGTGCTGCGCAATCCCGGCCCGTCACCGCGTCCGGGCTGGACGGTCACCGTGACGCTGCACGACGGCGCCACAGTGGGCAGCGTGAGCGGGGCCGAGGCCACCCAGGACGGCACCGTGGTCACGTTCACCGGTGGGGCGTTGCCGGGCGGCGAGTCAGCCACCATCCGGTTCGACGTCCGCGACCCGGACCCCCAGCACGACTCCCCCGCGGCGTGCACCGCCGACAACACCCCCTGCACCCCCGCCTGACCCCTCCCTCTCCCCCTCCCGTCCGCGCCCTTGAAGCGCGTCGATCATGAGGTTAGACCGCGGGTTTGTCCGCATTGAGGGCGGTCAACTTCATGATCGACTCAGGCTGACCCGGACGGACAGTGCGCAGGCGCGCGTGGATGGGCGCGGGGGCTGATTCGGTGGGTGCGGAAATGAGTTGTTGAGTGCGTGGGAGCGCTCCCGTAACATCCCTGACGCGGCTGTTAACGCTCACAACACAATCGCCACCGCCAATGCCAGAGCCGCTGCCCCCGCAGGAGGTCAATTCATGTCCAGATCCAGGTCAGTCAATGCCATATGGGCATCGGCCGGCGCCGCGCTGCTGGCGTCGGCGTCGGTCGCCGTAGCGCTGCCCGCCGGAGCCGCCGCCGCGGGCTGCTCGGTCAACTACGCGATCTCGTCGCAGTGGCAGGGCGGCTTCGGCGCCAACGTCACCATCACGAACCTGGGCGACCCGGTGTCGAGCTGGACGCTGACGTGGTCGTTCGGCGCCGGGCAGACGGTGACCCAGTCGTGGAACACCGAGCTGACCCAGAGCGGAGCCGCTGTGACCGCCCGCAACGTCAGCTACAACGGGTCGATCCCGACCAACGGCAACACGTCATTCGGCTTCAACGGCTCCTGGGGCAGCAGCAACCCGGTGCCGACCAGCTTCGCGCTCAACGGGGTGACCTGCACCGGCGGCACCACGCCGACGAGCGGCCCGACCGGCTCGCCCACCACGGCCCCACCGACCACGGCACCGCCGACCACTGCACCGCCCACGACCCCGCCGCCGGGCGGGACGTGCAACCTGCCGTCGTCGTACCGGTGGTCCTCGACCGGTGCTCTGGCGCAGCCGCGCTCGGGCTGGGTGTCGTTGAAGGACTTCACAGTCGTGCCCTACAACGGCCGGCACCTGGTCTACGCCACCACCCATGACACCGGAACGCGGTGGGGGTCGATGAACTTCGGGTTGTTCTCGAACTGGTCGGAGATGGCCTCCGCGTCGCAGAACGCGATGTCGTCGGGGACTGTGGCACCGACCCTGTTCTACTTCGCGCCGCGCAACATCTGGGTGCTGGCCTACCAGTGGGGACCGACCGCGTTCTCCTACCGCACCTCGAACGACCCGACGAACCCGAACGGGTGGTCGTCGGCGCAGCCGCTGTTCACCGGCAGCATCTCCGGTTCCGGCACCGGCCCGATCGACCAGACCCTGATCGCCGACGACCAGAACATGTACCTGTTCTTCGCCGGTGACAACGGCAAGATCTACCGCTCCAGCATGCCGCTACTTCCGCTCCTTCACCGCCACCAGCCTCAACGGATCCTGGACCCCGCAGGCCGCCACCGAGTCCAACCCGTTCGCCGGCAAGGCCAACAGCGGCGCCACCTGGACCAACGACATCAGCCACGGCGAACTCATCCGCACCACC
>NZ_JNZR01000019.1:0-121344 GCF_000717585.1 Micromonospora globosa
CCCCCGCCCTCCCTCCCCCTCTCCCCCGCGATCTTGCACTTTCGGCCCGAGCGGTGACGTGAATGTCCCATTCGCCCGGGCACAAACTGCAAGATCAGCGAGGGCTGCCGGCCCGGGGCTGCCCGCCCTGAGGGTCGCGGACGGCGTTGCGTTTCTCTGGGCGGTCTGGGATACCGTGAGGTCCGTTTCGCTCCCGCGAGACCAGGTCATCGCTCTACTGGAAGCGCGATCATGGATGAGTCGACCGGCGCGCTGACGTCGATGAGCGGGTTCACGCCGGAACCGATCCCCACCGCCCGGCTGGTCCTGCTGCCGCTGGGCGTCGAGCATGCCGAGGAGATGGCAGCCGTCCTCGCCGACCCGGCGCTGCACACCTTCATCGGCGGCGAACCCGCCACCCCGGCGGCGTTGCGGGCCCGCTACGAACGGCTTGTCGCCGGCTCGCCCGACCCGGCCGAGTCGTGGTGCAACTGGGTCATCCGGCTCCGGGACGGCGGCCGGCTGACCGGCTTCGTCCAGGCCACAGTCACCGAGGCACACGGGACGGTGACGGACGCCGCCACGGCGGGCGCGCGGGCGGTAGGACACCGGCACCTCGACGAGGCGACACCGGCCACCGCGGGACCGGTCGCGGAGATCGCCTGGGTGGTGGGAACACGGTGGCAGGGGCGCGGGATCGCCACCGAGGCCGCCCGTGGCATGGTCGGCTGGATGGGGCGGCGCGGTGTGCGTACCCTCGTGGCCCACATCCATCCCGACCACCGCGCGTCGGCCGCGGTGGCCACGGCCTGCGGCCTGGCCCCGACCGACGTGTGGCAAGACGGCGAGGTCCGCTGGACCGGACCTGCCGCCCTGTCTCCCCCGCCTGCCCGGAGTTGACCAAGGAGTTCGTGTCGGAGACGACGTCCGAGCCGGACACGAACTCCTTGATCACCGGGGCCGGGGGGGTCAGAAGGGGGCGTCTACTGAGAGGCGGCGGACCTGGGTCAGGTAGGGGTCCAGCTCGCCCACCTCGAAGCGGCACGTGCCGATGACGTGCCAGAACTGGCCGCCCGGGTCGCCGTCCAGCTTGTACCGGCCGTCCGGGCTGACCGCCGCCCACCCGTCCGGCAGGCCGATGAGCGTGGTCCGCAACTGGGCGTGCTCGGGGTCGGCCACGTCCCACAGCCGTACCGTGCCGTCGTCACCGGCGCTGGCGAGCAGGCTGCTGTCCGGGCTGAAGTGCACCGACCAGACGCGCCGGGTGTGCGCCGCAAGGGTGCCGTGCAGCCGGCCGGTGACCGGATCCCACAGCCGGATCACCAGGTCGTCGCCGGCGGTGGCGAGCAGGTTGCCGTCCGGGCTGAACGCGCAGGACCAGAGCCGGCCGTCGTGCTCGGTGAGCACCAGGCGCCGCTCGCCGGTGACCGCGTCCCAGACCACCGCCGTGCCGTCGTTACCGGCGCTGGCGAGCAGCGTGCCCTCGCTGTTGAAGCCGACCGAGTAGACCCGGTCGGTGTGGTGTTCGAGCGTGAGCCGGCAGGTGGCGGTGGCGGCGTCCCAGAGCCGTACCGCCTGGTCGTCGCAGCCGGTGGCGATGGTCTCGCCGTCGGGGCTGAACGCGACGGTGCGCACGCGCCCCCGGTGCGGGGTGAGCGTGGCGAAGTGCCGGCCGGTACGGCGGTACCACAGGCGTACCGTGTCGTCGTCGTTGGCGGTGGCGAGTGCGTCGCCGTCGGGGCTGAACGCGACCGCCCAGACGTGGTCGGTGTCCACGTTGAGTTCACGCTCGTCGGCGCCCGTGTCGGTGTTCCACAGGTGCACGCCGCCGTCGCCGCTGGGCGTGGCCACCAGCGGTTCCTCCGGGCAGAACACCACGGACAGCAGCCGGTCGGCCGGGCTGGCGAGCTGCCGCACCAGGCGGCCGGTGCGCGGCTCCCAGAGCCGGATCACGCCGTCGTTGCCGCAGGCGGCGAGCACCTCGCCGTCGTCGCGGAAGGACAGCGCGGTGACCTTGCGGCCGTGCCCGCGCAGCGTGTGCTGGAGCTGCCCGCTGCGGACGTCCCACAGCCGGGTGGTGCCGTCGTTGCTGCTGGTCGCCACCTGGTTCTGGTCCGGCCGCCAGACCACCGGCCACACCGAGCCGCGGTGCCGGGTCAGCTCGTGCCGCACCTGCCCGTCGTCGGTGTCCCAGAGCTGGATCGCGCCGTCGCTGGCGGCGGTGGCGAGCAGGCTGCCGTCGCCGTTGAACCGGACGCTGTAGATCGCGCCGCGCTGCCGGCCGAGCACCCGGACCGGCCGGCCCGTCTCGGTCTCCCACAGCCGCAGCGCGCCGTGCGTGTCGCCGGTGGCCATCAGCGTGCCGTCGGGGTGGATGTCGAGGGCGTACACGTCGGCCTCGTGGCCGCGCGGCGCGCGCAGCAGCTCGCCGTCGGTGGCCCGGCGGATCCAGATGCGGCCGTGCTGCCCGACGGCGGCCAGCAGCCGGCCGTCCGGTGAGTGCACGACCCGGTAGACCACCTCGGGCTCCTGCACCTCGAACGCCAGCTTGCCGGTGGGGATGTCCCAGCCGCGGACCGTGCCGGCGCTGTCGGCCACCACCACGCGCCGCCCGTCCGGGCTGAACGAGGTGCCCCAGATCGGCGCGGAGTGGCCGGGCCACTCGTGACGCAGCCGGGCGCCACGGGTGTCGTAGAGCCGCACCACGCCGGCCGCGTCGCCGACCACCAGGCGGCCGCGGCGGCCGTCGGTGAGCATCGGCCACACCCAGCCGGTGAAGACGTCCTCGATGACGTGCCGCACGTCGCCGTGGTCGGCGTCCCACAGCCGTACGGTGAGGTCGGCCGAGCCGGTGACGAGCTGGTGGGACGCGGCGTCGTAGCGGACCGCGTACACCCGGGACCGGTGTCCCTGGAGCGTGCGCACCGGCAGCCCGGTGGCGGTGTCGCAGAGCAGCACACCGCCGTCGTCGCTGCCGACGGCGAGCACCGCGCCGTCCGGGCTGTACGCCACCGGCACCGGCAGCCGGCCCACCTCGAAGCCGTATCCGACGCCCACGGCGGGCGGGGCCAGGCCCGGCGCGACCGGACGGCCCGGCGCGACGACGGCGCCGCGCAGTTCCGGGGCGCGCAGCAGCGCCGGGTCGGCGCTGACATCGATCAGCGCGGTGCGGTGCCAGCTGCTGCCGGCCACGCGCGCACCCCGCAGGTCGGTACGGAACAGGCGGGCGCCGGCCATCTCCGCGTCGCGCAGGTCGGCCCCGGCGAGGCGGGCCTGGTCCAGGCGGGCGCCGCGCAGCCGGGCGTGCTCCAGCCGCGCCTCGGTCAGGTTCGTGGCGACCAGCCGCGCGTCGGTCAGGTCGGCCCCGGTCAGGTCGGCCCCGGCGAGCTCGCGGTGCGACAGGTCCTCGCCGCGCAGCACCGCGCCGCGCAGATCGGCCCGGTCGGGCAGGCGCAGCCGGGCGGACAGCCGCAGCGCGTTGGCGCGCAGCGTCTCGCCCGCGGACTCGTCACCGAGCACCCGGGCGGTCCACGCGGTGCAGCGGGCCGGGTCGGCGAGGTCGCCGAGGAACTCCACCGCGAGCGCGGACAGCGACCGGACCGCCAGCGCGCCCGGCTCCTCGCCCCGGTTGATCTGCTCGGCCACCCCCTCGGCCACGAGCCACTCCATCACCGAGGTGTGGATGAACCCGAACAACCCGTCGTCGGTACGGACCAGCAGGCTGCCCGCGCCGACCGCGTGCGCAGCCTGCGGGCCGGACAGCCGCGAGTCGGCCCGCCCGGCGAGCTGACCGGTGGACTCGGCCAGCTCGGCCAGGCGCAGGTATGCCTCGCCGCTCTCCCAGAGCTGGAACGCCAGCCGGCTCACCGCCTGCCACAGCTCGGGCCGGCGCAGGCTGACCGGTGCGCCCGGGATGCCCTGGGTGCGGCGCTCCTCGAAGTCCAGCCAGGACTCCAGGATCTCCCGATACAGCGCGGCGGCGCTGAACGTGCCGCCCGCCCCGGCCACGGCGGCGAGCCGCCCCTCGTCCAGGTTGGCGATGAAGCCGAGCATGCGCGGGTTACGGGAGAGCCCCAGCAGGTCCTTGACGCCGGCGAGCAGGTCCATCCGCTCGCGGGCGGCCCGCTCGTCGCCGCCGTACCGGTTGCGCAGGAACGCCTCGATCTGCCCGGGGGTGAAGTCCTCCACGGCCAGCACGCGCCGGTGCGGCAGCAGGCCGACCCGCTCGCCGAGCGCGGTCAGCACCTGCGAGTTGGTCTTGAAGTGCTGGGTACGGCTGCTCACCACGATCTTCGCGTTGCCCTCGGCGGCCTGGAGCAGCGTCTCCAGGTGGTCGGCCGCCCGGTCGTACGTCACCCGGGCGACCAGCTCGTCGAACCCGTCGAACAGCAGCACGATGCGACCCTGGCGCAGCATGTAGCGGAACGCCTTGAGGTCGATCACCTGCTCGCCGTGGTTGGCCAGATGCGCGGCGACCAGGCCGTCCACGGAGTGCGCCTTGTCGAGCGCCCGCAGCTCCACCAGGATCGGGATCAGGTCGGGCGCGGCGGTGGGCAGCCGCCGGGCCACCTCCCGCAACGCGAACGTCTTGCCCCGGCCGAAGTCGCCGAGCACCAGCACGAACCGGCCGTCCGGCGCGGAGACGGTCTCCAGCAGCTCGTCCACCACGTCGTCGCGGACGCGCTGGTCGGCGCCGACGAGGTGGCGGTAGCGCTGCGGCACGTACTGCCCGGGTGGGTAGAGCCGGTCCGCCTGGAGCCGGGCGGTCTGCGCGGCGACGTACTCGCGCAGGTCGAGCAGGCCCTGGAACTCGGTCAGGTGCAGCACGCGTACGCCCCGCCGCTGTGCCTCCTCGGCGAGCCCGCGCGGCACCCGGTCGCCGTCGTAGACCAGCTCGGAGGCGATGTCCGGGTCGGTGGCGTGCACCCGCCGGGCGAAGACGTCCACATCGGCGGCGGTGGGGGTGCCCACGTGCGCGCCGACGCGTTGCTGACGGACCACCCCGTCGGAGCGGTAGCTGATGTAGAGGTGCGGCGGGTCGGTGCCGACGCGGCGCACCACCACCCGGTCGTAGCGGGCCTCGCAGACCTCGGCGAGCCGGTCCAGCAGCCGCTGCACCGGTGCGACCGGCGCGGCGGCCACCGCGGCGCCCTGGGTGGCCCCCTCGACGGCGACCGGACGGCGCGGGTCGGGTACCTGGGCCGGGCCGGACGCGCCGAAGGTGGCCTCGGCGTGCGGCCAGGACACGGCGGTCACCGCGCCGCCGTCCAGCCGGTCGTCGCGGCCGAGCACCCAGCGGGTCATCCCGTCCGCGCCCAGCCGCAGCACCTGCGCCCGGCCGTCGCGGGGCGCGGCGGCCAGCGGCACCACCGGGTCCACCCGGGCCGACGGCGCGGCGTCGGAGAGCAGCAGGTCGAGCATCGGGCCGACCAGCCGGTTGACCGAGCCCCGGTCGCGCAGCGACACCGGGTCCGGCGGCACCTCGTCGGCGTACGGGCTGCGCGCCCCCGGCGCGTGCGCCATCGCGCCCAGCCGCAGCCAGCCGGACTGCTGGTAGTGGCGCAGCCGCTGGGCGAACCAGCTGGACTGCGCCTCGCCGAGGAAGCCGTACCGGTCCTCCTCGCGGTGGGTGATGGCGATGGTGGAGTTCAGCCCGGCCACCACCACCCGCAGGTCGGGCACCGGGAACAGCGTCCAGGGCTGCTCGCTGTCGAAGATCCGGTCGTCGAGGCCCTGGTAGAGGTCGTCGAACAGGCGCGCGTAGTGCCGCCACTTCGGCCAGTACGGCGGCTGCGGGTCGACGTCGTCGGCCTCACAGGTGGCGAAGTACGCGCGGCAGGCGGCCATCGTCACGTCGCGCGGGCCGGGCACCACGACGAGCCGGTGCGGCTCCAGCCCGAGCAGCACCCGCAGGCCGGTGAGGAAGCTCAGCGCGTCGGAGAACTCGCGCGGGCTGCCCGACTCGGTGAGGTTGCCGGCGACGACGAGCAGGTCCGGCCGGGGCACGCCGTCGTTCATCAGCAGCGTGAGGTCGCCCATCAGGTGTTCCTGCACCTCGCCCGGGGTGACCGGCGCGCCGGGGGTGATCACGCCCCGGCCGAAGCGCGGCCCGGCGACCTGGAGCACGGTGACGGTGTCCCGGGCGGTCGGTGGCGCCGCCGCGGCGGGCGGGAACGGCGGCGGGTTGATCGGGGTACGCCGGGCGCGGCGGGGCGCGGGCGCTCCGGCGGCCGGTGCGGCGAGCACCCCGTGCGGGTCGGCCGGGTGGTGCGGGAACGCCGGCTGCCGCATCGGCTTGGCGCGCCCGTCGAGCGCCTCCCGGATGCGGTCGAGCACCCGGTTGCGGGCCTGCACCGGGTCGTCCACGCCGACCAGGTCCACATAGGTGATGGTGGCGAGCAGGCCGTCGATCGGGCAGTCCTCGACGCGTACCGTGACGAGCTTGTTGCCGGTGCCGTCCGGGTCGGCGCGCAGCGCGGCCTGCCACTCCAGCTTGCCGTACGTGGAGTGCAGGTAGCGTTCGGACAGCACCGCCACCACCACCTCGGCCTCGCGGACGCCACGGTCCATGAAGTCGATGAAGTTGGTGCCTGCCACGAAGTCCCACGCCTGCAACAACGTGCGATAGCCGGCCGCCTCGAACTCCCACGCCAGCCACGTGGCCCAGCGTTCGTCGGCCGGCGAGTAGCTGATGAAGAAATCGATGGGGCGGTCGGACCGGGTGGGGTGCGCGCCTACAACCACATGGTCATTATGGCCACCGACGGTCAACAGATCGACACCCTCGGCAGCTCGGATCGTCCCGCGTCGGCTCCTGCGCCCGCGCCGGCATGTGCGAGGATCATCCCTCGTGGAGACCCCCGGCGATCCGCCGAACGCCGTGCCTGACCGTTCCCGCTGGGGCCGCCTGCACGTGCTGGACTGGATCGCGATCGGGCTGGCCGTGCTCGGCGCGGTGTTCGTGCTCACCGGGCTGCTCCCCCGCGCCGACGCCGAGGCGACGATGCGGCGGATCATCCCCATCCTGATCTTCCTCGGCACGGTGGTGGTGCTGGCCGAGCTGACCGCCGTGGCCGGGGTGTTCGACGCGCTCGCGACCCGGGTGGCGGTGACCGCGCGGGGCAGTTTCCGGGCCCTGTTCTGGCTGTGCGTCGGCTTCGCCTCGGTGACCACGATCGCGCTCAACCTGGACACCACGGCGGTGCTGCTCACGCCGGTGATGATCGCGCTGGCCCGGGCGCTGAACGTGCCGCCGACGCCGCTGGCCATGACCACCGTGTGGCTGGCGAACACGGCGAGCCTGCTGCTGCCGGTGTCCAACCTGACGAACATCCTGGCCAGCGACCGGGTCGACCTGGACCCGGTGCCGTGGGCGGCCCGGATGTGGTGGCCGCAACTGGGCGCCGTCGCGGTGACCGCGCTGCTGCTGTGGTGGTGGTACTGGCGGCCGGCGCGCGCCGGGGCCGACCCGTTCGTCCCGCCGCCGCCGTACGTGCCGCCGGACCGGGTGCTCTACCGCACCGCGCTGGCGGCCTGCCTGCTGTTCGTCGCCGGGATCCTGGCCGGGGTGGAGATCGGCATCGCCTCCGGGGCGGCCGCCGCGATCCTGGTCGCCGGCTTCGCGGTCCGGGCCCGGCACCGGCTGCGTCCGGCGCTGGTGCCGTGGCGGCTGCTGGTGTTCGTGACCGGGCTGTTCCTCGTGGTGCAGACCATCGGCCGGCACGGCCTGGACACGGTGATGGGCACGCTCATCGGCACCGACCCGGGCGCGGAGGGGGCGCTGCGGGCGGGCGCGGTCGGCGCGCTGTTCAGCAACGCGGTGAACAACCTGCCCGCGTACCTGGCCGGCGAGGCGGTGATCGCGGCCGACCGGCACACCCAGTTGCTGGCGCTGCTGATCGGCACGAACGTGGGTCCGCTGGCCACGCCGTGGGCGTCGCTGGCGACACTGATCTGGTACGAGCGCTGCCGGGCCGCCGGGGTCGCCGTGCCGCTGGGCCGGTTCGTGGCCACCAGTGCCGCGCTCGCCGTGCTCGCCACGGCCGCCACCGTGACGGCGCTTCTTGTCGGTCCCGGCGCCTAGCATCGCGGCATCGCCCACCTTCGCCGGGGCGAAAAACCGGTACGGCCCGATCCCGGGCGGTGGCTACCGTGCCCGCATGACCGCCGCACCCACGCTGCACTTCTGCACCGACCCGGGCGAGTTCCTCGCCGCCGCCGGGGCGTACCTGGCCGCCGACCCGGTGGTCGGCACGGTCGTCGCCACCGTCGCGCAGCGGATGGCGGCCCGCCGCGCCGAGGGCGTCGCGCTGCCCGAGGACGACTGGTGGCTGGTGGTGCGGGACGCCTCCGGGGCGGTGGTGGGCGCCGCGATGCGTACCGCGCCGTTCCCGCCGCGACCGCCGTTCCTGCTGCCGATGCCGCAAGAGGCCGCGGTGGCGCTGGCCCGGGCGTGGCAGAGGCGCGGCGAGCGGATCCGCGCGGTGAACGGCGCGCTGCCCGCCGCGCGCGCCTGCGCCGACGAGGTGGCCCGCCTGAACGGCGGCCGGGTCGCTGTGGCCCAGCACACCCGGCTGCACGTGCTCGACCAACTGGCACCACCGGCTCCGGTGCCCGGCGCGCTGCGGGCCGCCGGGCCGGACGAGGTCGACTTGGTCGCCACCTGGTTCGGCGCGTTCACGGCCGACGCCGACGAGCAGGCGGGCCGCCCGCCCGGCACCAGCGCACACGAGACGCCCGACCGCGCCGAGTTGCTGCGCCGCATCCGGGACGGGCGGGTCTGGTTCTGGACCGACGAGTCGGGGGCTCCGGTGCACCTGACCGCCGCGAATCCGCCGTCGTTCGGCGTGGCCCGCGTCGGACCGGTCTACACGCCACCCGGGCAGCGCGGACGCGGCTGGGCCGGCAACGCGGTCGCCGAGGTGTGCCGGCTGCTCACCGCCGAGGGCGCGCGGGTGTGCCTGTTCACCGACCAGGCCAACCCGGTGTCGAACCGGCTCTACGCCCGGCTCGGATTCCGGCCGGTGGTCGACATGGCCAATCTGGTTCTGGTCGACTGACGGTCCGCGACTCCGGGTCAGCCGGCGAGGCCGAGCGCGGCCAGCCGGCGCGGGTCGGCGATCACGTCCACGGCGGCGATCCGTCCGCCGGTGACGGTGAACGCCATCACCGACAGCCGGCGGTCGCCGGCGGTCACCAGCACCCCGGCGGCGCCGTTGACGAGCACCGGCCGGGCGTGCGGGAACAGCCGGCCGAACGTGGTGGCCTGCGCCGCCACGGTCGTCGCGCCGGTGAGCACGACCGTGTGGCGGGCGCGGGCGGTCCCGGCGTCGGAGCGCAGCACCACGTCCGGGTGCAGCACCGCGATCAGCGCGTCGAGGTCACCGTCGCGGGCGGCGGCGAGGAAGGCGTCGACCACCGCCCGCTGCCGGGTCAGGTCGGGATCGGGCGTGGGCGCCTGTCCGCGTACCCGGCGGCGGGCCCGGCTGGCGAGCTGCCGGGCCGCCGCCGGTGAGCGGTCGACGAGCGGGCCGATCTCGTCGAACGGCACGCCGAACATGTCGTGCAGCACGAACGCGAGCCGCTCGGCCGGGGTCAGCGTGTCCAGCACCACGAGCAGCGCCAGCCCCACCGAGTCGGCGAGCACCGCGGCGTGCGCCGGATCGTCGGCGCCGGTGTCCACCACCGGATCGGGCAGGCGTACGTCCAGCGGGTCCTCCCGGCGGGCGGCGCGGGACCGCAGCGTGTTGAGGCTGACCCGGGCGACCACAGTGGTGAGCCAGGCGTCGAGGTTCTCCACGGTGTCCGCGTCGGTGCGGGACAGCCGCAGCCAGGTCTCCTGCACCGCGTCCTCGGCGTCGGTGAGCGACCCGAGCAGCCGGTACGCCACCGCGCGCAGCCGTGGCCGCTCCCGCTCGAACCGCTCCGCCAGGTCCATCACCTGAGCCTCCCCTCCCGCACATCGACTCGACCCGCGCCGGGTCACCGATGTGACCACAGGTGACAGCCGTCACACCTGTCACGTCGGCAGGCCGGCGCGGGTCGAGGTGGCAGCACCGACAACGGGAGGACGACGATGAACGCACCCATTCTGGTCACCGGCGGCACCGGCACGATCGGCCGGCACGTCGTGCCGCTGCTGCGCGCCGCCGGGCACCCGGTGCGCGTGCTCAGCCGGCGCGGCGGGCGGCCCGGCGACGGTGTCACCCACGTGGCCGCCGACCTGCTCAGCGGCGCGGACCTCGGCCCCGCCCTGCGCGGGGTGTCCACTGTGCTGCACCTGGCCGGCGGCGCGAAGGGCGACGACCGTGCCACCGCCCACCTGGCCCGCGCCGCGCACCGGGCCGCTGTGGCCCACCTGGTGCACATCTCGGTGACCGGCGCCGACCGGGTGCCGCTGGCCTGGATCCGGTCCAAGCTCGACGCCGAGCGCGCGGTGGTGGACTCCGGCGTCCCGTGGACGGTGCTGCGCGCCGCGCAGGTGCACGACCTGGTGTTCACCATGCTGACGGCGATGACGAGACTGCCGGTGGTGCCGGTTCCGGGTGGGCTGCGGTTGCAGCCGGTCGACGCGGCCGAGGTGGCGGCCCGGCTGGCCGAACTCACGCTCGGCGCACCGGCCGGGCTGGTGCCGGACCTGGCCGGGCCGGACACGTACGGCATCGGCGAGATGCTGACCGACTACCTGACCGCCGCCGGGAAGCGCCGGGCACGCCTGCCGGTATACATCCCCGGGCGGGCCGGCCGGGCGTACCGGGAAGGCGCGAACCTCGCCCGGCCGGGCGCCGCGAGAGGTGTGCGGACCTGGACCGATTTCCTGGCTGACCGAGTGCCGTCGCGGCCGGTCGCCTGAGCCGCCGGAGCGCCGCTCAGCGAAGGGTCAACCAGGCCGCCCCGGTGGCGGCGAGGATCACCGCGCCGAGCCCGGCCAGGCTCCAGCCGCCACGGTCGATGCGCCGGCGCACGGCCTGCCGGTCCGGGCGGAAGTCGTCGAACGGGCTCGACCGGAACCAGAAGCGGGCGTACAGCACCATCACCGCTCCGAACACCAGAGCGAAGCCTCCGGTCAGCGCCGCGCTGCCGAGCACCCACCCGTCGGTGAGCACGCCACGGATTCCCACCCGCCCGGCGACGACGGTTCGGACGACCTGCACGATCCCGTTGACCACGCCGAGCGCGACACCGACACGTCCGGCGACGAGCCAGATGCCGGCCTCGCGCCGACCGCCTGCCGCGTTCTCCGTCCGCGCCATCACAGGCCCCGTGGCTCGATGGGGAAGCGGCCGAGACGCAGGCGGCTTCGATCCTGCCTCACCTCGCTCCACCGCTCGTCGTGGCTCAGCAGCGGCAGCAGCTCGCGCAGCATGTTCACGGTGGCGACCATCAGCTTCTCGTCGCGGTAGATCTGGCTCAGCAGCGGCTTGACGACGCTTCGGCGGAAGGTCCCGGCGAACCACGCGACGACCACCGTGGCACCTGCCGCGACGCCCGCCCCGGTCCACCAGTCGGACGCCGACACGGCCGCGACCAGGCCCACGAGGACCAGTACGGCCAGGACGACCGCCCGCAGTGCCTCGTACCAGCGCAGCCGCTCCCGCGCCGCGTCCACCCGGGTCAGCAGGTGCTCCGCGCCACCGAGGAGCCGCTCGAACTCCGGGCCGGACAGGTCACCGCCCCGCTCAGGATCCCAGCCCACAGAACTCTCCCACGGTCGTCCGGAGGCTCCGCTGCACCGCGGCGAACTTCATGTCGTCGAACATCGCCTGTTTCTCACCGACTCCAGGGATGAAGCGGTAGTCCTGCCGGCGGCCGGCGACCGGCAGCACAGCCAGCCGGGGGCGATTGCGGTGGCCGAAGGCACGGATGAGAGTGACCAACTGTCGCTGAAAGTCCGATGTGGGCTCACCGTCGGCGCCCGGCAGGTAGTACTCCTCGACCTGGCCCAGTTGGTCGGTCCAGTAGAGGTCGGCCTTGGTGACCGCCAGGACGAACCAGAGGTCCTTGGCGGCCGGATTGTCGACCCAGCAGGGCAGCAGGTTCTGGCAGAACCGGGAGAAGTGCTCGAGTTCGACGTTCCGGTTCTGCGCCCAGAGCTGCTCGGACGGCGACGGGATCGCCGCCTCGACCTCGCGGGCGATCTGCTCGGCCCGGTCCCGCCGCTCCTCCTCGGTGGGCGTCGCGTCGAGGGATGCCTGCCACTGCTCCCAGAGCCGGGCCTCGACCTGCCGACGGAGTTCGTCCTCACGCCGTTGCCGCCGCTCCTCGAGGACGTTGACCTCGCGGGGATCCCACGGCTCGTCGTACCCGGCGGCGGCGACGTAGATGACGCCCGTCGGGTGGTTCGGCGGCTTGAGCATGGCGTCCCACTTGTCCACCTCGCCGGAGGAGTAGTCGCCGCCCGCGGTCTGGCCGGGGCTCACCACCAGCGTCACATGGGCCTGGCGCCGGCCGGACGCGAGCGCGAGGCGGTGCGGCACATGGTCCTCGTCCCGCCGCCGGATGTAGCCGTTGTCGCCGAGCAACGCCTGGTACAGCGCGCTTTTCCCGACCCCGCGCTGGCCCGCCACCAACACCGGGATGATGTCACTCGTGGGTCGTCGCGTGGTCTCGGCGATCGACACCCGCCCGCCACCCGAGTGGCCGGCGCCGGAGTTGTCGACAGCGGACACGACCCGCGACCAACGGTCCCGCACGTCCGTCCAGTACTCGTCCGGCTCACCCATGGCGCGGCCCGATCGGCCGGCCGGTTTCCGTCTGATGTGGACTGCTCAGCGAGAACACGCGAGGAGCCTAGCCACGGCGGCGTGGCATCGAATCGTATGAACAGGCGGCAACATCCGGCACGTACGGTCAGGCGCCCGTGACGGGGTGGAACTGCTCGCACATGACCTCGTAGCCGTCCGGGTCGAGCCCGTAGAAGATCCGCGCCCATCCCACGTCCTCCGGCTCCAGCGTCACCGGCAGCCCTTCGTCGCGCCACAGCGCGTACGTGGCGTCCAGGTCGGCGGTGGGCACGGTGAGGACGACACCGAGCCCCGGCGGCCCGGCCTTGACCTCGCGTTCCCGCTCCGCGTTGTGGTGCCCGTGGCGGTGCAGGTCGGACAGGATCAGCCAGGTGTGGCCGAACGTGAGGTAACGCAGGTTCGTCTGGTCGGTCTGCGGGATCTCCTTGAAGCCGAGTCGCAGGTAGAGCCGGTGGGAACGGTCCAGGTCACGGACCCGGAGCCCGAGCTTGAGTTGTCTGGCGGCCATCCCGCCGAGGCTAGCCGACCCGGCTCACCAGCCGACCGAGCCGAGGCCGACCGGGGTGAGGCGGCGTACCTGCGGCTCGATCCACTGTGCCGCGGTGACCAGTTTGACCAGCCGGTCGATGGTCTCCGGTGGCCCGGCCACGAAGCTGCGCCGGTCGGCGGGGCAGCCGTACCGGTCGTCGAACGTGCCGCCGTCGAGCGCGCGGACCGCCATGCCGGCCTCGACGGCGAGCAGCATCCCGGCCGGCAGGTCGACCGCCTCGGGACGGTAGCCGACGATGCCGTCGATGTCGCCGCGGGCCAGCATCACCCAGGACAGCAACGGCGCCCACAGTTGCAGCACCCGGCGGGCGCTGGTGTCCAGCACCACCTTCAACGCCCGGGCGGTGCTGTCGTCGCGGCGTACCTCGTGCCCCTGGGTCCAGGCCAGCACCGGCGCGGACGGCACCGGGCGCTGCGCGGCGCGCAGCGGCCGCGCGGCCGGGCCGGACGCGTGCACGAACGCGCCCCGGCCGCGCACCGCCGACCAGGTCCGGCCCGCGACCGGGTCGTGCACCACGCCGAGCACCGGCGAGCCGTTGTCGCACAGGGCGATGCCGACCACGTACGCGGGCAGCCCGATCGCCACGTTGTTGGTGCCGTCCAGCGGGTCGACGAGCCACGCCCACGCGGTGTCCGGGGCGTACTCGCCGCCCTCCTCGGCGATCACGCCGTGCTCCGGCCAGCGGGCCCGGATCCGGTCGACGATCAGCCGCTCGGCGGCCAGGTCGAGGTCGGTCACCAGGTCACCGGTGTCGTTCTTGGCCCGGGCGTGCACCTCCCCCCGGGTGCCCCGGCGCAGCAGGCGGCCCGCCGCCTGCGCTGCCTCCACCGCGAACCGGTGCGCGTCGCGCAGGTCGGGCCCGCCTCTGCTCGGCTCCACGTCCATGGCTCCTCCAGCCAGTCAGCCCCGTGCCACCAGTCGCGCGATCTCCCGCGCCATCCGCGCGGTCTCCGCCGCGTCGCAGCGGTCCCGGCGTACCCGGTGGCTGCGCCCGTCCACCGCGCCGAGGCTCAGGTCGCACGCGCCGGGAGTGGTCCGGCCGAGCGCCACTGTCACCGCCGGCTCACCGGCGTCGACCTCCGAGGTGTGGAAGCCGCCGGCGCGCAGCGCGTACGAGTCGCCTGCGGAGTGCGTCTCCACCGTCGCGGTCATCGCGGTGACCAGCCGGTCGGTGGCGGCCATCTCGTCCACCTCGCCGAGGCTGTGCACCTCGTAGATCCGCCAGGCCGGATCGGCCGGCGCGTCGTCGACCTCGATCAGCTCGTTGCGGACGGTCCCGTGCAGCACGTGGCTGAGCAGATCCCAGCTGTGCGAGTGCATGGTGGAGGTGGTCGGGCGCACCGGCGGCGGGTCGGCCGGCCAGGCGTGCACGCAGATGCCGTCCGGGCCGTCGCGTTCCACGGGCAGGCAGGTGAAGCCGAGCGGGTGCCGGACCGCGCGCAGCGGCCGCCGCCCGTCCGCGACGTCGCCGAGCACGTCCAGCACCCAGCCGCGCAGCATCTCCGGCCGGGTGCCCCGGTCGATCTCCCGTTCGAGGTCGGCGTAACTGGTCATGAGTAGGGGTTCCTCGCCTGGACGGCCTTGCCGATGATGCCGGCGACCTCACGGTCGCCGAAGGACCGGGGCAGCGTCAGGCCGAGGGCGGTGAACAACCGCCGTACCTGCTCGACCGACGGCTCGTCGTCGAGCTTGACCTGGGCCGCCGCCTCGATCGGCACGCGCCGGCTCTGCCGGCGGCTGTAGTCCAGCTCGATGTTGAAACGGTTGTAGTAGACCTCGCCGCGGTCGATGCGCAGCGCGGGCGTCTGCGGGTTCTCCTGCGTGATGACGACGCAGGAGGAGGAGAGGTCGTAGCGGAACGTGGTCATCTGCGCGGAGAGCCGGACGTCGATGGTGAGCAGGCCGGAGCGTTGCAGGTGCCAGCAGGCGGCCAGCACGGTCGCGTACGACTCCTTGCGGGTGCGGTCGACGGTCCACGGCTCGCCGGGCGCGTCCGGGTCGAGGCTGCGCCGGAACCGCGCGTACCGCTCGCAGACCTCCTCGTCGGTCGGGTCGATGATCTCGATCGCGACGGTGAGCGTGGCGTTGCGCCGCCGGGCGTGTTCCAGACAGTCCGGCAGCGTGACCGCGCGCAGGTAGGTGCCGGTGCCGCCCTTGAAGCTCCACTGGTCGGTGTGCCGCCGCGCCTCGGCGAGCGCCTGCCCGACCTCGCTGCCGTGCAGCACGCGCACCATGGAGACGCTGTCGATGGCCTCGCGGGCCCGGTTCAGCGCGCCCTCCGGCCCGGTGATCTCCTGCATCTGCGGCACCAGGTCGGTCAGCCGGTCGCGGGTGTCCGAGATGACCTGGCGGACCTCCCGCTCGGTGGTGCGCCGGCGCAGCCGGTCCCGCAGCATCGCCTGCGCGAGCAGGCCCAGGACCAGCAGGATCGCGCTGTTGACGACCTCCTGGTCGACCGCGTTGGTGAGGCCGAGCACGGACACCGTGAGGGCCAGGACGAGGCCGATGAACGCGTCGAGATTGGTCACGACCCAGGCGAGCAGGCGCGTCATGACATCCCCCGGTCGACGACGGAACCTCCATGATAGCCCGCTGTCAATGTCGCCATCACGCCCTGTTCTGCTGTGGTGGCGGTGCGCCGTGCCGGCGGGCGGCGCAGATCAGCGAACCGCCGAGCCCCGGTGCGGCGCGGGCCAGCCGCCGCGAGGCCACCCACCGGCCGCCCGGCAGCCGCCAGCCGACCTCGTTGGACCGCAGCGCCACCGGCGTGAACCCGGCCCGGCGCAGCGTCCGGCGCAGCAGCGAGGCGGTGAACGGGCGGATGTGCAGCCACAGGTACGGGTGCAGCGGATCGACCTGACGTGGCGCCCGCCCGGCGAGGAACGCCAGCCGGTCCTGCACCGGCGCCAGGTTCGGCGTGGTGAGCACCAGCAGGCCGTCGGGCGCCAGCACCCGGTGGCACTCCCGCAGCAGCGCCAGCGGGTCGTACACGTGCTCGATCAGCTCGCCGGCGAGCAGCCCGGCGAAGCTGCCCGCCCGGAACGGCAGCCCGCGGGTGGCGTCCAGGCAGACCGGCAGCGCCCGCCCGCGGGCCGCGGCGCGGGCCGTGCGCAGCGCCGTCTCGGCCGTGTCGGCGAGCACCACCGGGCCGGGCAGCGCGGCCGGGTCGAGCATGCCGCGCGGTCCGCAGCCCAGTTCCAGCACCGGCCCGCGTCGGGTCACCCCCTCGGCCATCAGCCGGGCCGCGACCGCGCGGCGCACCCGGTGGTACGGGTCGTCGACGTACCCGTCGACCTCGGCGCCGTCGTGGTAGCGGCGGTGGTTGGCGTGCCTGCCGTGCGCCTGCGCGCGGTGCGACGACGTCCCGGTCGGCGGCTCGGCCATCACCCCTCCACAGCGGACGCCGGCCCCTTCGGCGGCGTCCGCACCAAGCCTCGCACCGGTTACGCCCGGCGGCGCGCACATCCGGCCCACCGGATGTGCGCGCGGCGCTACGTCAGATCGCCCGCGCCCAGTCCAGCCGGGTGCTGTCGTCGTACTCGTCGCCGGGGATCCACCACTGCTCGCCGAAGCCACTGGTGGACACGATGATGTTGCCGCCGTCCGGGTACTCGTTCTCCGGCGGGATCGACAGCGCGGCGCAGTAGCGGCCGTCCGGGGAGAACACCGGCGACAGGTAGAACCGGGGCTCGTCGGTGAGCTTCTTCAGCCCGGTGCCGCCGATGCGCACCGACGCCAGCGACTGGTTGTAGACCTCCCGGTCCAGGTGCCAGCGGTTGGTGCAGAAGACGACGCGCCCGGAGTCGGGCATGAAGACCGGCGAGATGAACATCTCGCCCGCCACCGGCGTGTAGATCGGCCGCACCGTGCCGGTCGCGAGTTCCAGCACCCGCAGTTGCCAGCCCTGCGAACGGCTGCGCCACCGTACGACGATCATCGAGCCGTCCCGGGACCAGTCCGGGTCCCTCATGGAGTGCCCCTCGACCAGCACGCGGGTGGCGCCGGTGACCACGTCCACAGCGATCAGCCGGTCGTTGCCCTGCCCGGTGACCAGCGCGATCTCGGTGCCGTCCGGCGACCACGTCGGCGCGCCGTAGCGGACACCGAACGGGTCGGCGAGCAGTGTGCGCTTCTGGCCGGTGACCCGGTCGTACACGGCCACGTACGGCTCCAGCGTGCCGTCGCCCGAGCGGGCCGTGTTGACCCAGGCCACGTACCGGCCGTCCGGCGAGGCCTTCGCGTGGTCCCCGTTCGGCAGCAGCTCCCGCGGCGTGGTGCGGCCCGGGTCGACCTGGAGCACACCCCAGCCGACGCTGACCAGCCACGACCCGTTCACCACGTCGGCGGCGGACGCGGGTGCGGCGGACGCGGCGTGGGGCCCGACGGCCAGCCCGGTCGCGGCGGCGACTCCGGTCAGCGCGGCGGTACGCAGCAGGGCACGACGATTCATTGCGGTCATTCGACAACCCCCGTGTGAGACGTGGCCCCCACACTCGCGAGTGGATCGACGCACCGGAATCGGACGAGTGGCCGCTTCACGCTCGGCTGCTCGTCCATCACCAGAGGTGAGCCCGTGGCGGCCCGGTACGCTCGCCCCGATGACCTCCGACGCGCTGCGCCGCGCCCTCACCGAACCGGGCGACCCGCCGCTGCTCCCGCTTCCCGGCGTGGCGGTCGAGCTGCTGGACGCCCTCGCCGCCCCGCCGCGCCTCGGCGCGCACCTGCGGCTGGTGCACGACGTCGCCTGGCACCTGACCGCCGCGTTCGCCGACCGGTTCGGCGCGGTGCCGTTCGACAGGCAGGCGGTGCTGTTCGGCGCCGCAGTGCACGACCTCGGCAAGGTCGAGCACCCCGGCGAGCTGACCGGCCCCGGGTCGGCGCACGAGGAGGCGGGCTACCAGCTGCTGTTGCGCTTCGGCGTACCGGAGGAGCGGGCCCGTTTCGCCGTCACCCACGCCGCCTGGCACTCCCCCGGCGTACAGCTGGAGGACCTGCTGGTCAGCCTCGCCGACAAGGTGTGGAAGGGCCGCCGGGTCACCGACCTGGAGCAGCTCGTGGTCGACCGGCTCGCCGCCATCACCGGCCAGGAGCGCTGGCAGACGTTCCTGGACCTCGACGACGTCCTCGCCGAGCTGGCCGCCGGCGCGGACCGGCGGCTGGCGTTCCAGGCGGAACATCCGGTGTACGGCTGACGCCGGACCGGCGGCGCCGATGAGTCCGCCGCGCGCGGGCGGTCTGCCCCGGGTCGGTGTTCTCCGATCTCCGGGAGGAAGCATGAGCACCAGCGAAGCGCGGGGCCGGGTGCGGGCGTTCGTCACCGTGTCCCTGGACGGCTACGTCACCGGTCCGGACGACCACGCGGGCCAGGGGCTGGGCGTCGGCGGCGAGCGGCTGCACCACTGGGTGATGGGCGGGCCGTGGACGTACGACACGCCACGCGAACCCGGCACTGGCATGACCGGCGAGGACCGCGCGTACTTCGACGAGCTGCTGACGGGCGTCGGCGCCGCGCTGTGCGGCCGGGGGATGTACGACAGCGCCGGCGCCTGGGGCGGCCGCAACCCGTTCGAGGCGCCCCTGGTCGTGCTCACCCACCGCACCGCCGACCAGCCCGACCCGGACGCCGGTTTCCTCATGGTCGACGGGTTCGACGCGGCGCTGGCCGCGGCCCGGCGTACGGCCGGTGACGGCGCGGTGGTCATCGGCGGGGGCGCCGACGTGATCCGGCAGGCGCTCGCGGCCGGCGTGGTCGACGAGCTGGGCCTGTCCACCGCGCCGGTGATCCTCGGTCGCGGGAAGAGGCTCTTCGAGGGCTTCGACCGAGACGTCGACCTGGAGATCCGCGCCGTGCACCACTCGCGCCACGCGGTGCACGTCAGGTACGCCGTTGGCCGTCGCGCGAGTGATACCGATTGACTTTCGATAGGTTCCGCGCGATAGTCGATGCATGTTGACGGCGCAACGCGCGGTGACACCACTCCGCGCCTTCCTGGTCCTGCTGTTCGCGATCCTGGTGCTGTTCCAGACCATGTCGCTGCCCGGGCAGTTCGCGCACATGGCGCGCGAGAACCCGGACATGGCGTACCTGCGGTGGCCCGCCACCGCGGTGACGATCTTCTGGGTGCTGTGCGTGCAGGTGGTGATCGTCTGCACCTGGCACCTGCTCACCCTGGTCAAGAACGACCGCATCTTCACCGAGGCGTCCCTGGGCTGGGTCGACGGGATCGTCTGGGCGGTCGCCGCCGCCTGGGTGGTGCTCGTCGGTGTGTTCCTCTACGTCGGCTTCAACGCCGACGACCCGGGGTTGCCGCTGCTGCTGTTCCTGCTGGTCACCGGCGTCAGCGTGCTCGGGCTGCTGATGGTCGTCCTGCGCGCACTGCTGCGCCAGGCCACCACGCTGCGCACCGACATGGAAGCGGTGATCTGATGCCGATCGTCGTGCGCATCGACGTCGAACTGGCCAAGCGCAAGATGAGCGTCGGCGAGTTCGCCGAGCGCGTCGGGCTCACCCCGGCCAACGTCGCCGTACTCAAGAACGGCCGCGCCAAGGCCGTCCGTTTCAGCACCCTGGAGGCCATGTGCCGGGTGCTCGACTGCCAGCCCGGCGACCTGCTCGAATGGGTCGCCGACGAGGAGGACCGATGAGACACCTGGCCGTCGTCGTCGCCCTGCTCGCCGTCGTGCTCGGCGTCACCGGCTTCGTGTACGGCGAGGCCGACGACTCCCCCGGCCTCCAGTTCCTGTCCGCACTGCTCGTCATCGGCGCGGTCGCCATCGGCGTACGCGTCGCCCGGCGTACCCGGTAGGGCCGGCGCCCCCTCGACGCCGGCCCTGCCGGTCAACCCTTCACGCAGACGACCTGCTTGAGGTGGGCGACCACCTCGACCAGGTCCTCCTGCTGGGCCATCACCTCGGTGATGTCCTTGTACGCGCCGGGGATCTCGTCGACCACACCGGCGTCCTTGCGGCACTCCACCCCGGCGGTCTGCGCGGCCAGATCCGCGGTGCTGTACGTCCGCTTCGCCTGCCCCCGCGACATCCGCCGCCCGGCGCCGTGCGACGCCGAGCAGTACGCGTCGAGGTTCCCCTTCCCGCGCACGATGTACGAGCCGGTGCCCATCGAGCCCGGGATGATGCCCAGGTCACCCCGGCCGGCCCGGATCGCGCCCTTGCGGGTCACCAGCACGTCCACCCCGTCGTAGCTCTCCTCCGCCACGTAGTTGTGGTGGCAGGAGATCGGCTCGTCGTAGCCGGCGTGCGGGAACGCCTCCCGGACCACCTGGCAGAGCAGGGCGAGCATGACCGCCCGGTTACGCCGGGCGTACTCCTGCGCCCACCACAGGTCCCGCCGGTACGCCTCCATCTCGGGCGTGCCGGCGAGGAACACCGCGAGGTCCCGGTCCGGCAGGTCGGTGTTGTGCGGCAGGCCGCGCGCCACCGCCATGTGCCGCTCGGCCAGCTCCTTGCCGATGTTGCGGGAACCGGAGTGCAGCATCAGCCAGACCCGGCCGTCGTCCGCGCCACCCTGCTCCAGGCAGACCTCGATGAAGTGGTTCCCGCCGCCGAGCGTCCCGAGCTGCCGCTGCGCCCGCGTCTGGAGCTGCGCCACCTTCCGGTCCAGCGTCCCGAACCGCCGCCAGAACTCGTCCCAGCCCGCCTGCTCCAGCCCCCGGACCCGGCGCGGATCGACGGCGTCGTCACGCATCGCGAAGCCGACCGGGATCGCCGCCTCGATCGCCGACCGCAGCGGCGCGAGGTCGTCGGGCAGGTCGGCGGCGGTCAGCGAGGTCCGCACCGCCGACATGCCGCAGCCGATGTCCACGCCGACCGCGGCCGGCGACACGGCCTGCCGCATCGCGATCACCGAGCCGACAGTGGCGCCCTTGCCGAAGTGCACGTCCGGCATCACCGCGACGCCCTGCACCCACGGCAGCGCGCCGATGTTGCGCAGCTGCCGGGCCGCCTGCGCCTCGATCGCGTACGGGTCGGTCCAGACCCGGACCGGTGCCCGGGTACCGGCCAGCGGGGTGAAACCCATCGTCGTCTCCTTGCTCATGTCCGTCTGACGTAGGCCGTACGGGACTCGAACCCGTAGCCTCCCGGGTGAGAACCGGGTGAGCTGCCAATTGCTCCAACGGCCCTCCGGCGGCGTGACGCCGTCGGCGGATTCACCCCGGACACGGAGAACCGCCCGGCTCCGGTCTGGGGCGGGCGGTTCGCGCGGATCGTCGCGCCGGCGCTAGACGCGCCACCACCCTGGTTGCCACTGCCGTCGCCGGCCCGTGCCCGATTCGGGCAGCAGGACACCGGCGCGCGGCGCTTGCCGCTCGGCGCGGGTGCGGTTCTGCTGCGACACGGTGGACTCCCCTGGTGGACCAGAACGTTGCCGCTCACGGTACGGCCGCCGCGCACCGGCGGCAACGTGAATTTGCGAGTGAAGCCCTCGCATGAAGGAGGTCTCTGCCGAGAGATCAACTTCACGAGGGGCTTCACGTGAGTGCCAGCGGCAGACCCGTCAGGACGGGACCTGGGCAAGCCTGAGCACGTATTCGAATCCGCGTTTCTGCGCGGGCGAATCCACCATTGGCAGGATCAGCGCTGGTATGCCGGCGGAAACCGATCCGCCGTCGCCAGCGGGATGATCACCGACCATCAGGGTCTGGCCCGGTGCCGTATGGAGGGCTGCGAGGGCGGCGCCCCAGATCCGAGGGTCCGGTTTGACGAAGCCGACCTCGTAGGACAGTACGAACGCATCGACATGGCCGTCGAGTCCGTGCCGCACAAAGCACTTGCGGATGTCCCAGCCGACGTTGCTGACGACGCCGATGCGAACACCGCTGTCACGCAATGCGGACAGCGTGGCGACGGTGTCGGCGTACGGCTCGATTGCTTCGGCGTGTGTTTCGTGCATGACCGATGCCAGCGCCTGGTCAACCCCAGGAATCTGTTCCAGCACGGTGAGGATCGCCCGATCCCAGACTCGCGGATCCAGATCTCGGGCGATGTGGGCCGGATCCGTGGCCGTCCCCCGCAACAGTGCCGCGAAGTCGCCAGCAATACGGTGCGCCTCGCCAGCAGCCAATGCCCGGTCGATCGATGCCGCCGCGTTGCCCACCCAACGCTCCGAGTCTCTGGCGAACAGAGTCCAGGCGAAGTCGAACAGTACTGTCGTCACGCGCCTGGCGGTCATCGCATCACCCTAGATCGACACGACGCGTCCGGGAGCGGCGGTCGACCTGGATCGGGCAGGGCTGGGGTGCCCGGTCTCAGCCGGCGTGCGCCACCGGGTGGCGCCGCATCTCCTCCATGAACGGGTAGCGCGCGGTCAGCTCGGCGAGCGTGATGCCGGCCCGCCACGCGGCCGCCACCTGCGCGACCTGGAGCAGGTCGGTGGCGTCGCCCCGGGCCTGGACGTCGCCGTCCACCCGCAGGTCGATCATGAAGTAGCGGGCCTGAGAGCCGAGGCTGACGCAGACCACGCCCCGGGCGGAGGTCATCTCGGCGCAGGTGAACCGGCTGCGCCCCTGCTCGGGCGCGGTCACCTCGCCCACGTCGAGCTGGTGCGCGGCGGCGGTCGCCACGAGCGCGGGGGCGAGACCGCCGGGCTCGACCAGGTCCGGGTAGAGGCGCACACCCAGTGCGGCCGACACGTCGCTCATGACTGACTCCCACTTCCTCGTGACAGAGACCAGCAGCGCGCAGGTTACGAGTGTGTTTCCGGCACGCACGGCCATCTTTTCCCGTGCGACGGTCCCGGGGCAATAGGAACGCCCTCATCGAACCCCTCCGAGGTACGCTGCCGCCTCATGGCGCTGATCCGGTGTGACTTCTTCTCCGAGGCGTTGGGCATGGGCACGTCGATGACGGTGCTGCTGCCCGATCGCGGCGCGGCCGGGATCGGCGTGCCGGGCGCCGCCTCCGACGGCGACCCGCCGGTGCTCTACCTGTTGCACGGCCTGACCGACGACGACACGGTGTGGACCCGGCGCACCTCGATCGAGCGGTACGTGGCGCCGCTCGGGCTGGCCGTGGTGATGCCGCAGGTGCAGCGGAGCTTCTACTGCGACGAGGCGCACGGCAACCGGTACTGGACGTTCCTCAGCGAGGAGCTGCCCGAGGTGTGCCGGTCGTTCTTCCGGCTGTCCACGCGGCGGGAGGACACGTTCGTCGCGGGCCTGTCGATGGGCGGCTACGGGGCGATGAAGTGGGCGCTGCGCCACCCGGAGCGGTTCGCGGCGGCGGCCAGCCTGTCCGGCGCGCTGGACGTGACGCGCCGCCGCCACCATGCGACCCGTCCGGTCGACCCGGCGGTGTGGCGCACCGTCTGGGGTGACGGCCCGGTGCCCGCCGACGACGACACGGTGGGGCTGCTGGAGCGCTCCGGCGACGACCGGCCGGCGCTCTACGTCGCCTGCGGCACCGAGGACTTCCTGTACGAGGACAGCATGCGGTTCCTCGACGTGGCCCGGAAGCGCGACCTGCCGGTCACCGTCGACTTCGGCCCGGGTGACCACGACTGGGCGTACTGGGACGCGCGGATCTCCGACGTGCTGGCCTGGCTGCCGCTGCGCACGCGCTGACCGGTGCGCGGGCGCTGAGCGGGCTCAGACGCCCACGGTGCCGTCGACCGCCTCGCGGATCAGGTCGGCGTGCCCGTTGTGGCGGGCGTACTCGTGCAGCATGTGCAGCATGACCAGGCGCAGCGAGACGTCCTCGCCCCAGCGTGCCTGGTGGCCGGTGACGTCGAGCGACTCGGCCTCCCGCTCGATGCGCCGGGCGTGCTCGATCTCCCGCTGCCACGCCTCGAACGCCTCCGCCGCATCGGCGTCGCGGGCGTCGTACGCCTGCTGGAAGTCGCCGCTGTCCGACCACACCAGCGGTACGTCCTCGGCGGCGATGACCCGGCGGAACCAGGTGCGCTCCACCTCCGCCATGTGGCGGACCAGGCCGAGCAGGGACAGCGTGGACGGCGGCGACGCCTGCCGGCGCAACTGCTCGTCGGTCAGCCCCTCGCACTTGAGGGCCAGCGTGGCCCGGTGGAAGTCGAGGAAGGCGCGCAACGACTCCCGTTCGTCCGCGAGCAGCGGCGGGCCGATCCGTTCGGTCTCCATGAGCGTCGAGCCTAGCCGCAATCGATCATGGTGGAACGACCGCGTCACCGCAGTGACGAACCGGCCACCGGGAAGTCGAACCAGGTGTCCGGGTACGGCTCGTCCACGTACCGGTAGTGCCACCACTCCAGCGGATAGTTCTCGAAGCCCTGCTCGGACATCAGCCGGCGCAGCAGGTCCCTGTTGTTCCGGGCGGTGTCGCTGATCCGCGCGTCGGCGGTGTGGGCGCGCGGGTCGAAGCAGTCGAACCCGGTGCCCATGTCGATCGAGTCGTCGGCGAAGCGGCGCCCGGCCGGGTCGGTGCAGGGCACGAGCGGCTGGCCGGGCGTGTACGCGGCCTGCGGGGGCCCGGAGACCGGAACCAGGGTCAGGTCGACCGTGCTGCCCCGGCTGTGCGCGGTGGGCGCGCCGATGTAGCCGTCGGCGAACAGCCGGTCCTTGGCTACGCCGGGATAGAACTCCCCCTTCATCCGCTGCTCGCCGGGAAGTTTCGCCCAGGCGACGAAGTCGTCAGCGGCGCGCTGCGGGCGGTAGCAGTCGTACACCTTGAGGCTGTGCCCGCCGGCGAGCGCGGCGGTCTGCACCCGGTGCAGCGCCTGCGCCGCCGGGCGGGTGAGCAGGCAGCGCGGCTCGGCGTACCCGTCGACGGGACGGCCGACGAAGTTGTGCGGGCCCGCGTACCGGATGTCGGTCCGGACGGTGGGGTCGACGGTGGTGAGGTCCACGACGTCCGCCGGGGCCCGGGGGCCGGTCGGGGTGGGTGAGGGCGGCGCGGACGGCGACGGGGACGGCGCGGGCCGCTGGCAGGCGGCGAGCAGCGCGGCCGCGACGGCCAGGACCGCCGTCGCGCGCATGCCGGTGCCCATCCGCCGTGTCTACCAGCCCGGGCGGGCCGGCATCGGCGGAACCGGTGGTCAGCCGCCCAGCACGGTACGCAGGAAGTCGACGGCGGCGGCGTCGTCGTCGATGCCGCCCGCCTCGTGGCCGTTGAACCGCCACACCGTCAGATCCTTGTCGCCCCGGTAGTCGTGGTAGGCGGCGTAGACGGTGGACGGCGGCGTGATCTCGTCCATCAGCGCGACGGAGAACCGGGCCGGCACTGTGGCGCGGCGGGCGAACGCGACGGCGTCGACGTAGCCGAGCGTGCGCAGCGCCTGCTCCTCGCGGTCGCGGTGCACGGCGAGGTAGTCGCGGATCTCCCGGTACGGCGTGGCGTCGGTGATCGTGATCGCGCGTGGGATGTCGCAGAGGAACGGCACGTGCGCGACAGCCGCGCGGACCCGCGGGGCCAGCGCGGCGGCGGCGAGCGCGGCGGCGCCGCCCTGACTGTGACCGAGTACGGCGAGCCGGTCCGGGTCGACAGCGGGCAGCTCGCACGCGGCGTCCACGGCGCGGACCGCGTCGGTGAGGAAGCGCCGGTAGTAGTACTTGTTCGGGTCCTCGATGCCCCGGGTGGCCATGCCCGGCGCCTGCGGTCCGGCGGCGGCGACGTCGGGTGTGTCGCCCCGGCTCCACCCCGAGCCCTGGCCGCGCGTGTCCATCTGGAGGTGCGCGAAGCCGGCCGCGGACCAGAGCAGGTTCTCCAGCGCGTGGCCGCGCCCGCCGCCGTACCCGACGTACTGCACGATCGTGGGCAGCGGCTCCGTCGCGCCGCGCGGCACCCGCAGCCAGGCGCGGATCGGCTGTCCGGCGAAGCCGGGGAAGGTGACGTCGAAGACGTCGACAGCGGTCAGCGGCGTGGGCAGCGGCGTCGCCGTCACGGGGTCGCCGCAGGAGCGCGCCTGTGCCAGAGTGTCAGCCCAGAAGGCGTCGAAGTCCGGAGGCTCGTGCAGGTCGCTGCGGTAGGTGCGGAGTTCGGCCTCGGTCAGGTCGGTGAACACGCCTCGGTTTTCCTCGTCGTTCGTCGGGGGTGGACGGCGAGCCGTCGGAAGATGACGGGCGCATTTCCGGAACGTTTCCGCAACTCGTGCGAACGCTAGGGCCGGTCCGGCCTGTCGTCAAGCCCTCGGCGTACGGCAAGATGTGCGTGGGGCGGGACGGTCTACCGGTCGGTTCCGGCAGCCGGCGAAGGGAACACGGGTGAGCGCGGACGACGAGCGCAGGGTGACCATCACCGCGATCGCACGGGAGGCCGGCGTCTCGGTCCCGACCGTGTCGCGCGTGCTCAACGGGCGGTCCGACGTCGCGCCGGACACCCGGGAACGGGTCGAGGAGCTGCTGCGCCACCACGGCTACCGCCGCCGCGGCAGCCGTACCGTGCGCCGGGCGGACCTGGTCGACCTGGTCTTCAACGACCTGGACAGCCCGTGGGCGGTGGAGATCATCCGCGGCGTGGAGGACGTCAGCCACGCCGCCGGGGTGGGCACCGTCGTCTCGGCGATCCACCGCGAGTCCAGCTCCACCCGGCAGTGGCTGCACAACCTGCGCGCCCGCGCGTCCGACGGCGTGATCGTGGTGACCTCGCACCTGAGCCCGGCCGTGCAGGCCCAGTTGCGGCGCCTCAACGTGCCGGTGGTGGTGGTCGACCCGGCGGCCGGCGTGGCCGCCACGGACGTGCCGGCGATCGGCGCCACCAACTGGACCGGCGGCCTGGCCGCCACCGAGCACCTGCTCAAGCTCGGCCACCGCCGGATCGGTTTCGTGGCCGGCCCGCCGCACCTGCTGTGCAGCCGGGCCCGGCTGGACGGCTACCGGGCCGCGCTGGCCGCCGCCGGAGTCGCCGCCGACGACCGGCTGGTGCAGCCCGGCGACTTCTACCACGCCTCCGGGTTCACCGCCGGTGGCGCGCTGCTCGACCTGGACGACCCGCCGACGGCCATCTTCGCCGCCAGCGACCAGATGGCCTTCGGCGTGTACGAGGCGGTGCGCCGCCGCGGGCTGCGGGTCTGCGACGACGTGAGCGTGGTGGGCTTCGACGACCTGCCCGAGGCGCGGTGGGCCTCACCGCCGCTGACCACGGTGCGCCAGCCGCTGGTGGAGATGGGCCGGCTCGCCGCGCGTACGGTGCTGCGGCTGGCCCAGGGCGAGGAGATCGACTCGCCCCGGGTCGAGCTGGCCACCGAACTCGTGGTGCGGGACAGCACAGCGGGGCCCGCCTACCGCTGATCCGGGCCGCTCCTTTCAGTCCTGTTCCGGAATTTCCGGCTCCCGTAGAGCCGACCCGGCCGACAAGGCGACGGCGGCGGCGTTACGGCGACGCCGGGCCAGCAGCAGCGCTCCCCCGGCCGTCAGCACCGCGCCCACCGCCACAGTCACGCCCGTACCGGGACGCGGCCCGGGTGCCGCCCCGCCGCCCCGCAGACCGGCCTGCCCGGCCAGCGCCGAGGCCGCCCCGCCCGCCGGTGGCGCCGGCCGGTCCAGCTCCCCCGGCTCGACCAGCCGTCCCACCGCGGCGTCGCGGGGCTGCGCGAACCCCCAGTCCAGCAGCGCCGCGCCCTGCTGCCAGCCCCGCTGCGTGGTCACCTCGGCGCCGAGCAGCGTGACCACGAGACGCCGCCCGCCGCGCTCGGCCGCGCCGACGTACGTGTGCCGGGCCAGGTCGGTGAAGCCGGTCTTGCCGCCGAGCGCGCCCGGATAGTGGTCCAGCAGCATGTTGTCGTTGGAGATCGCGAACCCCTTCGCCCGCTGCGCCGGCTGGGCCGGGATCTGCGCGATCCGGGTGGCGGCGTACCTGCGGAACGCCGGGTCGGCGAAGCACGCCCGCGCGATCAGCGCCAGGTCGTACGCGCTGGTGAACTGCCCCGGTCCGTCCAGCCCGGACGGGGTGACCGCGTGCGTCTGCCGGGCGCCCAGGCGGTGCGCCTCCTCGTTCATCGCCCGCACCCCGCCGGCCAGCCCGTCCGGGCCGCCGCCGAGGCGGGCGAGCGCGTTGGCCGCCTCGTTGCCGGAACGCAGCAGCAGGCCGAGCCAGATCGTCTCGATCTGGTAGCGCCCGCCCTCCACCAGCCCGACCGCCGAGCTGCCCGGTTCGACAGCCAGGTCCCCGGCGGTCACCGTCACCTCCCGGTGCGGGTCCAGCCGGGGCAGCATGGTGGCGGCCAGCAGCAGCTTCTGCACGCTCGCCGGTACGCCGTACTCGTGCGGGCCGCAGCCGCCGAGCACCGCGCCGCTGTCCAGGTCGGCGACCACCCAGGAGGTGGCTGTCACCGCAGGCGGCGCGCTCGACGCGGGCGGGACGACCAGGCCGGCGGTGTCGAGCGCGGCGCCGCCGACGGCCCGCGCGGCCGGGTCGGGCGCCGGCGGCGGCTGCGGCGGCCGGGTCGACGGGGCCGGCACGTTCGGGCAGGGCGGCGCGGCGGGCAGCCGGCGTACGGGCGAGCGGACGGCGGCCACGGCCGGTGTCGCCGGCACCGGCAGCAGCAGGGCGGCGGCCAGCGCCACGAAGGGTCCCCAGGTCCTCATGACCCGGACGCTAGCCACGCCGACCCGAACGGGTCACCGGCTCCGGGATTCGCGTTCCGGCGCCGCGGGCGCGCGGTAGGCTCCGCCGCCCGCTCGCGGATCAGCGCGCGCGGAGCCCGTGGCCGGCGAGCGGGCCGACGTGCCATCCGCGCCGGCGACACTCGGCCAGCACGCGCGGAAGCGCGGCGAGACCGGCCCGCCAGGCGCCCGGTGCGGCGGTACGGGAGGAGTCGTGCAGCAGGATCGTGCCGCCCCCGTCCAGCCCGGCCAGGACGGTGCGTGCGACGGTGCCGGCGGTGGCCGTGGCGGTCCAGTCCCGGCCCCAGCAGCTCCACAGCACCGGCCGCAGGCGCAGCCGCCGGGCGGCCACGAGCGCGGCGGTGGTGAGCACGCCGTACGGCGGTCGCAGGAACCGGGGCGGACGACCGGTCACGTCGGTGACCAGGTCGTACGCGCGGGTCAGATCGCGAACCGTGCGAGCCGGGCCGCGCAGCAGCAGGTTGTCGTGCGTCCAGCCGTGCACGGCCATCTCGTGGCCGTCGCCGACCACCCGGCGACCCAGCGCCGGGTGGCGCCGCAGCATCGCGCCGAGCACGAAGAACGTGGCGCGGACCCGGTGCGCCGCCAGCACGTCCAGGACGTGGCCGGTGGACTCCGGGTCCGGGCCGTCGTCGAAGGTCAGCGCGACCCGGTCGGGCGCCCCGAGCCCGTGCAGGCCGGGCAGCAGCAGCCGCCGTACGGCGGGCAGGGCCGTCACCACCGGCGCCGCCTGCACCGCCGGCAGCGCGAGCGCGGCGGCCCGGGCGAGGGTGGCGGCTCTCATCGCAGCCCGCCGGTGGACTGGAGCAGCGCGGCGAGGACGGCGACCGCGTCGCCGACCGGGTCCAGCAGGGGGCGACGTGTACCGGCCGGGCCCGCGGGCGGTGCCCGGCGTGCCGCCTCGGCGACCAGGCCGGCCGGGTCCTGGGACACGTCGTCGCGGGACGGGGCCACCGGTCCGGTCCCGATCACCGCCGCGAGCACCGGCCCGAGTTGCTGCGGTGTGGCAGCCCACCGGCTCAGGCCGGCGCGGGCCAGGATCGCGGCGTTCGCGCGTCCGTGCCCGGCGATGGGCCGGTACGTGACCACCGGCAGCCCGGCCGCCAGCGCCTCCTGGCAGGTCAGCCCACCGGCGTTCTCCACCATGACGTCGACGGCGCGCATCAGCGCCGGCATGTCGTCGACCCAGCCCAGCACGTGCCGGCCGGCGCCGCGCAGCCGGTGGCGCAGCGCCGCGTTGTGCCCGCACACCACGACCGGCCGGACGCCCGCGGCGGCGACCTCGGCCACCGTGGCCGCCACCTCGCCGGTGCCCCAGGAGCCCGCGACGACGGCGAGCACACCCTCGGCCGGGAGACCGAACCGCTGCCGGGCCCGCCGCCGGTCCTCCGGGCCGGTGCGGGTGAAGGCGCGGGACACCAGCGGCTGCACCGCGGTGACGTCGGCGGCGGAGGCCTGGTGCGTCTCGGCGTGGCGGACCGCGCAGTACACGTCGACGCCCGGCGCGAGCCAGGTCGGGTGCACCACGAAATCGGTCACATAGGTGATCACCGGGACACGGAGCCGCCCGCGGCGCCGCAGCGGGCCGAGGAGCTGGTTGGCGAACGGATACGTGGTGACCACGGCCCGCGTGTCGGGCGGGATGCAGCGGCGCAGGTGACGTCGGAACGGCCGCAGCAGTGCGCGGATCGCGCGTACGGCGGTCTGCGAGCTGCCGGTCAGCCGGAACAGCGCGTGGTAGCCCCAGGGAAGCCGGTGCAGCACGCCCCGGTACGTCTCGCGTACCGCCCGGTGGACCGGGTGGGGCAGCAGGTGCAGGAGGTTCAGCCGGTCCACCGCGAAGCCCCGCGCACGCAGCCGGTGCGCCAGCTCGTCGGCAGCCCGGTCGTGTCCGGCGCCGATGTCCGCCGAGACCACCACGATCCGGCCCGGGTGCTCCATGCCGGGCGCATACCCACGGAACCGGTGTCCACGCGACCCCGCCCGGGGCGCCGGTGACCGGGTCAGGCGCGGCGGCGTCCGCGGCGGCGGGATCGGCCGCGGCGGGCGGCGAGCACCGCCGCCACCCCGCCGACGGTGAGGGCCAGCAGACCGGCGACCGGCACGATCACCCGCCAGTCCCCGTCGCCGATGCGGTGCAGCGCCGTCCCGGCCGGTCCCCGCCACGGCGGGGAGGCGGTACGTCTCGGTTCGGCGGCCGCCGCCTGCCGGGGCTCCGCCGCCTCGGCGTCCCGCTCACCCGGCTCGACCAGCCGGCCGACCGAGGCGTCCCGGGGCAGCCGGAAGGCCCAGTCGAGCAGCTGGGCGCCCTGCTGCCAGCCGCGTACCGGGCGGGCCTCGGCGCCGAGCAGCGTCACCACGAGGCGGCGTCCGTCCCGCTGCGCGGCGCCGACGTAGCTGTGCCGGGCCAGCTCGGTGAAGCCGGTCTTGCCGCCGAGCGCGCCGGGATAGCGGTAGATGAGCTGGTTCTCGTTCTGGATCTGGAACCCGCCCTTCTTCAGCGCGGGCTGGGCCGGGATCTGCGTGCGCTCGGTGAGCGCGTACCGGCGGAACGCGGCGTCGGCGAAGCAGGCCCGCGCGATGAGCGCCAGGTCGTACGCGCTGGTGAACTGGCCGGGACCGTCCAGGCCGGACGGCGTGACCGCGTGCGTCTGCCCGGCGCCGAGCCGGCGGGCCTGCTCGTTCATCTCGGCTACGCCTGCCTGCGCGCTGCCGGCGCCGAGGCGGGCCAGCATGTTCGCGGCGTCGTTGCCGGACTGGAGCAGCAGGCCCAGCCACAGCGTCTCCACGCTGTAGCGGCCGCCGACGAGCAGGCCGACGGCCGAGCTGCCCGGCTCGATGTCCAGGTCGGCGCGGGTGGCGACGGCGACGTGCTTCGGGTCCAGCCGGCTCAGCATGGTGGCTGCCAGCAGCAGTTTCTGGGTGCTGGCCGGGGTGCCGGGGACGTGTGCGCCGCACGCGCCGAGGACCTCGCCGGTGTCCAGGTCCGCCACGAGCCAGGTGGTGGCGGTGACCGCCGGGGGCGCGGGGCTGCCCGGTGGCACGACCAGCCCGGCGCCGGCCAGCGCCTCGCCGCCCACCGCCGCCTGTTCGGGCGTCGTGGCCGGCGGTGCCGGGCGGGGCGGCCGGCTGACCTTCGGGGCGGGCAGGCGCGGGCAGGGCACGGGAGCGGCGCCAGGGGCGGCTACCGGGGCGGCGGGTGTGGTGGCCGGGGCGGCGGCGGCCGGGGCGGCCGTCCCGGCGGCGAGCAGGGTGACGGCGGTGGCGGCGGCCAGGGCCCGGGCTCTCATGAGAAGGCACCCTACCGAGCCCGATGATCAGGTCGGGACGGCTCACCGGTGTCGTGACGCCGCGCCGACCGGACGCTCCCGGTGGGTGACCGGCCGGGATGTCAGCGCACGCCGCGCAGCCACCACCGCTGCCACGGCGTCTCCACCGCGCGCCGGTGGTAGTGGGAGCGGACCCAGGCCACTGCCCGCGCGGGCGGCAGCCCGTCCAGCACGGCGAGCGCGGCGAGTGCGGTGCCGGTGCGCCCGACGCCGCCGTGACAGGCCACCTCGACCCGCTCCCCCGCGTATGCGCGCCGCCACGCCTCCCGCAGCGCGTCGAGGGCGTCGGCGCGGTCGGCCGGGATCCAGAAGTCGGGCCAGCGGACCCGCCGGACCGGCCATTCCGGCTCGGGACCGGGCGCCAGCAGCAGGGCGAAGTCGGCGGGCGAACCGGACTCGGCGACCCGGCGTCCGCGCACGGTGGCGCCCCCGGGCAGCGTGAGCAGGCCGGCCTGGTCGGTCCACGGTGTCGCGTCCATGGCTCATTGTGTCGTGTCGGCCGGACACGTGAGTGCCCGCCGGACCGGGTCCGGCGGGCACTCACGATCGAGCCGGGTCGTCCCCGGCGCGCCTCGGATCAGCCGAGGCGACGGCGGCGCCAGGCCATGGAGGCCAGGAGCAGCACCGCACCGGCGGCGGCGAGGCCACCACCGAGCTTCAGCGGCGTGCCGATGCTGTCACCGGTGACCGGCAGTCCACCCTTGTGCGGCGGCCGGGTCGGCCGCGGCGGCAGGACGGTGCCGGTGGCGCTGGCGATCCGTCCGGACGTCAGACCGGTGGCGGTGAACGTGTACCGGCCCGGCCGGGTCGGCCGGTAGGTGACGGTGAAGTTGCCGCTGGCGTCGGCCGTCACGGTGAACGTGGTCGGCGCCGGCTGCGGCTGGGCACGGTTGGGCGTGTAGGCGACAGGCGCCATCGCCACCGTGCTGCCGTCGCTGCGCCGCGCGGTCCCCTCGGCCGGGGCGGCCGCGGGCAGGCCCGAGATCGCCACGTCGATCCGCACCGACTCGTTCGGCGCGAAGTTCGAACCCCGCAGGGTGAACGTCTCGCCGAGCCGGATGGTGGTCGGTGAGACGGTCAGCGACGCGACCTCGGGCGGGTAGACCGGGGGCTGCGGCTGCGCCGCCCCGGCCGCGGTCGGCACGGCCGCTACGGCCAGGCCCACCGTGAGCGCCATGATGATGCGGGATAGCCGCATGATGGTTTCCCTCCTACTGTTCACAGCTTGGTGCGTTGACTACTTGGGTGGTCCATGGGGTGACGGTGGGCGTGTGCACCAGCTCGGCCGTCCCGGCGCCGGTCTTGCCGGTGAGCACCGTGACGTCGAGCGTCCGGGTCTGCCCCGGGCGCGTCTCCACGTTCGCCACCGCAACCTGGCGGCGGCCGTGGGTGCCACTGCCCATCGCGGTGTCCCGCCCGTCCAGCCGGCCGGTGAGCACGGCGCCGCCGGTGGGCGTGTGGACGGAGACGAAGGTGCGTGCGGTGTACTTGTCGCCGGCCAGAGCAAGCCCGGTGACCGACTTGCTCAGGCCCGACTTCGGGGCGGTGGAGTGCACCGTGACCCGCAGCCGCAGCTCACGGCGCCCGTCCGGGTGGCATTCGCCGACCGTCACGGTGGCCGAGAACCTGAGGTAGTAGCCGAGCTTCGCGCCGCTGCCGTCGTTGAGGAACACGCCGACGGTCGGCACGGAGTCCTTCTCCGGGAGCTGACCGGCCAGTCGGCTGCCGGCCAGTGCGCGTTGCTCCTCAGATCGGACACTCCAGAACAATATCCGACGTTCATTGATTGAACGGGTAAAAACGGTCAAAAGTGCGCGCGGGTCGACCGTCTTGGTGAACAGGGTGTCGAAGACGCCCGAGGCGGCCTTGGTGAAGTACTCGTCCTGGTCCTTCGTGTCCAGGTCCCGGTACGAGTCACTGAGGAGCGTCCGTACGGCGGTGGCGGCGCCCAGCGACGGCCCGTCCGGCACGTTCACCGGACCCACGACGCCGAGCAGGTACGACAGGACCACCGGGTCGACCGCCAGGACCCCGTCCACAGTGGTGCCGGTCCGGCGGCGCACCATGTCCCGGTAGAGCGCGGCGGCGGCCGGGAAGTCCGGGTTGAGGTTCACGTCCGCCGGATAGATGCCCGGCAGCTCGCCCCAGAGCCGCTTCGCCTCCGCGTCGACCTTGAGTGGCGGGTCGAAGAAGCGCAGGTCCGACGAGCTGCCCTGCTTCACGAGGCGGATCCGCCCACCCTCGGCGCGCAGGACGGCGTACGCGCCGAACATGCCACCGGTGGCGCGCAGCTCGGCCGGGTTCTGCGAGACCAGCAGATAACTGCGCGGTCCGTCCGCGCCGAGCAGCGGCGGCAGCAGCCGGGCGCCGCGGTCAGCCGCCGAGGTCAGCTCGCCGAGCTGGTCCAGCTCGGCGCGCAGCGCGGTGACCGCGTCGCGTACCTGCGTCACGAGGTCACCGGTGGGCACCTGCCGCAGCCGGTCGGCGGTCCGGCGTACCGCCTGGTCGGCGGCGGAGACCTCGGCCGAGACGGCGCGCAGGCGGGCCAGATCCAGCTTGCCCTGCTTCGGTACCAGCGAGGCGAGGTCGACGCGCAGCAGCGTGGGGAACGCCAGCCGGGCCAGATCGTCCACCGCCACCGAGATCTGCCGCACCGCGGCGAGGTTGTCCCCCGCGTACGGCGTCTGCTGGCCGACCCACCACACCGGATCCCCGGTCTCGCCGCGCGCGGCGGCGGCCTGCTCCTGCAATGCGGCGAGCGTGCGCTGGGCCCGGGCCACGTCGCCGTCGAGCACCTGGGCGCTGAGTTCCCGGGCCAGCCCGGCGGCGTTCACCAGGTGAGCGCGGGCCTGCCAGCCCCGGAACGCGACCCAGCCGCCGGCGCTGAGCAGCACCGACACGACGACCAGCCCGGTCAGCAGGATCCGGCGGACCCTGGTGCGCCGGCGCCGTCGCGAGCGGCGCCGCCGGACGGGCGTGGCACCAGGTCCGCTCACGGATTCCCCCTATGCGTCGGTCGAATCAGACACAATTCGCGATCGAGTGCTTTTTAGCATGAAAAAGTGCCCGTTCGAGGCATTATTCGACACTCTGAACGATTTAACTGCTGTGTGCGAACTTTGTTCGGTTCGACGGTCGCTCGGCCGCCTCGTGCAGCAGCGCCTCGATCCGGTCCACACCGGCCCGCATCGACATGTCCCGCAGGTACGCGTCACGTCCCCGCCTGCCCATGTCGAGCCGGGCAGCCGGCGGGATGGCGGCGGCCAGCCAGAAGCGGTCGGCCAGCGCCGCCCAGTCCTCCGGCGGGCAGGACAGACCGGCGCGGGCCCGCTCCACCACCTCCGCCGTCTCCCCCGCCGCGGAGGCGACCACCGGCGCGGCGCAGGAGAGCGCGGCCTGGAGCTTGCCGGGCACCCGGCCACGCAGCTCCGGCAGGTCGCGCTGGGCCACGAGCTGGTAGTCGGCGGCGGCGTAGAGCTGCGGCATGTCCACCGCGGACCGTCGCTCCAGGAACCGGACGTTGTCCGCGCCGAGGTCGGCGGCGAGCCCTCGCACCCGCCGCTCCTGCGGACCCGAACCCACGAGCACCAGATCCATCCGGTCGCCGAGCGCCGCCGCCGCGCGGACCGCCGTCTCCAGATCCTGGCGCGCGCCGATCGTCCCGGCGTGCATCACCAGGCAGCGGTCGTCCCGGCGGACCAGCCGCCGCACGGCCGGACCGGCCTGGGTGGGCCGGAAGATCCGCTCGTCGGTCCAGTTCGGCGCGGCGCGCACCCGGCCCGGGTCGGCCCCGCCGGCGCGGACCAGATCCGCCATGAACGGCGAACCGACAGCCACCACCGCCGACTCCCGGTAGAGGCGGCGGGTGGCGGCCTCCAGCCGCGCCGGCCACCCGCTGTCCTGCGCCGAGCGCCCGTCCCGCTCCGTCCACACGTCCTGCACGTGCAGCACGGTCGGCGTACGGCCAAGCAGCCGCAGCAGCCCGGTGGCCGCGAACGTGACCGCCGGATGGCCGTAGACGTAGAGCACGTCGACGTCGCGCAGCAGGCCCCGGCCGGCGAGCGCGGCGCTGCCGGCGAAGGAGAGCCAGGTCGCGGCGCGGGCACGGGCGGAACCGTCGCCCGCGGCGTACCGGGGCACCCGGCGCACGGTCAGCCGCTCGCTGTGCGTCTGGTGCCGCCAGCGCTGCCGCCAGCCGGGATAGACGTGGCCGCCCGGGTAGTCCGGGAAGCCGGTGAGCACCCGTACCTCGTGGCCCCGGGCCACCAGCTCCTCGGCCAGGCTGCCCGGGACGAACGCCGGCTCCGGCGGGAAGTGGTAGGTGAGGATGCCGACCCTCATGACCGCGCTCCCGGCGCGGCTTTCCGGACGGCCGGGCACCGCAGCGCGTACCATTCCCGCATCCCCTCTGCGTCCGGCCGCGACCGCCGGAAGAACGCCGTCGCGGCATCCTCCGTCGCGACCGTGCCGACGAGAGGGGTGCAGATGGTCGACGAGGTGCTCTTCGTCTGCCACGCGAACATGTGCCGGTCACCGATGGCGGAGTTCATCGCCCGCCGGATGCTGGCCGGCCTGCCGCTGGCGGTGGCCAGCGCGGGGACCGACGCGATCGACGGTGCTGCCATGCACCCGTACGCGGTCGAGGTGACCGCGGCCACCGGCGCGGACCCGGCGGCCTTCCGCACCCGCCGGCTGCGCCCGGAGCACCTGACCGGGGCGGCGCTGGTGCTGACCGCGACCCGCCGGCAACGCTCGGCCTGCACCTCGCTGGCGCCGGCCGCGCTGACCCGGACGTTCACGCTGCGGCAGTTCGCCCGGCTGGCGGCCGAGGCCCGCCCCGCCGAGGCGGAGGCGGGCACGCCGTTGCGGGCAGCGGTGTCGGCCGCGGTCCGCGCCCGGGGGCGGCTGCAACCCGCCGCCCCCGACGCGGAGGACCTGCGCGACCCGATCGGCGGTTCGCCCGCCGACTTCCGGCGCTGTGCCGAGGAGATCGAGCGGTCGATCCGGCCCGTGCTCGCACTCATCGCGACAGCCGGGTGAGTTCCTGCGTCCGGTCGCCCACGGCCTTCGCGCCCCGCCGGGTGCCGGCCCGGTCGGCCGGTACGGAGGGCGCCGCTGGCGGCACGACCACCTTGTACGCCTCGTACTGGTAGGCGTCCGACTTGGCCACCTTGGCCATGTTCAGCACGCAGCCGAGCAGGCGCACCGAGACCGAGCTGAGCGCGTGCGCCGCCGCCGCGACCTGGCTGCGGGAGGTACGCCCCTGCTGGGTGACCAGGAGCGCGCCGTCGGCCTGCACGGCCACCACCACGCCGTCGGTGACCGCCAGCAGCGGCGCGGTGTCGATGACCACGATGTCCGCCGAGTCCCGCAGCGCGACCAGCAGGTCCGCCATGGACTTGGAGCCGAGCAGCTCGCTCGGGTTGGGCGGGGTGGCGCCGCTGGGCAGCACCAGCAGGGACTTCTCCCCCCAGCGCTGCACCACGTCACCGACCTGGACGTCGCCGACCAGCACGTCGGTGAGGCCGACGCCGCCGTCGAGCCCGAGGTAGTCGGCGACCTTGGGGCGGCGCAGGTCGGCGTCGATCAGCAGCACCCGCCAGCCCGCCTCGGCCAGCGCGATGGCGGTGTTGCAGGCCATCGTGGTCTTGCCCTCGCCCTGCAACGCGCTGGTGACCGCGATAACCCGGGCCGGCTCGTGCACGTCCACGAAGCGCAGGTTGGTACGCAGCTTGCGGACCGCCTCGGCCCGGGCGGAGGTGGCCGCGTCGCCGACGATCAGCGGCGCCGACCGCGCGCCGGTCTCGTACGGGATCTCGCCGAGCAGCGGACTGCCGGTCACCCGTTGCAGCCCGGCGCCGTCGCGCATCCGGACGTCGGCCACCCCGCGCAGCACTGCGAGGCCGACGCCGAGCAGCAGGCCGAGCAGACCGCCCAGGACCAGGTTGCGGGTGGGCTGCGGCGAGACCGGGTTGGAGGTGACGCGGGGACCGCTGACCACCTCGATCTTGATCGGCGGGGCCTTGCCGTCCGGCGGCGTCTCGACCTTGCGGACCAGATCGGTGAACTTCGTCGCGAGCGTCTCGGTGGTCTTCAACGCCCGGGTCTGGTCGGTGTCGGTGATCGTCGCCTGGAGCAGGACCGTGCCGGCCGTGGCGGTGGTGTGGATCCGGCTGCGCACCTGGTCGGCGGTGAGGCCGAGCGGCGCGTCGGCGACCACGCTCTGCGCCAGCCGGTCGCTGGTGAGCAGGTCACCGTAGGACTTCACCCGCTGCTGGAGGAAGAGGCTGCCCTGGTAGGCGTCGGTGACCCCCTGGCTGGGCGTGGTGACGAAGAACGTCACCGAGGCCTCGTACCGAGGCGCCGTCCGGACCGTCACCAGCGCGGCGGTGCCCAGACCGAGCATCACCGTCACCAGCACGATCCACCAGTGGCGTCGGACCAGGCGCAGGTAGCCGAGAACGTCCATCACGCTCCCCCTCGCGACACGCCGGTCTGCCGATGAAACTGCACGAAAGCCCCCTAAAAACACCAGTCGCCGTGCCAGGATCGAATCGCCTATTCACGACGTTACGTGACTGGACGACAGTAAACGACCGAACAGGCACAGACGGTCTAATCCTTTCAATACGGATAGGACGTAGAGGGCAGCCCATGGATCGTGACGCGATCACAGCCGTTCGACCCGCCGGCCGGATCACCCACCGCGCCGCCACCCTTTCCCTGTTAACGCTGGACACGGCCGCGTGGTGCGGAGGTTTTCTCGGCGCCGCCTGGACGCGGTACGAATTCGACCTCACCGCCGCCGCCAGCGCCCGTACGCTCGGCATGGCGCTGGCCTGCGCCGCGCTGTACGCCGTGCTCACGCTGCTGCGGTCCCGGCTCTACGGCCGGTATCCGATCGGCAGCGCCGGCGACGCGCAGGGCCTGGCCACCACCGTCGCGCTCGTCGCGGCCGTCGGTTTCGTCGCCCTGCTGCCGTGGACGCAGCACCCGGTGCCGGCCAGCACGCCGCTGATCGGCGGCTCGGTCGCACTCGTGGTGATGGCGACCGCCCGGGGAGTCTGGCGGGCCCACGCCGACCGCCGGCCGCCCGCCGCACGACACGCCGAGCGCTGCCTGATCTACGGGGTGGACGCGGCGAGCGAGCGGCTCGTCCGGGTGCTGCTGCACGACCCGGACAGCAGCTACCGGCCGGTGGGCCTGCTCGACGACGCGCCCGACAGCCGCGGACTGCGGCTGGAGCGGCTGCGCGTGCTCGGCGGCCGGGAACAGATCGCCGCCGCCGTCCGTGCCACCCGGGCGAGCACAGTCATCTTCTCGATGAGCGGCTCGGATCCGCAGCTGCTGCGCGACGTCCGGACCCGCACGCTGGAGGCCGGCGCGGCGTTCAAGGTCCTGCCGCCGGTACGCGAGGTCCTCGACCGCCCGGTGGCCGCCACCGACGTACGCGACCTCCAGCTCACCGACCTGCTGGGCCGCGCGCACCGGGTGGCCGAGCTGAGCGTGGAGCGCGGCGGGCTGGCCGGGCGCCGGGTGCTCGTCACCGGCGCCGGCGGCTCGATCGGCTCGGAACTGTGCCGGCAGATCGCCCGCTGCGAGCCGGACGAGCTGATGATGCTCGACCGGGACGAGTCCGCGCTGCACGCCTTGCAGATGTCCCTGCACGGGCGCGCGCTGCTGGACGGGCCGGAGCTGATCCTCGCCGACATCCGCGACGCCGAGGGCATCGCCCGGGTGATCGCCGACCGGCAGCCCGACGTGGTGTTCCACGCCGCGGCGCTCAAGCACCTCACGCTGCTCCAGCGCCATCCCGGCGAGGCGATCAAGACCAACATCCTGGGTACGCTGAACGTGCTGGAGGCGTGCCGGGACGTCGCCGAGTTCGTGAACATCTCCACCGACAAGGCGGCCAACCCGGCGAGCGTCCTCGGCTACTCCAAGCGGATCACCGAACGGCTCACCGCCTACCACGCGCAGCGGCTCAACGGTCGATACCTGAGCGTCCGGTTCGGCAACGTGCTCAGCAGCCGCGGCTCGGTGCTCACCGCGTTCCAGGCGCAGATCCGGGCCGGGGTGCCGATCACCGTCACCCACCCCGATGTGACCCGCTACTTCATGACCGTGCAGGAGGCGGTGCACCTGGTGCTCCAGGCCGCGACGATCGGCCGGGGCGGCGAGGCGCTGGTGCTCGACATGGGCGAGCCGGTCCGGATCGCCGACGTGGCGCGCCGGCTGGCCGCCGAGGCGGACCGCCCGACGGAGATCGTCTTCACCGGCCTGCGACCGGGCGAGAAGCTGCACGAGCACCTGTTCGGCGCCGACGAGGTGGACAGCCGGCCGCTGCACCCACTCATCTCCCACGTCCCCGTGCCCGAACTGGACCCGGACGAGGTGCGCGGGCTCGACCCGTACGCCGACCCGGACGAGCTGATCAAGCGGATGGCCGCGTTCTGCGACCCGGTCGGGGCGTCCCTGCCGGCCCTGCCCGGACAGCGCTGACCCGCCGGCCGACGGGACGCCCCACCCAGGTGGTGAGACGGGCGTCCCATCGGCCGACTCGGCTCGCCGCCGGTGGCGGCGCCCGTTAGGGTTGGTCCAGGTGTGCCGGGAAGCCTGGTCGGCGATGGTTCCGCCGACCCCAGCTTCCGAACGGACGCCGCATGCCCCAGCACACCCCGCACCGCTCCCGCCTGCTGTCCCGCCGCTCCTGGCCGGAGGCCCGCTTCCTGGCCGACGTGCTGCGCACCGAGACCGTCGGCGGCGGCCTGCTGCTGCTCGGCGCGGTGCTCGCCCTGATCTGGGCCAACTCGCCGTGGCGCGCCGCGTACGCCGGACTGAGCCACTGGGTGCCCTGGCCCGGCGGCGCCGGCCTGCACCTCGACCTCGACCTGCGCACCTGGGCCGCCGACGGGCTGCTGGCGATCTTCTTCTTCGTGGTCGGCCTGGAACTCAAGCGCGAGTTCGTCGCCGGTGACCTGCGCGACCCCCGCCGGGCCGCGTTGCCGGTGGTCGCCGCGCTCGGCGGCATGATCGCGCCCGCGCTGGTCTACCTCGCGGTGACGCTCAGCGCCGGCGGTACCGGCCTGCGCGGATGGGCCATCCCCACCGCCACCGACATCGCCTTCGCGCTCGCCGTGCTCGCCGTCATCAGCTCCCACCTGCCGCAGGGGCTGCGCGCCTTCCTGCTGACCCTCGCCGTGGTCGACGACCTCTTCGCGATCACCATCATCGCGGTCTTCTACACCGACGGGTTCCACCCGCTGCCGCTGCTCGCCGCGCTGCTGCCGATCGCCGCGTTCGGGCTGCTCGTGCAGCGGCGGCGGACCTGGTGGTGGGCGCTGATCCCGCTCGCGGTGACCGCCTGGGCGCTGGTGCACGCCTCCGGTGTGCACGCCACGGTGGCGGGCGTGCTGCTCGGCTTCACCGTGCCGGTGCTGCGCGGACGCGACGGCGCACCCGGTCTCGCCGAGCGGCTGGAGCACCGCTGGCGGCCGGTCTCCGCGGGCCTGGCCGTACCGGTCTTCGCCTTCTTCGCCGCCGGGGTGACGCTGGTCGGGGTGGACCTGGGCGGCGTGCTCACCAGCCCCGTGGTGCTCGCGGTGGCCGCCGGGCTGGTGCTCGGCAAGGTGATCGGCGTGTTCGGCTCGACGTACCTGCTCGCCCGGTTCACCAGGGCCGAACTGGACGAGGAGATCACCTGGGCCGACCTGGCCGGGCTGGCGCTGCTGGCCGGAATCGGGTTCACCGTGTCGCTGCTCATCGGCGAGCTGGCGTTCGGCGCCGGCAGCCCGGAGGAGGACGGCGTCAAGGTGGCGGTACTGCTCGGCTCGCTCACCTCCGCGCTGCTGGCCTCGGTGGTGCTGGTCCGCCGCAACCGGGTCTACCGGCGGATCAGCGAACGGGAGAGCCGGGACGCCGACGGCGACGGCGTCCCGGACGTCTACCAGGAGGGCCCGGCCTGAACCGGCGCGGCGGGCGTGACCAGCCGGTCACGCCCGCCGCACGGGTCGGCGCGGTACGCCTCAGCGCCGGCGCTCGGCCGGGCGCGGCTCGCGCTTGCGCTCCGGTTCCTCGAGCGCCTCGGCGGCCGGGGCGGTGAGGTCGTCACCGGGCACGGCCACCTGCTCGGCGCGGTCCTGCTCGTCCTCGCGCCCGCCCGGCGGCGGCTCCGGCGCGGTGGCGCCCCCGGCGAAGCCGTACTCGTTGGGCTCGTCGTGCCTGCTCATGGGCGGAACCTCCCGGTCGTGCCGATTCGTCCTCCGCCGGGCGGTCACCGCCACGGCGCTCACCCGGGCTACTTACCCACCGAGGCGCTCTCCGATCATCGGGCGCCGCCGCACCACTCACGTCGGTTCCGCTCAGGTCAGCTCGGAGACCGCCTCGAAGATCAGCCAGAGGCCGCAGATGGCGAACAGCACCGCCGCGCCGTAGCGGATGGTCCGCTCCGGCAGGTGCCGGCCGAGCATCCGGCCCACCAGGATCGCCAGCGCGTCCGCTGCGACCATGCCGAGCGTCGACCCGAGCCAGGTGCCGAACCAGCCGTACTTGGTGGCCAGCGTGATGGTGGCGAGCATGGTCTTGTCGCCCAGCTCGGCCAGGAAGAACGCCACACCGACGGCGATGACGGCGGACCGGCCGCCGCGCTCGGCCTTGCGCTTCTCCTCCTCGGTCAGCCTGTCGCCGCGCAGCGTCCAGGCGCCGAAGCCGAGGAACGCCAGACCGGCGATGAGCGAGATCCAGTCGGTGGGCAGTGCGGCGTTCAGGCCGTACCCGATGGCCACCGAGGCCAGGTGGACGACGGCGGTGGCGATCGTGATGCCGATGAGCACCGGCACCGGCTTGAACCGCGTGGCGAACGTCAGTGCCATGAGCTGGGACTTGTCGCCCAGCTCGGCGACGAAGATGACGCCGAAGCTGACCACCAGCGCGACGAGGAAACCCTCCATGTGAACCTTCCCGATCAAGCCGGGAGGAGGAACGGGGGCGCCCTCGACCCGGCTGCGACAGCCTGAGTCGAAGGTCTCGCCCGCCCCGGAGACCGGGGCCGCGTGGCCGGATGCGGAACGCACCAGTGTGTCGACCACGACATTGGGGGCTACTCCCCTTCGCGCCGCCAGCCTAGCCGATCACCGGCCGCCCCGGTCACCGGGTGTGGGCGGGGCCACGGCGGCCCTCAGTCGGCCCGGGCCAGGCTCACCCCGAACAGCCCGTCCGGGTCGGTCCAGAACGCCCGCCGGTCGAACCCGGCGGCGGTCAGCTCGGCTGCGATCCCCTCCGGCCGGAACTTGGCCGACACCTCGGTCCGCAGCTCCTCGCCGGCGGCGAACACCACGTCGGTGTCCAGGACCCGCACCCGGGCCGGGTGCTCGGCGCGCAACCGCATCTCGATCCACTCCCGGTCGGGATCCCAGACCGCCACGTGCCGGAACGCGTCGACGTCGAAGTCCGCGCCCAGCTCACGGTTGATCACCCGGAGCACGTTGCGGTTGAACTCGGCGGTCACGCCCGCCGCGTCGTCGTACGCGGGCACGATCACGCCCGGGTCCTTGACCAGGTCGGTGCCGACCAGCAGCCAGTCGCCGGTCTCCAGCGCCGCGCGCATCGCGGTGAGGAACTCGGCCCGCTCCACCGGCAGCAGGTTGCCGATCGTGCCGCCGAGGAACGCCACCAGACGACGGCCGCCGGTGGGCAGCCGGTCCAGGTGACGGGTGAAGTCACCGACGATCCCCCGCACCCGCAGCCCCGGGTACGCGGCGGCGATCTGCTCGGTGGACGACCGCAACGCGCTCACCGAGACGTCCAGCGGCACGAACGTGCCCAGGTCGCCGTGGCGGGTGAACGCGTCGAGCAGCAGCCGGGTCTTCTCCGACGAGCCCGAACCCAGCTCGATCAGCGTCTTCGCCCCGGTCATGGTGGCGACGTCGTCGGCGTGCGCGGCCAGCACCGCCCGCTCGGCCCGCGTCGGGTAGTACTCCGGCAGGCGGGTGATCTCCTCGAACAGCTCGCTGCCCCGGGCGTCGTAGAACCACTTCGGCGGCAGCCACTTCGGCGTCGCGGCCAGCCCGACCCGCACGTCCTCCCGCAACCCACGGTCGAGGTCCTGCTGCTCCAGGTGGATCTCCAGCGGCTCCGCGCTCATCGAGTGTCCTCTCTTGCGGTGGGTACGGATCGTCGGACGGCGGTCGTCTCCCGCACGTCGAGCCCGCCCGTGGTCGCCACCACGAGCCGGCCGTCCGGCACGGCCCGCCAGGCCGGGTCGTCGTCGAACGGTTCGGACGCCAGCAGCACCGAGTCCGGGCCGCGGCGCACCGACAGCGCGTGCCCGGCCGTGCTCGCCACCACAGTCGTACCGTCGGTGAGCAGCAGGTTCAGCCGCGAGCCGGGAGCGGCGGCGGCGACCGCCGCGACGGTGTCCGCCACCGCCTCGTCGGGTGGCGCGCCGGCCCGCAGCCGGTGCCGGACCAGCGCCCACAGCAGCGCCGAGTCGGTCGGCACGTCGAGTGTGATCAGGTCGCGCACGGGCAGGCCGGCGGCGAGCGGGACCAGGCTGTCCGGCCAGCCCTTCACCACGCCGTTGTGGCTGAACAGCCACCGCCCCTCGGCGAAGGGCGCCGCGGCGGTCTCGTGCAGCGGCATGCCGACGGTGGCGGATCGGACCGCGGCCAGCACCGCCCGCACCCGCGTCACGGCGGCCAGCTCCGGCAGCGTGGTGTCGCTCCACATCGGCTGGGCCCGCCGGTAGCGGACCGGGTCGCCGTCGTCGGGATACCAGGCGACGCCGAAACCGTCGGCGTTTATCGTGCCGCCGCCACGCATGTCACGCGGTGCCCACGACTGGCGCAGCAGCCCGTACGGCGGGTCGGACAGCAGGCTGCGCAGGAGCACGGGTGGACCGAGGTACGCGAGGTGACGGCACATCGGGCCGGCTCACTCCTCGGGTCCGGCGTCACGGGCGCAGCGGAAACCGCTGAAGATCTGCCGCCGGATCGGGTAGTCCCAGTTGCGGAACGTGCCCCGGCAGGCGGACCGGTCGGTGCCGAACGAGCCGCCGCGCAGCACCCGGTGGTCGTCGCCGAAGAAGACCTCCGAGTACTCCCGGTACGGGAACGCGGTGAAGCCCGGGTGGCCCCGGAACGGCGAGGAGGTCCACTCCCACACGTCGCCGACGAGCTGGTGCACGCCCAGCGGCGAGGCGCCCGCCGGGTACGCGCCCACCGGCGCCGGCCACAGGTGCCGCTGGCCCAGGTTGGCGTGCTCGGTGGTCGGGTCCTCGTCGCCCCACGGGTAGCGGCGGGACCGGCCGGTCGCCGGATCCCAGCGGGCCGCCTTCTCCCACTCCGCCTCCGTGGGCAGCCGCTTGCCGGCCCACGCCGCGTACGCCTGCGCCTCGTACCAGCAGACGTGCACCACCGGCTCGTCGTCGCGTACCGGCGACCAGCGGCCGAACCGGCGGTACGCCCAGCCGTCCCCGTCGCGCCGCCAGTGCATCGGCGCGCTCAGGTCCGCCTCGATCCGGTGCCGCCAGCCGGCCTCGCTCCACCAGCGCGGCTCGTCGTACCCGCCGTCGGCGATGAACGCCCGGTACTGCCCGTTTGTCACCGGCGCGGCGTCGATGACGTACGCGGGCAGGTCGACGGTGTGCGCCGGGCGCTCGTTGTCCAGCGCCCACGGGTCGGTGGAGGTGCCCATGGTGAACGGCCCGGCCGGCACCCGCACCTCCCCGCCGACCCGGGCCCGGGGCTCCGGCGGGGGCGGCGCGTCCAGCACCGGGGCGCCGGCGCGCAGCTGGTGGGTGGCGAGCATGGTCTCGTCGTGCTGCTGCTCGTGCTGCACGATCATGCCGAACGCGAACCCGTCGGCGACGAGGGGACGCTCGGTGAAGCGGATGCCGTCGAGCAGGTCGAACACCTTGTCCCGTACCGTACGAACGTACGCGCGGGCCTCGGCCGGGGGCAGCAGCGGCAGCGCCGGCCGGTCCTTGCGGGGCTGCTTGAACGCGTCGTAGAGGTCGTCGATGTCGTGGCGCACCGGGTCGCGGCCGCCGACGTCGCGGACCAGCCACAGCTCCTCCTGGTTGCCGACGTGCGCCAGGTCCCAGACCAGCGGCGACATCAGCGTGGAGTGCTGCCGGACCAGGTCGTCGTCGTCCACCGCGTCGGTCAGCAGCGCGGTACGGGCCCGGGTCCGCTCCAGTTCCGCGGCGATCCGGTCGCGTAGTCGCTCGGTGGTGGTCACCGGTGTCCCCTCTCCGCGGCGGCGCGGTGCCGCCGGATCGCTCGCTGGGTCTCGTCGTGGATGCCGGCCGGCAGGTCGAGCCGGGGCAGGGCCGTCAGGGCCAGGTCGAACAGCGCCGCCGCGGCGGTGGCCAGCGGACGCTCGGCCAGCCCGCACCGGGCCGCCGCGCGCCACCGGTCGGCGACCGGGCCGGCCGCCGCCAGCGCGTCCCGGGTGGTGGCCGGGTCGGCGAAGAGCGCCGCCAGCACCGCCAGCGGCACGGTCCACTCCGGGCCGGGCTGGGTGTCCAGGTAGCGCAGCTCCAGGTAGCCGCGCGGGCGTACCGGCGGGAACAGCGTGCTGAGGTGGTATTCCAGGTCGTCGGTGGTCGGTGGGCGGGGCAGCGCCCCGGCCAGCCAGTCGGCGAACGTGACACCGGGCGGCGCGGTCCAGTCCGGGCCGTCGCCGCGTACGCACAGCAGCGGCGCGGCCAGCGCGTACCCGGTCCAGGCCGCCACCGGGTCCTCGTCGGCACGCTCGGGCGACCAGACCGGACGGGTCCGGGCCGGATCGATGGCCAGCCAGGTGGCCATCCGGGCGGAGGCCCAGCCGGTGCGGCGGCCGGCGTGCCGGTCGGCGGTGGCGAAGGCGGCGAGCAGCGGCGGGCCGACGGCGTGCGCGGCGGCCCACCGCTGCGCCACGTGCTCCGGTTCGCCCGCGTCCAGGCAGACCTGGAGGCCGGCGGTGCTGTACATCATCGCCCGTCCCGCCGGGCCGCGCCGGTCGAAGGCGCACCGCATGGCCTGGTAGCGCGGGGTCTCCACGACAGGCCGGGGAAGGCGCCAGGGGTCGATGCCGCTGCGGCCGAGCACCAGGCCGGCGGCGTCCAGCCGGGCCCGCAGCTCGGCGACGTCGGCCTCGGTGGCCAGGATGAGCGCGGCGACCGACGATCGCGGTGTCGCGGAGATCTCCACCTGCCCGCCGGGCTCCACGGTCACGGCGCCGCCGCGCCGGAGCTCGTCGGCCGGGCTGGTGGGGTCGAGGGTCACGGGGCTGTGCCGCCCCAGCGCCTCGCGTAGTCGCTCGCGGTCGACCGGCCGGGCCGGGTCCGCGGCGTCGTGCACGGTCCATTCCAGTTCGACGCCGACGAGTGCGGGTGGCCCGGTCTTGAAGCAGATCCGGGCGAGGTGGCCCCGGGCCGCCTCCTCGTCCCCCAGGACGACTGCCCGGTCCAGATCCGGCGACATCACCATGGGACGGCTCCTCCTCGGCGATGGGCGACGACGTCGTGGCGACGCGCCCGGCCGGGACGGCACGGGACGCCGCCCCACCATCCTCTGTCTAGCAGACGAGATCCGCTTGCCCGGGGAGATGAAATTTTGTCCGGAATCTGATTGCGCCGCGGCGGCTCAGCCGTCCGCTGCCGGGCCCGGGGGCGCCGGCTCCGGCGCGTCGGCCGGGTCGTCCGCCGGCACGCCCAGCAGGTTCCGGCAGTAGCTCTCCACCTGCTCGGGGCCGCCGGCGGCAGCCACCAGTTCGGCGTAGCCCGGCTTGGTGAGCGCCTTCTCCCGCTGCCGCTCCGACTTGGCCAGGTAGGCACGGCAGTGGCCGGCCGTCTGCGGCCCGCCGGGCGGGGGTGCGGATTTCCCGGCCGCGGCGCTCGGCGTTCCGGACGGCGCCGGCGTCGGCGACGGAGCCGGTGGCGACGCCGCACCGGACGCGTCACCGGCTGGGGTGCTCGGCGCCGGCCGCGACGGCCCGGTGACGGCCGGGCCGGTGCCGGTCGGGCCGGTGCCGCTCGGTCCGGCGCTGCTGGGCCCGGCCGTCGTCGCGGGCGGGGCCACCGGCTCCGGCTCGCGGTCCAGGCGCACCGCGGCGAACGCCACCCCGGCGACAGCGGTGGCGGCGAGCCCGGACAACGCGGCGGCGATGCGCAGGCGCCGCCGCGCGCGCGGTGCGGCCACCGGTGCGGGCACCGATCCGGCCGCCGGCTGCGTTCCCCGCGCCGCGCGGGCCGCCCGGAAGGCGGCGAGCGCCCGCTCCTCCCCGGCTACCTCGCCGGGGGCCGCCGGTCCGGCGGCGGCGGACAGCAGCCGGGTCAGCGGGTCGGCGTCGGCCTCCGGCGACGTGCCGGCGCGCGCGGCGTCGAGCACGCGGTCGGACTCCGCCCGGTCGGCGGGCCCGCCGGACCGGCGAGCGTGCATGCCGTCGTCTCCCCTCACGTCAGCCCTCCGCCGGCTCGGCCTCGGGCGCGTGCGGCACCTGGCGGTCGGTACGGGGACGCGACGCGACGGCGTCCCGGGTGTCGTCCGGCGCGGCCTGCGCCGCCGAGCGCTCCAGCATCGCGGCCAGCCGGCGCAGGCCCCGGTGCGCGGCGGTACGGACCGCGCCGGCCCGCCGGCCCAGCACCCGCCCGGCGGTCTCCGCGTCCAGGCCGATGACGGCCCGCAGCATCACCGCCTCGGCCTCGGCCGGTGGCAGCGTACGGATCAGCGCCAGCGCGCTCTCGGTGGCGATGGCCTCACCGGCCCGGTCGGCGGTGTCGACGTCGGCGGCCAGGTCGTTGAGCGCCTGCACGGGCACCGGCACGGAGGGACGCCGCCGCTGCCGGCGCAGGTGGTCCATGGCCCGGTTGCGGGCGATCGTGACCACCCAGGCGCGGAACTCGCCACCGGTGAACGACGGCAGGTCGCGCGAGATCTGGAGCCACGCCTCCGAGGCCACGTCCTCGGCGTCCGCGCCGACGAGCGCGGTCAGGTAACGCAGCAGCGCGGGCTGCAGGCTGCGGTAGAGGAACCGGAACGCCTCCTCGTCGCCCGCCTGCGCCCCGGCGACCGCCTCGTTCAGTTCGGCCGTCACGCGCGCCGCCCCACCCGGATGACGGCCCGGAGCCGGGCGTCAACGGGTGCCAGTGACCACACCGCCATCCGCACTCGGCCCCCCCGGTGAGCTGATCGGGCACCCGCACGAGGGTGCGGTGCGCCGTGGAAACTGCCGCGCGCGGCACGGGCGTCGGCGGGACATACCGTACCGGCGTCCGGGGGCGGCCGGGAGTCGGGCCGACGCCGGGGCGGGCGGGATGCGTCGGCAAGCCTCCGCACGGCGGAGAAACAGAGAGAAATGTCTACCTGCGCCACCGGCGTGTCGGGGTAACACCGACGGCGGGCGTGACGCTCCCCGGATCGGACCCCCGCCGGTACGGCGGGCCGGGAGCGCGGGGGCGCGTCACTTTCTGGCCGATCGTACCGGGTCGATCACGATCAGCCGATCGGCGTCCCGGGTGCCGGACACCCGGCCGAACGGCCGGCCGGACCGGCCGCCGATATCGCGGGAAATACTTCAGGCCTGCTGTGGGTACGGTATGGGGGTGCTGTCCTCAGACGTCGTACTCAGCGGTCGGTACCGCCTTGATGACCGTGTCGCCACCGGCGGCATGGGCGACGTCTGGCGTGCCACAGACCTTGTCCTCGGTCGCCCGGTCGCGGTGAAGGTACTCCTTCCCGCCCTGGTGTCCGACCCCGACTTCATCGCCCGGTTCCGTTCCGAGGCCCGGATCATGGCCTCCCTGCGCCACCCCGGCGTGGTCCAGGTCTTCGACTGCGGTGAGGACGACCTGCCCAGCGGCGGCCGGGCCGACTACCTGGTGATGGAGTTCGTCGCCGGTGAGCCGCTGTCGCGGCGGATCGAGACCGCCGGGTGCCTCGAGGTCGCCGAGACCATGTCGATCGTGGCCCAGGTGGCGCAGGCCCTGCACGCGGCGCACGGCCGGGGCATCGTCCACCGGGACGTGAAGCCGAGCAACCTGCTCGTGCAGGACGACGGCACCGTGGTCCTGGTCGACTTCGGGGTGGCCCGCTCGACCAACGTCACGAGCATCACCAGCACGAACGCGGTGCCCGGCACCGCCCTCTACATGGCGCCGGAGCAGGCCGCCGGGCGGCCCGTCTCGGGCGCCACCGACGTGTACGCGCTCGGCGCCGTCGCGTACTGCTGCCTCACCGGCAGCCCGCCGTTCACCGGCGACAACCCGCTCCAGGTGGCCGTACGCCATCTCGACGACGAGCCGCCGGAGCTGCCGGCGGAGATCCCGGCGTCGGTGCGGGAGCTGGTCTCCCGGGCCCTGGCCAAGGATCCGGCCGACCGCTACCCGAGCGCGGCGGCGATGGCCGACGCGGCGCGGGCCGCGCGTACCGACTCGCCGACCGCGACGGTGGCGCTGCGCGGCGCGGCGGGCCAGGCGCGGTCGCGGGACGACCAGCCGGCGGTCCGCCCGGGTGCCGCGGTGGCGACGTCGCGGCGGCGGGGCCGGCGCGGCACGCTCGTCGGTGCGCTGGGCGCGGTGCTGGTGGCGATGGGCGCGCTGGGCGCGCTCGTGGCCGCCGCGAACGACACGGCCGAACCGGCCACGAAGATCGACAAGACGGCGCCCGCGGTGGCGCCGAGCGATCCGGCCGCGGAGCCGGTCGCCGACGAGCCGTCGGCGGACGACGAGTACACCTACCGCCCGGTCGGTCCGGGCGGCCGGCCGTCGGCCACACCCTCGGTGACGCCGAGTTCCTCCCCGACCCCGTCGGCGCAGCCGAGCGTGACGGACGAGCCGGCCCCGTCGGCCGAGCCGAGCAGCACGCCGTCCAGCGCGCCCACGACGACGGCACCCACCACGCCGCCCGCGCCGGACCCGACCACCGCCGACCCGGGCACCGGCACCGGCGGCGGTGACACCGGCGGACAGCCGGCCACGCAGCCCTGACCCACGCACCCACGAGCCGGCCCCGCCCACGGCGGAGCCGGCTCGTCCGTGTCCGGGCGGCGGTGCTCAGTCCGCGCCGAGCGCCCGGTCTGCCCGGCGAGGTACCCGGACAGCGCGAAGAACACGACGAGCCCGCAGACGGCCGCGTCGAACGCGACACCCCGCAGCGGAGGACCGAGGATCAGGCGGTTCACGATCCCCCAGCCTAGGCCCGCCCTTGTGCCCTCCCCCGTTCGCTCCAGGTCAGGGGGTCAGGAGGGCCTGCATACGGGTGATCTCGGCGGACTGCTCGACCGCCACCGAGGTGGCGAACTCCTGCATCGGCTGGTCGACGCCGACCTTCAGCAGGTCGGTGGACATGACGATCGCGCCCCGGTGGTGGTCGGACATCATCTGCACGAACAGCCTGTCGAACGCCGCGCCGCGGGCGTCGGCGAGCCGCCGCATCGCCTCGGCGGACTGCATCCCGCGCATGCTGCCGTGGTCGTGCCCGGGCACGTCGGCGGGCAGGTCGCGGGTGCTGAGCCAGGCGCGCAGCAGGCCGACCTCCGGGCCCTGTGCGGCGCGGATCCGCTCGGCCACGGCACGGATCCGCGCGTCGGCGGCGCGCTCGGGCGCGAGCGATGCCATCTCCAGGGCCTGCTCGTGGTGCGGGATCATCATCCGGACGTACCAGACGTCGAGGCTGTTCCACCGCGGCGTGGTGGCGCCCCGGACCTGCTCGGCGGGGCGGGTCGCGGCGGGCTCCCCCGGGCGTCCCGGGACCACCACCGGCGGCGCCGACGCGGCGGCGCTCGCGCTCGGCGCGGCCGCCGCGGCGGTTCCGGCAGCCTCCGGGGTACGGGCGTCCTCGCGCCCGGTCAGCGCGAGCGCCCCGACCACGACGAGGGTCACCAGTGCTGTGACGCCCACCCACACGCGCGCCTGCCGGCTGGTCATACGACGCCTCCTCCGGTCAAGGTGACAGCGATCCTATCCATAGACGAAAGTTCCCCAGTGTGACCCAGGTCACATTGATGGCCGTCTCCAATAGGTAAGGTGTGGCGAATCATGACCCCCTTTCGAAGGGTGTTGCCGATGATCAACATCCGCACGTCTCGTATCCGGATCGTCAGCCTGGCCGCCGCCGGCCTGCTGCTCGCCGGCGTCGTCACCGCGCCGCCGAGCAGCGCCCAGGAGATCCCCCGCGCCCAGGCCGCGCCGGCCACCGTGGACAACGCCGTCCCCGGTGTCGACGAGATCTCCAGCAGCCCCAACCTGCGCCAGGTGGCGAACCTGCCGAAGCAGGCGCCGTTCGACACCACGGCCGCCCTCGGCACCGACATCGCCTTCCAGGGGCGGTACGCGTTCGTCGGCAACTACGACGGGTTCGTCGTCTACGACGTCTCCCGCCCGAGCCGCCCGGCGATCGTGTCCCAGGTGCTCTGCCCCGGCTCACAGAACGACATCTCGGTCCACGGCAACCTGCTGTTCCTGTCGACCGACTCCTCCCGCAGCGACGACTCCTGCGCCAGCACCAGCCAGCCGGCGTCGGTGAAGGAGTCCTGGGAGGGCATCAAGATCTTCGACATCCGGGACAAGCGCAACCCGCGCTACATCAAGTCGGTGGAGACGGCGTGCGGCTCGCACACCCACACGCTGGTGCCCGGCAAGGACAAGCGGAACGTCTACCTGTACGTCTCCTCGTACAGCCCGCGGGCCGAGTTCCCGGACTGCCAGCCGCCGCACGACTCCATCTCCATCGTCAAGGTGCCGGTGAAGAACCCCACCACGGCCTCCGTGGTCGCCACGCCGAACCTCTTCCCGGACGGCGGCTACCCGGGCATCCCGGGCCAGTCGTCGGCCACCACCGGCTGCCACGACATCACCGCGTACCCGTCGAAGGACCTGGCCGCGGGCGCCTGCATGGGTGACGGCGTCCTGCTGGACATCAAGAACCGCGAGGCGCCCCGGGTGATCGAGCGGGTCACCGACGCGGAGAACTTCGCGTTCTGGCACTCGGCCACGTTCAACAACGCCGGCACCAAGGTCGTCTTCACCGACGAGCTGGGCGGCGGTGGCGCGGCCACCTGCAACGAGGTGGTCGGCCCGAACCGCGGCGCGGACGCCATCTACGACATCACCGGCCGCGGTGACGCCCGCAAGCTGGAGTTCCGCAGCTACTACAAGATCCCCCGCGTCAACGCGGACACGGAGAACTGCGTGGCCCACAACGGCTCGCTGATCCCGGTGCCCGGCCGCGACATCATGGTCCAGGCGTGGTACCAGGGCGGCATCTCGGTGTGGGACTTCACCGACTCGCGCAAGCCCAAGGAGATCGCCTACTGGGAGCGCGGGCCGCTGGACGCCTCGCAGCTGCGTACCGGCGGGTCCTGGTCGGCCTACTGGTACAACGGCCACATCTACTCCAGCGACATCCAGAAGGGACTGGACGTGCTGGAGCTGCGTGACCCGCGCACCTGGCTGGCGCAGTTCCTGCTGGTGCCCGAGCTGAACGTGCAGACGCAGGCCGGTTACCTGAGCTGGTGACCCGCTGACCGTGGCCGGGCCCGGCGTTCCCCTCACGGGGGCGCCGGGCCCGGTGCTGTCCCGGGAGGGAAACGGACACATGCCGGTGACGATCGACGACCGGACGGCGGTGCCGAGCGACGCCCGGATCCGGGCTCTGCACGAACGGCTCGCGCCGTCCCGGGAGGCGTTGCACCTCGTCTGGACGCACTGCCGGATCGTGTGCGACATCGCCGGACAACTGCTCGACAGCAGCGGTGCGGACGCGGACGCCGCCCTCGTGCGGGCCGGCAGCCTGCTCCACGACATCGGGGTCTACCGCCTCTACGACGAGGCCGGGCGGCTCGACGAGCGGAACTACGTACGGCACGGCGTGCTGGGCCACGCGCTGGCACGGGAGGCAGGGCTGCCCGAGGTGATCGCCCGGTTCTGCTCCCGTCACACCGGCGTCGGCATCACCCGGGCGGACGTGCGCCGGCAGGGCCTGCCGATCCCGGCCGCCGACTACACGGCCGTCACCGCCGAGGAACACCTCGTGATGTACGCCGACAAGTTCCACAGCAAGACCACGCCACCGGCGTTCGTCTCCGCCGCCTCCTACGCGGTCGCCGTGCGGCGCTTCGGCCCGGACAAGGTCGACCGGTTCGCGGCACTCGTCGAGCGGTTCGGCGAGCCGGACCTGCCCACGCTCGCCGCCAGGTATCGACAGCCGATCGTCTGAGGGGGCGCGGCGCCGCAGCCGTGGTCAGTCGCTCATCGGCAGCCGGTAGTCGCGGGTGCCGCCGCCCGCCGTGACCACCCGCACCTCGCCGCTGCGCAGCCCGTACGTCACCGACCAGCGGGTGTGCGACTGGCGTACCGCGTTCAGCAGCCGCAGCGCACCGGCCGCGTCCACCACCCCGCCGGTACGGTCGAGTTCCTTCGCCAGCACCCCGTACCTGTGGTCCTGGCGCAGTTCCCGGTCCGGCACGCCGACGGCGGGCACGTTCGTCAGCGCCTGCCACGGGCCCTGCCGCCGGTCCACGGTGAGCTTCCCGTCGACGAACTCCACCACGGCGGACGCGCCCGTCGCGTCGGCCAGCAGGTAGTGCAGCGGCGGCCCGCCGTCGAAGTCGAGGTTGTAACGCCGGAACACGGCGACCGCATCGTCCACAGTGGCGGCCGAGTCGAGCACCAGGCGCAGGATGCGCACCGAGCCGACCTTCGGCAGGCCGGGCACCGGCTCGGCGCGGGCCCCGTCGTCGGCGGCCAGCCCGACCGCGAGACCCCGCTCGTTCATGCCGTCGAACGGCAGCAGCGGCGCGTCCAGCAGCCGCCGGTCCCCGGTCGGGTCGGCGGACACGCCCAGGTAGGAGATGTCGACGAGGGAGATCGAGGCGTACCCGTCCGGCGGGTCGGTGCGCAGCACCAGCGCGGGATTGGGCTCCCAGTCGAAGTTGCGGGCGAACAGCGGCCGGTCCCGGTCGGCCAGCGCGGCGAACAGCGAGCAGCCGAACGGGCTCGGCGGCGTGGACCCGGCCAGCCCGGCGGTCGGGTCGTAGTCGCCGTCGTACGTCATCTCGTACATCGGCAGGTCGTCGATCTTGCGGAGGCTGGCCAGGGTCCGCTCGACCTGCGCCGGGTCCTGCCGGGACGCGGTCGGTGAGCCGGCCGCGGCCGGTGGGCCGGACCGGCGGCTCTCCCCGCAGGCCGTGGCGAGCAGGAGCAGCGCGAGCCCGCCGGCGATGAGGGTCCTCCGCATGACTGCGACGCTAGAAGAGGCGTCCGCCGATGTCCATCCGGGACTCGGTCAACTCCGCACGATCGCGAACATCCAGCAGCCGTACACCACGTTGCGGCTGTGCAGCTGGTCCACCGCCGGGTCGGCGAACAGCTCCGCGATCACCGCCTCCGGGTCGCCGCCGTCGTGTCGCCGTCCGCCCACGATGCGGCCCCGGCTGTCGTACGCGCGCAGCACCTGCTCCCGTCCGCGCCACTGCGACGGGTACGCCGTCACGTCGTCCGGGCCGGCGCAGCCGGCGGCGTGTGCGAACACCGGCCCCACCTCCCGGTACGGGCCCGGCGGCAGCGGCGGGGCGTACCCGAACAACAGCAGCTCCTCCTCCGGCCGGGCGTCGCGCAGGCAGCAGCGCAGCGGCTCGCCGCCGGTGGCGCGCCGGTGCTCGGGCGGCTGCCCGGTGGCGTCGCGGCCGGTGCGACGCAGCTCGGCGAGCGTCCCGGCGGGCAGTGGGCGGATCAGAAACGCGGTACGGGTGGTCGTCACGGTCCCAGCCTGGCGCGGCCCGGACCGCGGCGCTGGCGGTGATCGGACCTGGCGTTCGGGTACCGCGAGAATGCGCGCCGAGCGGGCACCCGCGGGCCGCATCCGGCGCCGACAATGACCGGATGGACGTCGACGACTACCGGACCCACTCCCCGTACAGCGATCCCCGCCACCACGCGGCGCTGCTCGACGCCGTTCCCGCCGACCTGCCCACCGTCGCGGCGACCGCCCGCAACGTGATCGTCCACTACCGCGCCGGTGGCGTGGAGCTGCCGGACGTCCGCCGGGCCGAGGTGAACCTGCGCTGGCTGGACCGCATCCTCGACACCGACCAGTCCCGGTTCCCGCTGCCGCTGACCGCCGAACGCCCGGCCGTCGAGCGGGTCGCCGGCTGCTGCCGGGACCACACGCTGCTCACCGTCGCGGTGCTGCGCCAGCACGGGATCCCGGCCCGCAGCCGGATCGGGTTCGTGAGCTACTTCTCCCCGGACTGGCACCACGACCACGTGCTCGCGGAGTGGTGGGACGGCGAACGCTGGGTCTGGTCCGACCCGGAGCTGGACCCGGCCGTCGACCGGCCGTTCGACGGCTACGACATCGACCCGGAGGCGGGGCACTTCGACTCGGCGGCCCGGGTGTGGCTGGCGTACCGGGCGGGCCGGATCGACCCCGGCACCTACGGCGTGGACCCGTCGCTGCCGATCCGGGGCGACTGGCTCGTCCACGACTACGTGCTGCTGGAGCTGGCCCACCGGCACAAGGACGAGGTGCTGCTCTGGGACGGGTTCGGTGCGATGACCGAGGATCTGACCGGTGCCGACCTCACGCTCGTCGACGAGGTCGCCGCGCTGCTGGTGGCAGCCGACCGCGGCGACGCCGCCGCCGGGCGGGAGCTGGCCCGGCGGTACGCCTCGGACGCCCGGTTGCGTCCGGGCCCGACTGTGCACTGCGTCGACCCGGTCTCCGGCATGGCCGCCGACGTGGACCTGCGACGCTGACCGGGCTCACCCGGGCAGGGGCGCCTCGTCGCCTCGGGTGCGGCGCGGGTTGACCAGCCGGCGGACCATCGGGGCGGCGTTCCAGCGGGCCGCGCCGACCAGGTCCCGGGCGTGTTCCAGCACCGTGTAGTCGGGCCGGGCGATGCCCTCGGCGATGGCCCGGTCGAGGTCGTTGCCGCAGCGGGTGAGCACGCTGTCGAAGTCCCGGCGGACCGGTTCCAGAAGGTCGTAGCCGAAGGAGCGGTGCAGCCGGGCGAACAGCGGCTTGTAGAGGCGGGCCCGCTCGTGCAGCCCGGACGAGTACGACATCGGGTTCTTCGGCCGCTGCCGGACGTAGGAGGGCAGCACGTCCGCGAAGGCCCGCCGGACGATCCACTTCTCCTGCCCGTCGCGCAGTTTGACGTCCAGCGGCAGCCGCATGGCCAGCTCGACGACGCTGAGGTCGAGGAACGGCACCCGGGCCTCCACGCCGTGCGCCATGCTGGCCCGGTCCACCCGTTGCAGCTCGGTCCGGCACAGATTGCGGATCTTGTGGAGGAACAGGCGGCGGGACCGCTCCGGGCCGACCCGGTGGTACATCGGGTACCCGCCGAACAGCTCGTCCGAGCCGTCGCCGGTGAGCACCACCCGGACACCCAGCTCGCGCAGCCGCCGGAAGATCGGCACCGAGACGACCGCGTTGATGATGTCGCCGTACTCGGTCAGCTCGGAGACCCGGATCGCCTCGCGGACGTCGGCGAGCCGGATGTCGCGGGGCCGCAGCTCGATCACCTCGTGCGGTACGCCGAGGTCGGCGGCGAGCCGCCGGGCGTACGCGACGTCCGGGCTCTCCGGCACGCCGATGGTGACCGCCACGCAGTCCGGGTGCAGTTCCCGGGCGTGCAGCAGCGCCAGTGAGCTGTCCAGACCGCCGGAGAGCACCACGCCGACGGTGAGGTCGGTGTCCAGCCGGGCGCGCATGGCGTCGGTGAGCGCGACGCGGACCAGCAGGGCCGCCTCGTCCGGGTCGTCGATCACCGGCAGGCCGTCGCCGAGGGTGAGCAGGTCGACGTGCGGACCGACCCGGACCGGGCGGCCGGGCTCGACCCAGCCGTGGTGCCCGGGCGCCACCTCGCCGATCGGCGCGCCGTGTCCGACCAGCGCCTTGACCTCGGAGGCGAGGTGCAGGCAGCCGGGCAGGCGGGACCAGTAGAGCGGCTTGACGCCGAGCGGGTCGCGGGCCAGGTACGTCCGGCCGGTGTCGCGCTCGACGATCACGAACGCGTACTCGCCGCGCAGCCGGCGGACCGCGTTCTCGCCCCACTGGCGGAACGCGGTGAGCACCACCTCGGTGTCGCCCGCGGTGATGAACCGGTGGCCCAGCCGGGTCAGCTCGGCGCGCAGCTCGTGGTGGTTGAAGATCTCGCCGTTGAAGCAGAGCAGGTGCCGCTCGTCCGGCGACATCCACGGCTGGACGGACCGTTCCCGGTCCACGATCCTCAGCCGCCGTACGCCGGCGAGCAGGCCGTTCTCCTGCCGGGTCTCGGTGACCTCACCGCGCGGCGCGAGCGCGGCGAGCATCCGCCGGAAGGTGGCCGGATCCGCCTCGGGGCCGATGCTCAGCGCGATGCCGCACACCGGGTCACACCCCCATCTCGGACTCGTACGCCCGCCGGTACCGGCGACGGGCGGCCGGGGCGAGACACACGTGCCAGGCCTGCCCCTCGTCGACCACGTTCACCTCGCCGGCGTCCTGGCGGGCCAGCAGCAGCCCGGCGAGCGCCGGGCGGGCGCCGAAGCGGTCGTACCACTCCAGTTCGACGTCGGCGGCCCAGCCGAGGCAGTGCCCGCTGGGCACCATCGCGGCGTACCCGAGGCGGCGCAGCCGGTACTGGTGCTCGGCGCTGCGGGCCAGGCTGGTCACCCAGAGCGGCGGCGTGCCGTCCGGCGCGACGGCCGTGAACTCCCGGGCCAGGTCGTTGAGGAACGCGATCATCTCGCGGCGGGCCCGGCGGAACAGCAGCCCGGCGGTACGCGGGGTGGCGTCCGGGCGCAGCCGTCGCCGCACCGCCCGCAGCCCGCGTCCCACCACTGTGGCGGGCTGTTCCTGGTAGCGGAACTCGATCAGGCCGCGGCGGCGCAGCCACTCCAGGTCGACCAGTTCGGTGCTGGTGCGGACCTGGTCGTCGGTGAGGAACGTCGGGCTGTCCCGCCACCAGAGCACGTCGACGCGGGAGAGCAGGTAGATGCGGACCAGCGCGGTGAGGTCCTGCGCCGAGCTGCGCGCGTTGGGCTGGTAGCGGGCCATCTCCAGCAGCAGCGTCTCCCGGGCGCCGATCAGGCCCTGCGGCGTGGCGTCGAGGACGGCGGCGATGGCCGGTTCGCGCAGCCGCTGGTCGAGCAGCACCTGGCGGGCGGTGGTGGACGGCGCGTCGGCGAGCGCGCCCACCTCGACCAGGAGTTCCGCCACCGCCGCCCGGTACGCGGACAGGTCCGGCTCGGTGCCGGCGCGCCGACCACCGGCGGGCACCCGCCGGGCGGGAGCGGTGGACGTGACGGCGGGACCGGGCTGGCGACCGGGGCTGCGGCTGGGCACTCGCATGGTCTCCGTCCCCTCTCGGTCAGGACACGGCGTGATTGGGCCTGCACACACCGTAATGAGCCGAGAGGGCGGTAATCGTCCCATCTCCCCCGATGCGCCCGATCAGGTGGCGGACGGTGGCACCAGCGCCTGCACCTCCTCGTACGTGGGCGGTGCCGGCAGGCCCGCGTCGCGCCCGGCGCCGATCGCGTCGGTCAGGTGCAGCGCCGCGCCGAGGGCCGCCCGGAACAGCAGTGAGCCGGTGCTGACCCGGGCCACGCCGAGCCGTCCGAGGGCGGCCAGGTCCGGGCCGCCCGGCCGGTACAGCACGTTGAGCGGCAACCCCGCCTCGGCGGCGAGCACACCGACCAGTTCGTCGGGCGCGCCCGGCACGAACAGGCAGTCGGCCCCGGCGGCCCGGAACAGCGCCGCCCGCCGCCGCGCCTCGTCCAGCGGCGACGCCACGCCCAGCCACCAGGCGTCGGTGCGGGCGTTGACGAAGATCTGCGGTACGGCGGCCCGGACCGCCGCGATCACGGCGGCGACGTGCTCCGCCGGGGCCAGGCGCCCGTCCGGGCGGCCGTCCTCCACGTTCACGCCGACCACGTCGAGCGCGGCCAGCTCGCCGGCGAAGCGCGCCACCTCCGCCGGGTCGTCGTGGAAGCCGTCCTCGACGTCCACAGTCAGCAGCGCCGGCAGGTTCCGCAGCCGGTACGCCAGCTCCAGCGTCTCGGTGCGGGTGGCGCGGACCGCGTCCGGCCGCCCGGCCGCCGCCGCCACGCCCAGGCTCGTCGTGCCGATCGCCTGATGTCCCCGGGCGGCGAGCGCCGCGGCGGAGGCGTGGTCCCAGGCGTTCGGCAGCAGCAACGGGTCGCCGGGCCGGTGCAGCTCCCGGAACGCGCGGTACCGGTCGGTCATCGCAGGATCACCTCGAGTCGGGTCGTCGGAACGTCAGGAGTCGGGCGGGCGGGACGGCAGCGGCGGCGCAGCACGCCGACCACGCCAGCGGCCAGGGCGAGCGCGTGCCGCTGCCCGGGGCAGCCGCGGGGACCGGCGCCGAACGTCAGCGCGGCGTTCGCCCGGCTGGCGCGGAAGCGGTCCGGCTCCGGGAAGGCCGCCGGGTCGCGGTTGGCGGCGTCGAACCGCAGCAGCAGCCGCTCCCCCGCGCGCACCGGTTGGCCGCCCAGGCTCAGCGGGTCGGCGGCGACCCGGCGGGTGACCCGTACCGGCGGGTCGAGGCGCAGCACCTCGGCGAGCAGCGCGTCGGTCCCGAGCCCGTCCGGCGCGGCGAGCCCGTACCGGACGGCGGCCACGATCAGCCCGGCGGTGGCGTCGGCGGCCTGCACCAGCAGCCCGAGCCGGTTCGCTGTCACCTCGGCCGGAGCGGGCGGCGACATGGCCAGCAGCGCCGCCACCGCCCGGTCCGCCCGCCGCACCGCCGCCGGTTCGGCGCCCGGGTGGTAGGCGGCGGCCACCGCCGTCACCTCCGCGACGGCCGCCGCCGGGTCGGCCAGGCCGAGCCGCTCCGCCAGCACCACGAGGGGTACGCGCCGAGCCAGGTCACCGGTCACGTCCACCCGGTCACCGCCGTTGTCCCCGGTCGCGGCGCGGTCGAGGATCCGCCCGGTGAGCCGTTCCACGGCCACACGCAGTTCCCGCGGGTCGAGGGCGTCGAGCGCCGCCACCCCGACGGCTCGCCGCGCGGCATGCCGGTCCGGCGGACTGAACCGGCTCACCGAGGCGCGCAGCCATGCCAGGCCGCCCTCCGGCGCCTGCTCGGCGGGCGGCACCACGCAGCGGGGATCAGTCAGGACGGAGACGACGTCCGCGTACCGGGTGACCACCCAGCCGCCGTCGTCCGAGGTCGGCGGCCCGCAGGGCGGTGTGCCCGGAGCAGCCGTGATCGTCGGTGAATCCATCGTCCGACCGTAGGGCGCCGACAGTTCGGTCCGAACCGAACGATCCGGCCGGGCACATCCGGCGGCCCGGCGCGGGCGGGACGGGTGCCGCGGGGCACGGGCGGGTCAGGCGCGCGCCGGGCCGGTGTCGCGGGAGGCGGGCGGGGCCAGCAGCGCCGGGTCGACGGCGAGCGTCTCGGCCAGCGCGTCCCGCCCGGTGGCGGTGAGCCGTACCGCCCGGCCGGTGCCGCGCGCGGTCCAGCCGAGGTCGAGGAAGCGCCCGCACAGCGCCGCCCCGACCGCGCCGGCCAGGTGCGGGCGCCGTTCGGTCCAGTCCAGGCAGTCGCGGACCAGGGGTCGCCGGGTGGCGCGCAGCGGTTCGACCGGCACGCCGAGACGGTCCAGCCAGGTCATGCCGGCCCCGGTCAGCGCGAGGCCGCCGGTGCGGTCGAGGACGCCTCGGTCGAGCAGGGCGTCGTGCAGCAGCACGCCGAGCCGCCCGGCCAGGTGGTCGTAGCAGGTGCGGGCGTACGCCAGGGCGGCGCCGGCCGACGCGGCGCGCAACGTGCGGGGCGGGGTCGCCGGTGCGGGCGCCCGCGCGGCCAGGTCCTCGACGAGCTGGGCGACGCCCGGGTCGGCGAGGCGGACGTACCGGTGGCGGCCCTGCCGCTGCTCGACGAGCAGGCCACCGGCGACCAGCCGGGTGAGGTGGTCACTCGCGGTGGACGCGGCGACCCCGGCGGCGCGGGCCAGCTCTCCGGCGGTCCAGGCGCGGCCGTCGAGCAGGGCCAGGCAGAAGCCGGCCCGGGTGGGGTCGGCGAGCAGCGCGGCGAACCCGGCGAGTCCGCGGCCGTCGGCACCGGTGGTCATCGGCCCATGCTGACACGGGCACGGTTCGGGCCGCGCCGAACGGTCAGGGGGTTCTTTACAGCGCTCTCTCCAACGTTGTAGAAACGGTGGCACCGCACCTCCGTCTATCCCCGAGGGCAGGCCCGATGGGACACCTCCGCCGCGGTGGCGCGCTCGCCGCCGTACTCACGCTTCTGCTCGCCGGCGCGGCCCCCGCGTCCGCCGCCGGGCCCGACCGCTACCGCAACCCGGTCTCCGCCGGGTTCGCCGACACCTTCGCCGACCCGGTCGTGGTGCGCGGCGACGACGGACTCTGGTACGCCTTCGGCACCTCCGACCCGCTGCGCGAGGGCGAGGGCCGCACGCATCGCGTGCCGATCGCCCGCTCCGCCGACCTGGTCGACTGGACCTACGCCGGCGACGCGTTCGCCCCGGACCAGCGGCCCGCCTACGCCGCTACCGGAGCCGCGTTCTGGGCGCCGGACGTGCGGCGGGTGGCCGGCCGGTGGGTGATGTACGTGACGGTCACCGACACAGACGTCTCCGACGACACGTTCGACACCGCGGTCGGCGTGGCCACCGCGCCGAGCCCGGCCGGGCCGTGGACGTTCGGCGACACGCCCGTGGTCGCGCCGCGACCGGGCGCCGGCGGCGGTTACCTGTGGACGATCGACCCCAGCCAGCTCACCGGCGCCGACGGCCGCCACTGGCTCTACTACGGCAGCTACTACGGCGGCATCTCGGTCACCGAGCTGTCCACGGACGGGCTGCGCGCGGTCGGCACGCCCACGCCCGTCGCGATCGACAACAAGTTCGAGGGCGCGTACGTGCTGCGCCGCGACGGCTGGTACTACCTGTTCGCGTCCACCGCGAACTGCTGCGCCGGGCCGGCCACCGGCTACTCCGTCCAGGTCGGCCGTTCCCGTGACCCGCGCGGCCCGTTCACCGACCGCGACGGGCAGCGCCTCGACGTCTCCCGGGCCGGCGGCACGCCGGTGCTCACGCAGAACGGCAACCGCTGGATCGGCACCGGGCACAACGCGGTGCTCACCGACCTGTCCGGGCAGGACTGGATCGCCTACCACGCGATCGACCGCGCCGACCCGTACCTGGACGAGCCGTTCGGCGTCAACGAGCGGCCCATGCTGCTCGACCGGCTCGACTGGATCGACGGATGGCCCACTGTGAACGCGGGCGCCGGCCCCTCCGACACCGCCCGGCCCGCGCCCGTCACCACCGGCCCGGTCGACGCCCGCTTCGCCACCGCGGACCTGCGCGGCTGGCGGGCCGGGCACGGCCACTGGCAGGCCGCCGACGGGGTGCTGACCGGCAGCGGCACGCTCACCTCGCGTACCCGGATCGGCGGTGACCTGCGCGCGGAGACCGACCTGCGGCTGACCGGCGCGGCCACCGCCGGGCTGCGGCTGGGTGGCGTGGACGTCCGCGTCGGGCGCGGCCGGCTGAGCGCGGGCGGCGCGACCACCGTGCTGCCCGCCGGCCTCGACCTGGGCGACCGGCACAATCTCGCCATCGAGGTACGCGGGCGGCAGCTCGTCGCCACGCTCAGCCCGTCCCGCCTCGGCGACCCGGTCTCCCAGGTGTCGCTGCGGCTGCCCCGCCCCGGCGCCGGTGAGCTGTCAGTGCGCGCCGATGGCGGCCCGGCCGAGTTCGACAACGTCAGCGCCGTCCGGCTGTACCGTCCGGCGCAGCACACCGTCCCCGACCCCCGGGTCGGACCGGTGCTGCGCGGCTACTCCGACGAGTTCACCGGCGGGCTCGACCCGGCGTGGCGGTGGGTACGCCAGGACCCGGCCGCCACCGTGTCCGGCGGCGCGCTGCGCTGGCCGGTGCAGGACGCCGACCTGTCCGGCACCGGCAACACCGCCGGGGTGCTGCTGCGCGACGCCCCGGCCGGGAACTACGTCGCCGAGACCAAGGTGACGCTCGACCTGGGCGAGGACAGCGTGCGCAACTACCAGCAGGCGGGCCTGGTCGCGTACGTCGACGACGACCGGTTCGCCAGGCTGACCCAGGTGGCCATCTGGAACACCCGTCAGGTCGAGTACGGCTACGAGCTGCCGTTCGCCGGTCAGCCGGTGTACGGCGGCAGCATCGTCGGCACCCCCGGCACCACCACCTGGCTGCGGCTGGCCCACCGGGTCGACCCGGTCAACGGCGAGCACGAGTTCCGGGCCGGGTCCAGCCGCGACGGCAAGCACTGGACGTGGGGCGCGGTGTGGACGTTCCCGGCGGACACGACACCGCGGATCGGGCTGGTGGCGCACGGCGGGGCCACACCAGCGGTGACCGCCGAGTTCGACTACCTGCGCTTCCACCGCTGACGTCCGGGGCCGCCCCCTCCCCGGGGGGCGGCCCCGCTCAGCCGCCGGAACGAGGGCAGGCGGTGGTCAGCTCGCTGACGGTGCGGGTGTCGCCGTCGTAGCTGCGCGCCGCCACGAACGCCCCGGCCGGCGGATGTGCCCCGGCGACCGCCCGGGCCCGGCGCCGGTCCGCCGCGCCGAACCGCAGCGCCAGGCTCAGGTGCGGCACCCACCGGCCGGGCTGGTGCCACGAGTGCCCGCCGGACGCCTCGGCGAGCACGTCCCAGACCGCGCCGTGCAGCGCGACGAGCTGCGGGGTCGGGCGGACCAGCCACACCAGTGGCGCGCTGCCGTCGAGCACCGCCACCCGGCCCAGCCGCACCGGCAGCGGCAGCGCCGCGTCACAGAGGTCGGCCAGGCGCTGCTCGACGCCGGGCGGGAACTCCTCGACCGAGGCGAGCGTCAGGTGCGGCCGGTTCGTCGGGTGCGTGTTGCGGGCCAGGCTGGGCAGCCCGGCGGCGGCGAGCCGGTCCCAGGCGGCGCGAACCGCCGCTTCCAGTTCGGGAGAGCAGAGCAGTTCGACCGTCCGCACGTGATCAGGCTAGTCGGCGTCAGCCGCCCGCGACGCCCCGTACGTCAGAGCCAGCCGGCCTCGCGCGCCCGCCGTACCGCCTCCGCCCGGTCGGCGGCGCCGAGCTTCTGCACGCAGGCGCTGAGATGGTTGCGGACCGTTCCGGCGGCCAGATGGGTCCGCCGGGCGATCACCGCGACCGGGGTGCCCAGCTCGGCCAGCCGCAGCGTCTCCAGCTCGCGCGGCGTCAGCGGGCACTCCGGCAGGGTGAGCGCGTCGGCCGCGAGCGCGGGATCGACGTAACGCGCCCCGGAGTGCACCCGGCGGATCACGTCGGCCAGCGCGCCGCCGGGGGCGCCCTTGGCGAGGAACCCGCGTACCCCGGCGGTGAGCGCCGGCCGGAGCTGGGCGGGCCGGCCGTGTCCGGTGAGGATCACCGGCGCGCAGCCGGGTAGCGCCCGGGTCAGCTCGGCGGCGACCTCGACGCCTCCGGGCGGCGGCATCTCCAGGTCGAGCACGGCGACGTCGGGGCGGTGGGCCAGCGCCGCGTCCAGGGCGCTGCGCCCGTCGCGGGCGTGCGCGACCACCTCGATGTCCGGTTCCAGGTCGAGCAGCGCGGCCAGGGCGAGCCGGATCAGCTCCTCGTCGTCGGCCAGCAGTACCCGGATCACGGCGTCACCGGCACCGTCGCCACCAGGCTGAACACGCCGTCGGCGGCATCGGCCCGGACCCGTCCGCCGGCCGGGGCGAGCCGGTCGGCCAGGCCGCGCAGGCCGCCGCTGAGCCGGTCCGGTCCGGCGTCGTCGCGGACACCGTCGTTGCGTACGGTCAGCGTCACCACGCCGTCCCCCTGGATGATCTCGATCCGGCACCAGCCGGCCCGGCTGTGCCGCAGCACGTTCGTCCCGGCCTCACGCAGCACGGCGGCCAGGTCGGCGGCGACCGCCGCGGGCACCTCACCGGCGGGCGGGACCACTGTCGTGCGTACCCCGCTGGAGCGCAGCACCTCCCCCACCGCCGCGGCCTGCTCGGCCAGGTCGACGGCGCGGTAGCCGTGCACCGCCGCCCGGACCCGGTTCAGCGCCGAGCCGGCCAGCCGCCGGGCCTCGGCCGCCTCCCGGGCGGCCCGGCCGGCGTCGCGCGGCGCCAGCCGCTCCGCCAGCTCGGCCTTGAGCGCGATCACCGTCAGGTCGTGGCCGAGCAGATCGTGGACGTCCCGGGCGAAGCGCAGCCGTTCCTCGGCGGCGGCGAGCCGCGCCTGGGCGGCCTGCCCCTGCCGGGCCTCGACGAGCAGGTCCCAGAACCAGACCTGGACCCAGGTGAGCGCGGCGATCCCGGCGCCCACCACGCCGGTGACCAGCAGCGCCGTGGTCACCGGCCCGCCCGTCGACCAGGTGACGACGGCCGACACCGCGAGGACGCCGGCCGCCGCCACCACCGCGACGACGGGCCGGAACAGCAGCGGCGTCATGCCGACCAGGGACGCGCCCAGCCACGCCCAGGTGGGCCAGGTCCCGGCCGCGACCGGGCCGAGCAGCGGCAGGCTGAGCAGCGCCGCCGCGATCAGCGCGGCGTGCCGGCGACGACGGGCCGGTACGGGCAGCCACGGCGTGACCGCGGCGTGCAGCACCGCGATCTGGGCGACCGCGAATCCGAGCAGCCCGACGGCGCCCAGCGCGACGCGTACCGGGTCGGGCTCGCGGGCCAGGCCGACGACGGGCAGCAGCACCGTCGTCCACACGTTCGTGGCCAGCGACAGCAGGGTGACCCGCCGGGCCCGGCGCAGCCGGTGGTCAGCGGAATCGACTGTCATGCCCGCCGATCCTAGGGCGTGCGGCGCCCCGCCCACCCCCGAGAAACGTCACGGCCGGACCGTGCGATCCGCACGGTTTCCCGATGACTGACGCGCCTTCTCCGGTGCGCCGGGCGGCGGCAGGGTCGGGGCATGACAGAGATGACTGTGGGCGTACCCCGGCGGTGGGCCGGGTGGGCGCGGACCCGGCACCTGGCCGGGATGGTGGTGGCGATGGTGGCCGGGATGGTGCTGCTCGGGCCGCTGTGGCAGGTGGGCGGGAACCTGCTGGGAGGTGCGGCGGTGCTGGCGCGGCCGGACGTGGCCGCGCTGGTGATGGCGACGAACATGGCGGCGGGCATGGCCGCGTGGATGTGGTACCGGGGGGACGGCCGGGCCGCCACCGCGGAGATGTCGGCGGCCATGTACGTGCCGTTCCTGCTGCTGCTCCCGCCCTGGTGGGCCGGGTGGGTCGGGGACGACACGCTGCTGCTCGGCGGTCACCTGCTGATGGTGCCGGCGATGCTGCTGGTGGCGCTGCGGCACCGGCACACGCCCGCCGCGCCGCCGCGCCGGCACCCGGTCGCCGCGGCCGTGGCGCGCGGGTGGCCCGCCGGGCTGGGGCTGCTCATGACGGTGGACATGTGGTTCGCGCCCAGCGTCTTCGCGCCGTGGACGCTGCTGGTCCTGCCGGCCGGCTACCTGCTGATCGGCACCTGGCGGCGGCAGTGGGGCGACCGGCGCGCGCTGGCGGCGCAGCTCGCCGGGGCGGCCGTGTGGGGCGGCCTGGCGGTCGTGGCGATGATCGCGTCCGCCGACGTCGCCGGGGTGCTCGTCGGGGTGGGCTGGCTCGTCCACGCGGCCTGGGACGGCTGGTACCACCGCACCGGCGCGGTGGTACCGCGCGGGTACGCGCTGTGGTGCGCGGTGTTCGACGTCGGAGTGGGCCTCACCACGCTGCTGGCCGTCCTGTCCCGGTGATCCGGCGGGGGCACGGGGCCACGCCGGATCACCCGGAGGGGACGGCACACAGGTGGCGCGGCGAACGTTTGACCCGGTCGCCGCGACCGCCGCGCGGCGGTGATGAAAAGCTTGTCGCATGAACGCCGCACCGACCCCGACCGACCCCGCCCTTCCCGCCGACGCCGAGGACGGCATCGCCTTCGCCGATCTCGGGCTGCGCACCGAGTTGCTGGGCGCGCTGTCCGCGCTCGGTTACGAGGAACCGACGCCGATCCAGCGGGAGGCCATCCCCCCGTTGCTGGCCGGGCAGGATCTGCTGGGCCAGGCGGCGACCGGTACGGGCAAGACCGCCGCGTTCGCGCTGCCGCTGTTGCAGCGGATGCCGGTGGGGCGGGCCGAGGGCGACCCGGTGTCGCTGGTGCTGGTGCCGACGCGGGAGCTGGCCGTGCAGGTCTCCGAGGCGTTCCACCGCTACGGCAAGGACCTGGGCGCCCGGGTGCTGCCGATCTACGGCGGGCAGCCGATCGGCCGGCAGCTGCGTGCGCTCGACCACGGGGTGGACGTGGTGGTGGCGACGCCCGGCCGGGCGCTGGACCACATCGCCCGGGGCACGCTGCGGTTGGGCGCGCTGAGCACGGTGGTGCTGGACGAGGCGGACGAGATGCTCGACATGGGCTTCGCCGAGGACATCGAGGCGATCCTGGAGCACGCCCCGGCCGGCCGGCAGACGGTGCTGTTCTCGGCCACCATGCCGGCCCGGATCGACGGGCTGGCCCGGCAGCACCTGACCGACCCGGTCCGCATCCGGATCGAGCGGGAGCGGCCGGTCGCCGGGGAGGCGCCCCGGGTGCGGCAGAGCGCGTACATCGTGGCCCGGGCGCACAAGCCGGCCGCGCTGGGCCGGGTGCTGGACGTGGAGTCGCCCACCGCGGCGATCGTGTTCTGCCGCAGCCGGGAGGAGGTGGACCGGCTCACCGAGACGATGAACGGCCGGGGCTACCGGGCCGAGGCGCTGCACGGCGGGATGAGCCAGGAGCAGCGGGACCGGGTGATGGGCCGACTGCGCGCCGGTACGGCGGACCTGCTGGTCGCCACCGACGTGGCCGCCCGTGGCCTGGACGTCGAGCAGCTCACCCACGTGGTCAACTACGACGTGCCGTCCGCCCCGGAGTCGTACGTGCACCGGATCGGGCGGGTCGGCCGGGCCGGGCGGGAGGGTGTGGCGATCACGCTCGCCGAGCCGCGTGAGCACCGGATGCTCAAGACCATCGAGCGAGTCACCGGCCAGCGGATCGCCATCGACAAGATCCCCACTGTCGCGGACATGCGTACCCGGCGGCTGGAGCTGACCCAGGGCGCGCTGCGGGAGAGCCTGCTGGAGGACGACCTTGACCCGTACCGGGCGATCGTGGAGTCGCTCACCGACGAGTTCGACCTGGTCGAGGTGGCGCTGGCGGCGGTGAAGCTGGCGCACGAGGCGACGTCGCCGGGCTCGGACGACGAGGAGGAGATCCCGCAGGTTCCGGTCCGGGGTCCGCGCGAGGGCCGCCCGGAGGCCGGCGGGCGGGGTGAGCGCCGGGGTCCGGCGCGCCCGCGTACCGGCGGCACCACCCAGGTCTTCATCGGTCTGGGCCGCCGGGCCGGGGTACGGCCGCAGGACCTGGTGGGCGCGATCACCGGGGAGACCCGGATCAGTGGCCGGGACATCGGCTCGATCGAGATCGCCGACCGGTTCTCGCTGGTCGAGGTGCCGCAGGGGGTCGCCGACGAGATCATCGCGGGGCTGCGCGGCACCACCATCAAGGGACGCAAGGCCACAGTGCGACGGGACCGGGACGGCGACGGGCCCGGTGAGCGCCGCGACCGGGGCTACGAGCGGCGCGACCGCCGCTGAGCCCGGCGCGACCGGCTTCCGTGCCGGCCGGCGTGGAGACCACAGCGGGCGGACACGACGGCGCCCCGGCCACCGTGCGTACGGTGGCCGGGGCGACGGTCGTCAGGCCGCGGCGAGCGCCGGACCGTCCAGCGACTCCGTGCCGATCTCGACCGGGCGCAGCGCCAGTGCGAGCACGTCCGCCACGTCGGACAGGGTGTGCACGGTCAGCGCCTCCCGCACCTCGGCCGGCAGGTCGTCCAGGTCCGGCTCGTTGCGCTTCGGGATGATCACCTCGGTGAGGCCGGCCCGGTGCGCGGCGAGCAGCTTCTGCTTCACGCCGCCGATGGGCAGCACCCGGCCGGAGAGCGTCACCTCGCCGGTCATCCCGAACTCGGGCCGCACCGGCCGCCCGGTCACCAGTGAGGCCAGCGCGGTCACCATGGTGATGCCGGCGCTCGGGCCGTCCTTGGGCACCGCGCCCGCCGGGACGTGCAGGTGGATCCGCCGCCCGGCCAGCGCGTTCGGGTCCAGCCCGTAGCGCCGCCCGTTCGACCGCAGGTACGACCACGCGATGTGCGCGGACTCCTTCATCACGTCGCCGAGCTGGCCGGTGAGCGTCAGCCCCGGCTCACCCTCCATCGTGGTGGCCTCGATGAACAGCACGTCGCCACCGGCGCCGGTGACCGCGAGTCCGGTCGCCACGCCGGGTACTGCGGTCCGTTCGGCCGACTCCGGGGTGAACTTGGGCCGGCCCAGGTAGCGGGCCAGGTTGCCGGCGTCGACGTGCACCGGCGCGGAGTCCGTGGCGAGCGCGACCGCGACCTTGCGCAAGATCTTGGCGAGAGCGCGTTCGAGCTGCCGAACGCCGGCCTCCCGGGTGTACTCACCAGCGATCAGCGCCAGCGCCTCGTCGGCGACTGTCACCTCGTCGGTGGTCAGCCCGGCCCGTTCCCGCTGCTGGGGCAGCAGGTGGTCCCGGGCGATGGCGACCTTCTCGTCCTCGGTGTAGCCGTCCAGCGCGACCAGCTCCATCCGGTCCAGCAGCGGGCCGGGGATCGCCTCGACCACGTTGGCGGTGGCCAGGAACAGCACGTCGGACAGGTCGAGGTCGACCTCCAGGTAGTGGTCGCGGAACGTGTGGTTCTGCGCCGGGTCGAGCACCTCCAGCAGGGCCGCCGCCGGGTCGCCGGAGTAGCCGGCGGCCAGCTTGTCGACCTCGTCGAGCAGCACGACCGGGTTCATCGAGCCGGCCTCGCGCAGCGCCCGCACGATCCGGCCGGGCAGCGCGCCCACGTAGGTGCGCCGGTGACCGCGGATCTCCGCCTCGTCCCGGACACCGCCGAGGGAGACGCGGACGAAGTTGCGGCCCAGCGCCCGGGCGACCGACTCGCCGAGGCTGGTCTTGCCGACACCGGGCGGACCGGCCAGGGCCAGCACCGCGCCGGAACCGCGTCCGCCGACCACGCCGAGGTTGCGCTCCGCGCGCCGGTTGCGCACCGCGAGGTACTCCAGGATGCGGTCCTTCACGTCGGCCAGGCCGGCGTGGTCGGCGTCGAGCACGGCCCGGGCCGCGGCCAGGTCCATGTTGTCCTGGGTACGCGTGTTCCACGGCATCTCCAGGACGGTGTCCAGCCAGGTACGGATCCAGCCCGCCTCGGGTGAGGCGTCGCTGGCCCGCTCCAGCTTGCCGACCTCGCGCAGCGCCGCCTCGCGGACCTTCTCCGGCAGGTCGGCGGACTCCACCCGGGAGCGGTAGTCGGCGGAGCCGTCCGGCTCGTCCTCGCCGAGTTCCTTGCGGATCGCGGCGAGCTGCTGGCGGAGCAGGAACTCGCGCTGGGACTTCTCCAGCCCTTCGCGGACGTCGCTGTTGATCTGCTCGGTGACCTCCTGCTCGGCGAGGTGTTCCTTCACCCAGCCGACGAGCAGTTCCAGCCGGGCGGTGACGTCCGGCGCGGCGAGCAATTCGGTCTTCTGCGTCAGGCTGAGCCAGGGCGCGTAACCGGCCGAGTCGGCCAGCTCGGACAGGTCGGTCATCCGCTCCATCGCGTCGATCACCTGCCAGGCGCCGCGCTGCTGCAGCACCGAGGTCATGAGCGCGCGGTACTCGCGGGCGAGTTCGCGGGCGCGGCCCGCCGGTGCGGGTTCGTCGAGTTCGGTCGCCTCGACCCAGAGCGCGGCGCCGGGACCGGGCACGCCGGAGCCGATGCGGGCGCGGGTGAGACCGCGGACGACCGCCGCCGGTTCGCCGCTGGGCAGCCGGCCCACCTTCTCGATCGTGGCTACCACGCCGACGGAGCCGTACTCGCCGTCGAGGCGGGGTACGGCCAGGAGTTCCTTGTCGCCGGTGGCGCGGGCCGCGTCGACGGCGGCCTGGGTGGTCGGGTCGAGGGTCACCGGGATGACCATCCCGGGCAGCAGGACGGCGTCGGTCAGTGGGAGTACCGGAAGAGTTGCCATCGAACACCTGCCATCACGTTGGTTGAGCGTGTCTGGCTCAAGTAACAAAACGTGCCCCTTGTTCCGGGTTGTGACCCACGCCACTACGAAGCGCCGCGTTCCCGCGCTCCGCACCCAATGGCGGCGCCCTTTACCGCGACCCGCCGAATGGAAACAGTCGGCTATTGTTGCGGAATTACCGCGCGGTAGGTCAAACTCTTAGCCACACCCCGCCCGACACAGGGAGTAATGGCGATGGCAAGGAAAGTAATCACCGTTCTGACCGACGACCTCGACGGCGGAAAGGCCGATCGGACCGTCGAGTTCAGCCTGGACGGCGTGGCGTACACGATCGACGTCTCCGACGAGAACGCGGGCGTCCTGCGCAAGGCGCTGGATCCGTACATCAGCGCTGGCAGGCGAATCGGCCGGGGAGCGACCGAGGTCGCCCGCGGCGCACGCCGCACCGCCCGGCCGAGCACCTCGGGAATGGACCGCGAGCAGAACCGCGCCATCCGGGAATGGGCCGCCAAGAACGGGTTCGAGATTTCCGAGCGCGGGCGCATCCCGGTGTCGGTGGTCGAGGCGTACAAGAACCGCTGACCGCCACCGGTTCACCGTCGGGCATCCCGGGGTCACGCTGAGAAATCGGCGCGGCCCCGATCGGCTTTCTACGGTCAGCGCTTTTCATCCGGCCGGATACCGCCGGCACGAAATTTCTTCCGGGATCACCTTTCACCGTGCCCGTACGCGGGAACGGCAGCGGCCGCCCGGAGGAGTCCCCCGGACGGCCGCTGCCGTTCGCCCGCTCAGTTGACCCGGATGCGCACCACGTCGATGGCGGGAGTCTGGTTGGCCCGCTCCATCATCGGGATGCGGTGCGAGCCGTCACCGGCCCAGACCGCGCACTGCGCCACGCCCGACTGCGCCAGGCCCGGAATCTGGATCAGCACGTCGTCCGGCTGGTTGCCGCCCCGCCCGTCCTCGGTGGCCACGAAGAAGGCCGGCACGTCCTGCGGGTTCGGAGGCTGCCGGGTGCTGCCGAGCATGCGGCAGGCGGTGTGGAAGTGGCCGCGCACCAGGCCCTGGCCGTTGAGCAGCGAGCTCTCCAGGTAGTAGCCGCCCTGGCCGGCGGCGAGGAAGCGGTCCCGCACCAGGTTCTTGGTGGTGACCCGGAGGGTGAACGGCTGGTTGCGCCGCACCTGGTTCGGGAACTGCGTGATCAGCAGCGACGGGTTGTTCGCCGCGGCGCCCACCTCACCGAACGCGGTGCTCACGCACCGGTTGCCGTTCTGAAAGCCGTCGTGCGCCTGGAGCTGGCTGCCGGAGCAGTCCTTGGCGAGCACGTTCAGGCCGTTGCCGCCACCGTTGTTCTGGCCACCGCCGTTGTTGTTCCCGCCGCCGTTGTTCCCGCCGTTCTGACCGCCGTTGTTGTTGCCGCCGTTCTGGCCCCCGTTGTTGTTGCCGCCGTTCTGACCGCCGTTGTTGTTCCCGCCGTTCTGGCCGCCGTTCTGCGGGGTGTCGGTCACCGCGCACTGGGCGAGCTGGTCCAGGCCCTGCGGGCGCTGGGCGACCCGGCCGATGGCGGTGGCGATCCGGTTGAGCGCCGCGGTCCGCTTGTCCGCGAGCGGACGCAGGATCGCGTTGTTGATGAACTCGCCGCCGTTGCGGCCCTCCGCCGCGAGCCGCCGGTTCGCGTCGGCGATCTGCGACTCCAGCAGCGCCAGGGTGCGGTCCACCTCGGCGCGGGCCTGACCGGGCACCTGCGGCAGCCGGCCCCGGACGTCCGGGCAGGCCACGGTCGGGGTGCCGGCGCCCGCGCCGCCCGCGTTGGTCTGCTGGCACTCGGCCGGCGACATCTGCCCGTCGCCCCAGTGGTTGCGGACCCAGCGGCCGTTCTGCCAGGTACGGGTGGTGCTGCCCTGGCCGTCCGGGGCGGTCGCCCCGGGGCTCGCGGGCACGCAGGACGCCGAGGCGGCGCGGGTGGTCGTCCGCCGGTCCTGGGCGGACGAGATCTGGGTGACGGCGACGATGCCGCCGAAGACCGCGAGCGTGCCGACAACCGCCAGCATCCGCTTGCTCCGCGCGTTACCGGATGACCGGCGCGCCCGTGTGGACCTGCGCATCGAATTGCTCTCCTTCACGATCCGGTAGTTGACTGGTGATCCCGGCGGACCGACGAATTCGGGGTGTGAGATCACTGCGACGCTCAGTCGCGCGTCAATGGCCGACGATGCCCTTTCCGCACCGTCTCCGCGCCGTCCGGGCGCGGCGGGGAAGATCTGCGTCCATTCCCGATGAGGTACGGAGCGCCGTCGGCGAAGGTTCAACCGGAGATCGGAAAAAAATCGAAAAGTCGCCGTCCTCGCCGGCGAGGACGGACGGCTCAGTCGGCGCAGAGGTGATCGAAGGCGAACCCGCCGTCGAAGGAGTCCCGCCGGGCGGCCAGCGCGCGTACCCGCCGGAGAAGCTCGTCGCGGTCCAGCAGGGACGGCGCGGCACCGTCGAGGTCACGCAACCGCTCCCCCAGCGCCACAGCCGCCAGGTCCTCGGCGAGCCGCCCCGGGTCGACGCCGCAGGAGAAACCGCGCGAGGTCAGCCGTACCCGCTCCAGCAGGCAACGGCCGGGCCGCACCTCGGCCCAGGCCCAGCCCTCCGCCGGACCGTCGGTCCAGCGCACGTGCAGGCCGCGCACGATCGGGTCGGCGATCCGGCCCGCCACGTACGCCTCGACCGCCTCGACCCGGGCCAGCGCGCCCAGGTCGTTCACCGGTCCGCGCCGGCCGTCCGGCAGCCGGCCGATGATGTCCCGGAAGCCGACCGTGTCACCGCCGTCCGGGTCGGTGCCGTCGGCGTAGGCCCGCGCGTCCAGCACGTACTCGACGAACCGGCGGACCTGCTCCGCGCCGCCCAGCGTCGGCGACTCGACGCGCACCAGCGGCAGGCCGACGGCGACGCAGACCGCGTCGGTCAGCCGTTCGGACCGTCGCGCGGCCGATCCGTCGGGGGCGGGCACGGTGAACCGCACCGCGAAACGCGGCAGCCCGGTGTCGGCCGCGCAGACCACCAGGTCGAGCGACGCCCGCCCGGCGGTGCTCCACTGGCTGCCGGTGACCCCGGGCGGGCGGCCCTGCACCAGGTCGCCGAGCCGCCGCCCGGTGTGGCCGAGGTGGCCGGCACGGACCAGGGACGGCGCGGCGCCGGGCGGGATCGGCCGCAGCCAGGAGGCGGTCACGCTGCCTGTGCTCGTCATCTCGCCCCGATCCCCCTCGTCCGGTCGACGCCCGAGTGTAGGCCGTGCGGCACGACCGGTCCGGCCGACCGGTGCGCTACCGCGCCCGTCCCTCTAGGCTCTGCCCGTGCCCAGCGGACGGACCCCGGAACAGTTCACCAAACGCAGTCTCGTCACCGTCTCCCACGCCATCGAACGCGCGGCGCTCGCCGAGGCCGAGGACGGCCCGCTCGTCGTGCTCGCGCTGTTCCAGCGGCTGCCGTACTTCGCCCGGGAGCGCGAGGTCTACCGGCGCATCGCCGGCCGCGCCGCCGTGACGGTGGTGGCGATGGTCGGCGGACCGCCGCCCGACCTGCCGGACGGTACCTACGGCGTGGCGCTGGACGAGGCGGAGGCGCTTGCCCGGGAGTGGACGGTGGTGGCGCTGAGCCCGCGTTTCGGCGCCACACTCGTCGCGCACGACCGGGCCGAGGTGGCGCCCGCGCCGACGCTGGAGTCCGGCCGGCTGTTCGAGGGACGCTGGGGCTTCCGCCGCGACGAGGCGCTGCACGAGGCGATCCGGCTGCGCGAACAGCTCGCCGAGCGGCTGCCCGCCGCGGCGCGTACCGCGCTGGACGAGGCGATCGCCCGGGTGCGGGACATCCCGGCCGGGCCGGGCGAACCGCGTGCCGAGGCGGCGCTGCGGCTGCTGGCCCGCCGCGGCGACCGGAACAACCAGCCGGTCGAGCCGGCCGAGACGATGCTGGACGAGCCCGGCCTGGCCCGGTGGTCCGGCGCGGACGGGGTGACCGCCTCCGGCACGCTGCCGGTGGCGCTGGTCGGCCTGCGGGTGGACGCGCCGCCCGGCTCGCCGGAACGCTTCGGCCGCCGCGGCGTCGCCCGCGAGGGACACGCCGTGCTCACCGCGATCACCGCCGTGCTGCGGCCGGTCGACCGCGCGCTGCGCGTCACCGAGAACGAGTTCCAGCTCCTCCTGCCGGGGCTCGACGAACCGGCCGCGCTGGAGGTGGTACGCCGGCTGCACGACGCGATCGGCGCGTTGGCCCGGTCGTACCCGTTCATGGCGTACACAGTGCACGCGGCGGTCGGGGTGACCACCCGGCGGCCGCTGCCCACCGCGGACCTGCGCGCCGCAGTCGACTGGGCGGTACGCAAGGGCCTGCCGGTGGCGGGCCTGCCGCCGGAGACCGCCGACGCCGTGACCGCGGCGGCCCGCTGACCGGCGGTCCGGCTCAAGGGGAGGAGACGCGGTGCGGGTGGTGTCGCTGGTGCCGTCGCTGACCGAGGCGGTCGCGGCCACCCGCCCGGAGGCGCTGGTCGGCGCGACCGACTGGTGCACCCACCCGGCCGGGCTGGACGTCGCCCGGGTCGGCGGGACGAAGTACCCGGACCTGGACCGGGTGCTCGCCCTGGAGCCGGACCTGGTGCTGCTCAACGAGGAGGAGAACCGGCTGGCCGACGCCGAGGCGCTGCGCGCGGCCGGGGTGCCGGTCCGGGTCACCTTCCCGCGTACCGTGCCGGAGGCCCTCGACCAGCTCGGTGAGCTGGTCGACGCGCTCGGCGCGCCGGCCGAGCCGCAGTGGCTGCGCGAGGCCCGCCGTGCCTGGGCCGCACTGCCCGCGCCGGGACGCGTCCGCACCGCCGTGGTGCCGGTGTGGCGACGGCCGTGGGTGGTGCTGGGGCGGGACACGTTCGCCGGGGACGTGCTGGCCCGGCTCGGTGTGCGCAACGGCTGGGCCGACGACGCGGAACGCTATCCCCGGCCGAGCCTGGACGAGCTGCGCGCCCGGGCGCCGGAACTGGTGGTGCTGCCCGACGAGCCGTACCGGTTCACCGCCGACGACGGGCCGGAGGCGTTCCCCGGTGTGCCGGCGGCGCTGGTGTCCGGCCGGCACCTCACCTGGTACGGGCCGTCGCTGGCCGAGGCCCCCGCGCTGCTGGCCGCCCAGCTCGCCACCGAGGGCCCCACCTGACCGGCGGGGCCCGGGTGGCGACGCTCAGGCGACCGGGGTGGCGTGCACCGGGTCCAGCTCCATCAGCGTGGTGTCGTCCACGTCGTACCCGATCGCGTTGTGCACCGCGACCACGCCCGCGACCTGGGTGGCGAGACGGCCGGCCAGCTCGACGGCGCTACGCCGGTCCAGCCGCCCGTCCATGGTGACCTCGCCGCCGCGGACCTGGACCGTGACCAGGCCGTCGCGCACCGACAGGACCCGCCGCAGCACCTCGTGCACGACCTCCTCGCGGATCTCCGCGTCGGAACGCAGGTGCACGCGCAGCAGGTCACCGCGGGTGACGATGCCGGCGAGCCGGCCCAGGTCGTCCAGCACCGGGAGCCGCTTGACGGCCTCGTGGTCCATCAGCCGGGCGGTCGCCGCGAGCGACGCCCGCTCGTGGGTGGTGACCGCGGGCGCGGTCATCAGGTCCCGGGCGACGAGCGCGCCCGCCTTCTCCCTCGCGGTACGGCGGCGCCGTCCCTCGAAGACCCGCCGCTCGTCCGGGTGGCCGGACCGCTCCACCTTGTGCAGCAGGTCCGCCTCGGAGATCACCCCGAGCACCCGGCGGAACGAGTCCACCACCGGCACACCGCTGATCCGCTGCCGCACCAGCACGTCGACGACCTCGCGGTACGGGGTCTCCTCCGTCACCGTGGCGACGTCCCTGGTCATCACGTCGGTAACCTGCCACGTCCTCATCACGACCTCCTCGTGCCGGGTCTCCACCTGCGACGGTAGGCCGCTGGCGTACGGCCTGGTCAGGGGCGGCGGACCGGCTGCGAGGGGCCGACCGGACCGGGTACGGACGGGACCAATGACCCGGTCACGAGGGCACCTCTCGGCCCTGCTCCCGGGCGCCGCGCGGCGGTGGAATGAATGTGCCACCGGGAAGCGCGGTGCGAGGCACAGGAAGGGACGTGGAGACCATGACCGCGACAATCGAGCGGACCCCCGCCGTCAAGCGGACCCCCGCCGCCACCATCGCTCCGGCGGCGCACACCGAGACCACCCGCCAGAAGGCCACCCGGTACGTCTGGGCCGGGCTGCGGCTCGCCCTGGGCTGGGTGTTCCTCTGGGCCTTCCTCGACAAGATGTTCGGCCTCGGCCACGAGACCCCGGCGAAGAACGCCTGGATCAACGGCGGCAGCCCCACCAAGGGCTTCCTCGGACACGCCGTCGAGGGACCGTTCGCGGGCATCTACCAGAACCTGGCCGGCGCGGCCTGGGCGGACTGGCTGTTCATGGTCGGCCTGCTCGGCATCGGTGTCGCCCTGATGCTCGGCATCGGCATCCGGGTCGCCGCCGTCGCGGGCGGTCTGCTCCTGGTCCTGATGTGGACGGCCGTGCTGCCCCCGGCGAACAACCCCTTCATGGACGACCACCTCATCTACGCGGGCCTGCTGGCCGGCCTGGCCCTGGTGGGCGCCGGCAACACCCTCGGCCTCGGCCGGGCCTGGGCGAGGCTCCCCCTGGTCCAGCGTCTCCCCTGGCTGAAGTGACCAGCTCGCCCCGGGGCGGGGGGGGGCGTCGCGCGGCGGCCGCGCCCGCGCCTCTTTCGTGTTCCCGCCACGCCGGTGTGCGGGGACCGGCGCGTATCGGCCGGTCACGATCCGGCAGGATCGACTGTGACCACACCGTCAGCACCGAGGAGACCCGCTCATGGACAAGCCCCAGATCGGCCCGATCGAGGGCGCGCCGCCCGCCGATCTGGTCGTCGAGGACATCACCGTCGGCGACGGCCCGGAGGCCCGCGCGGGCCAGCTGGTGAGCGTGCACTACGTGGGCGTGGCCCACTCGAACGGCCGCGAGTTCGACGCCTCGTGGAACCGGGGTGAGACGTTCGAATTCCCGCTCGGCGGCGGCCAGGTCATCGCCGGCTGGGACCAGGGCGTCGTGGGCATGAAGGTGGGCGGCCGGCGCAAGCTCACCATCCCGCCGCACCTGGGCTACGGCGCCCGGGGCGCGGGCGGCGTCATCAAGCCGAACGAGACGCTCGTCTTCGTGGTGGACCTGCTCGGCGTGCGCTGAGCGCAACGCCGTTCACATCGGGCCGTCGGCTTCCGCGCCGGCGGCCCGGCGTGCGCCCGGGCCGCGTGCGCCCGGGCCGCCGGCCGTTCAGGCCGCGCAGGCCATCAGCTCGTGGGCGCGGCCGGACGGATCCTGGGCGCGGCCGGGCAGGTCCGGCGCGCGGCCGGGCAGGTCCTGGGCGCGGTCGGTGCAGCGCACCGGGAGCACCCGGTGCAGGCCAGTCACCCGCAGCACCCGGGCCACCACCGGGTCGGGGTCGGTGAGCACCAGCTCGCCGCCGCGGGCCCGCACCCGCAGGTGGGTGGCGACGAGCGCGCGGACCCCGGCGGCGGAGAGCAGCCGCACACCGGACAGGTCAACCCGCAGCACCGGCCGGGCCGGCGCCGCCCAGAGCGCCGCCCGGAACGCCGTCACGGAGGCGATGTCGATCTCGCCGACCGGGCGCAGCTCGACCACGTGATCGTGCACGTCCGTCACCACGTGGAAGCGCTCACCGCTGTGTACCATGCGGCCAAACCTACCCGGGCCCACCGACATTTCCGGACCTCGCGGCAGGGGTTCCGGGTAGTGTCCGGGAACCGACCCCGAGCCGTCTCAGGGTCATCCCGCAACCGCCACACCACGTCGCGCGGGAAACGGCGAAACGCCGTCGGGGGCTGCCCAGCGCGACGCCGCCGGGCCACAATGAGCCGATGGTCGTCCCCCGCCCGCGAGCGCCACTGCTGATCCGGCCGGTCCGCGAACCGGCGACGGTGCCGCCGCCGCTCACCGGCCCCTGGTCGCCCGCTGACACCCGGCTCGACCGGGCCGACCTGCTGCCGCTGCCGGCCGGCGGCCACGGCCCGGAGGACGTGGTGGTCGACGGCGACGGCCGGGTGGTCAGCGGCGACGAGGACGGCCGGCTCTGGTGGTGGCCGGCCGACTCCCCGCCCGGCACGCCGCCGACGCTGCTGGCCGAGACCGGCGGACGGCCGCTGGGCATCGAGCGGGATCCGGTCGACGGCGGGCTGCTGGTCTGCGACGCCTACCGAGGGCTGCTGCGGGTCGACCCGGCCGGCCGGGTGCACGAGCTGACCGGGACCGCGCCGCCGGTGCACCTGGCCGACAACGCGGCGGTGGGGCGCGACGGCACCGTCTACTTCACCGACTCGTCCGACCGGTTCCCGCTCTCGCACTGGAAGCGCGACCTGCTGGAGCATCGGCCCACCGGGCGGGTCCTCGCGTACGACAGGCGCACCGGGCGCACCGACGTGGTCGCGGACGGGCTCTACTTCCCCAACGGGCTCGCGCTCACCCCGGACGAGTCGGCGCTGATCCTCGCCGAGACCGCCACCCACCGGCTGCTGCGGGTCGACCTGCCCAGCGGGCGGGCCACGGTGCTCACCGACCTGCCCGCGTACCCGGACAACATCTCCGGCGTCGGCGACGGCACCTACTGGGTCGCGTTGCCCAGCCCGCGGCTGCGGGCCATGGAACGGCTGCTGCCGCATCCCCGGGTCCGGCAGATCGTGGCCCTGCTGCCCGGCGCGGTGCAGCCGCAGCCGCGCCGCTACGGGCTGGTCGCGCTGGTCGACGGCGACGGCCGGGTGCTGCGCACGCTGCACGGCCCGAGCGGGGCGTACCCGATGGTCACCGGTGTGCGGCAGCACGGCCGCCACCTCTGGCTGGGCAGCCTGACCGCCACCGGGGTGGCCCGCGTCGGCCTGGACTGAGCGCGACGGGGCCGGCCCGCGCGGACGCGGGCCGGCCCCGTGGCCGTTCCTCCCCAGGTTCAGCCGCCGCTGTTGCTCCGCGAGGGGGCCGGGGCCGGTGACGACCCGCCAGCCACCGCGCCCGGGTGCGGCGTGGCGCTCTGCGTGGGCTTCAGCCCCGCCGGTACGGGCAGCGCGCTGCCCTTGGCGAACTCGTCCCAGCCGACGTTCCAGGCGGTGAATCCGTTGCCCTGGTCGAGCTTCACCTCGGTGCCCTTGACCGTCACCAGGTCACCGACCTGCGTGAAGCCCATCAGCCAGTCCGCGGCGGTGGCCGAGACGTTGGTGCAGCCGTGCGAGACGTTCGTGCTGCCCTGGTCGCCCTCCGACCACGGCGCCGAGTGGATGAACTCGCCGCCCCAGGTCAGCCGCTGGGCGTCGTCCACGTCGACCACGTAGCCACCGTTGGGCTCACCGCGGGTGTCGAACGTGGTGTGCTCGTGCTTCTCCATGATCACCATGTTGCCGCTCGACGTCGGCGTGCTCGGCTTGCCGAGGCTGACCGGGATCCTCTTGACCACCTTGCCGTCCTGGTAGACGGTCATCTGCTTGGCCTCGTTGTCGATGTCGAGCGTCACCTGCCGGCCGACCTTGGCGCTCGCGACCCGGTCGGAGTCACCGATCGCCTCCTTGCCGATGGGCAGACCCTGCAACGCGCTGCGCACGCTGATCTTCGTGCCCGGCTTCCACCGGTCCGGCGCCCGGTACTCGGCCTGCTTGCCGTCGGCCACCCACGACCAGGTGCCCGGCTGCGGCGGGTCGGTCTTCACGAACAGCCGGCGCTGGACGTCCGCGCGCGCCTCCTTCGGAATCGGCGGGTCGAATCCGAGCACGACCGGCATCGCCGTCCCGTACGTCTGATTCGGCCGGAAATACAATTCGCTGGTGACTGCCGGTTTGGTGGATTTGGCCATTGTCGTGAACGTCGTCTTCTGCGTGGCGGTCCTGCCCGAATCGCCGGTCGCGGTCACCTCCGCGGTGTACGTCCGGGAATTGGCGAGCGGCCGGTCCGGCACCCAGCCGGAGCCGTCCTCACGCGGCTGGGCCGGCACCGCGTTGCCCTTGTCGTCGGTCAGCTTGACGGCTGTCACCTTGCCGTTGCTGACCTTCGTCCCCACCTCCGCGCTGATCGGCACGTCCCGGGTGCGGTCGGCCGGCGTCACGGCGACCGACGGCGGCGCGGCCTCGGCCCGCTTCGTCACCGACTTCGGGCCGGCGGTACACGCGCCGACCGCCAGCGGCGCGGCTGCGACGGTCATCGCGAAAAGCGTCAGTCGGCGCCTCGCAAACATATTTAGCCCCCCATTTCCGAACCCTCTCGCCCACATTCTGTAGGCCTGGGATCGCGCCGTGGCACCTTCGGCGGAATTGCTCGGAAACAGCTGCGCGAATTGTGCCGGACAGGTAATTCCCGTCCCCGGTTGCGCCCCACGCGCCCTCCGCCCGGTTCCCCACCCCCTCACCCACCGCCGGGCGCAGAGCGAGATCTTGGTACGAAACGGCCCCCATAGGGGCACTTTCGTACCAAGATCTCGACCGGTCCCACCCGTCGGAACAACGATCTCGCAAGGGCGGCGCTGGACGCCGCAGGCCGGCCGAGCCCGGCTCTCGTCCGCGCCACCCGCACCGCCGCCGCGCCGCCCGCACCACTGCCGCCGCGCCACCCGCACCACTGCCGCGCGATCTTGCAGTTTCGGCCCTGGAGAAGGGTGCGAATCGGGCACACCGCGGGCCGCAAGTGCAAGATCGCGAGCGGGCGGGCGGCGGGGACGGAAGCGGCCCCGGCTCTCCGTGGGGAGGGCCGGGGCCGGGAGGGCGGGGTCAGACGTTGGCGACCAAGAGGGCGGGCTGCTCGACGCAGTCGGCGACGTGGCGCAGGAAGCCGCCGGCCACGCCACCGTCGCAGACGCGGTGGTCGAAGGTGAGGCTGATCTGGGTCACCTTGCGGACGGCGAGCTGCCCGTCCACCACCCACGGCTTGTCCACGATCCGGCCGACGCCGAGCAGCGCCGCCTCCGGGTGGTTGATGATCGGCGTGGAGCCGTCCACGCCGAACACGCCGTAGTTGTTGAGCGTGAACGTCCCGCCGGTCAGCCGCGCCGGCGGCAGCGTGCCGGCCCGGGCCGCCGCAGTGGTCTCGGCGAGTGCGGCGGCCAGTTCCCGGGTGGTGAGCCGCTGCGCGTCGCGCAGCACCGGCACGACCAGGCCCCGGTCGGTCTGCGCGGCGATGCCCAGGTGTACGCCCGCGGACTGGACGATCCGCTGGCCCTCGGTGTCGACGTGCGCGTTGAGCTGCGGGTACTTCCGCAGGCCGCTGAGGCAGATCCGGGCCAGCAGCGCCAGGATGCTCACCGGCGTGTCAGGGGTGGCCGCGTTGATCGCGGCGCGCGTCTCCAGCAGGCCGGTGGCGTCCACGTCGACCCAGATGGTCACCTCGGGGATCTCCCGCCGGCTGCGGGAGAGCTTGTCGGCGATCACCTTGCGGATGCCGGTGAGCGGGATGACAGTGTCGCCGTCGCCGGCCGGGGCGAGCCCGACGTGCGCGGCCGGGGCGTCCGGCACCGCTGCCAGCCGGGCCGCCGGAGCAGCGGGCGCGGCCACGGCGGCGTCCAGGTCGGCCCGGCGGATCACGCCGCCCGGCCCGGTTCCGCGCAGCGACGCCAGGTCGATGCCGTGCTCCTTGGCCAGCCGCCGCACGATCGGCGAGATGACGAGCGGCGCCGATTGCACGCCGGTCGGTTCCGGCTCAGCCGTGCGGTCCGCCGAGGCGGCCGTGCCGTTCGGAGCCGACAAGCCAGCCGAAACCGAGCCCGCCGGACGCGATGAACCGGCCAGAACCGGGCCGGCCGGAACCGGAGAGCCCGCTGGAGCCTGTGAGCCCGCCGGAGCCGGAGAGCCGGCCGCCGGACCGGACGCCAGGTCCGCCGTGACCGGCGTACCGGGCTCGGGGGCCAGCGCCAGCCGCGGACGGCGCCGCCGCCGACCCGTGCCGCCGTGGCCGGTGCCGTAGCCGATCAGGACGTTGCCGGAACCGGCCCGCTCCTCCTCGCGGTAGGTAGCGTGCGGATCGGGGGCGTCGTCGAGCGGGGCGATGGTGATCAGCGGCTGGCCCACCGGGCGTACCTCACCGGCCGCGCCGTGCAGGGCCACGACCCGTCCGGCGTACGGGCACGGCACGTCGACCACGGCCTTGGCGGTCTCCACCTCGACCACCGTCTGGTCCACTGTGACCACGTCGCCGACTGCGACCCGCCACTCGACGATCTCCGCCTCGCTCAGCCCTTCCCCGAGGTCCGGCAGAAGGAAGTCCCGGTTCCCCACAGCCGTGGTCATGGTGTGCCGGCCGGGCATGCCCTCACGGCCCTCGCTCCGCTCGGTGCGTTCGGTCATGCTGTACCGGCCGGGCATGCCCTCACGGCCCTCGCTCCGCTCGGTGCGTTCGGTCATGCCGCCACCCACCTTGTGTCGGGCTGGTCGTCCCACTGGAGCCGGGCCACGGTGTCCAGCACCCGGTCGACCGAGGGCAGGTGGGTGTGCTCCAGCATCGGCGCCGGGTACGGGATGTCCAGGCCGGACACACGCAGCACCGGGGCGTGCAGGGCGTGGAAGCAACGCTCCTGCACCCGCGCGGCGATCTCCGCGCCGACACCGGCGAAGCCCTGCGCCTCCTGGATCACCACGCACCGGCCGGTACGGCGGACCGAGGCGGTGACGGTGGCGTCGTCGAACGGCACGATGCTGCGGACGTCGACGACCTCCAGGTCCCAGCCCTCCTCGCGGGCGGCCTCGGCGGCGGCGAGCGCGACAGGCACGGCCGGGCCGTACGCGATCAGCGTGGCATCGGTGCCGGGGCGGCGCACCACGGCGGTGCCGATCGGCGCGGTACGGGCCGGCAGATCCGCCTCTGCGCTGGTGAAGTAGAGCTTCTTTGGCTCCAGGAACACCACCGGGTCGGGGTCGTCGATGGCGGCGCGCAGCAGCGAGTACGCGTCGTCCACCGTCGCGGGCGTGACCACCTTCAGGCCGGGGGTGTGTGCGTAGTACGCCTCGGACGAGTCGCAGTGGTGCTCCACGCCGCCGATGCCACCGGCGTACGGCACCCGGATGACGATCGGCACGCTCAGCGCGCCGCGGGTGCGGTTGCGCAGCTTCGCCACGTGCGAGGCGATCTGCTCGAACGCCGGGTACGCGAACGCGTCGAACTGCATCTCGACCACCGGCCGCAGCCCGGACATGGCCAGGCCGACGGCGAACCCGACGATGCCGGCCTCGGCGAGCGGGGTGTCGAAGCAGCGCTTGTCGCCGAACCGGGCCTGAAGCCCGTCGGTGATCCGGAAGACGCCGCCGAGCTGGCCGACGTCCTCACCGAAGACGAGCACCCGGTCGTCGTCGAGCATCGCGTCGGCGAGCGCCGCGTTGAGCGCCTTCGCCATGGTCATGGTGGCCATCAGGCGTCCCCCTCCGCGTCGGCGGCCAGCTCGGCCCGGACCATCTCGCGTTGCTCGACGAGTTGCGGCGTCGGCTCGGCGTACACGTGGTCGAACAGGCTCAGCGGGTCCACCGTCGGCTGGGCGTCCATCCGGCGGCGCAGCGCCGCGGCGTACTCCTCGGCCTCCGCCGCGATGGCCGCGACGGCGGCGTCGTCGAGGGCGCCCTTGGACCGCAGGTACGCCTCGAGCCGGGCGATCGGGTCGCGGTCGCGCCACGCCTCGACCTCGTCGGCGTCGCGGTAGCGGGTCTGGTCGTCGGCGTTGGTGTGCGGTTCCATCCGGTACGTGTGGGCCTCGACCAGGTAGGGGCCCTTGCCGGCGCGGGCGTGCGCGACGGCGCGCTCCAGCACCGCCAGCACGGCCACCGGGTCGTTGCCGTCGACCTGCTCGCTGGGTACGCCGTAGCCGACGCCCTTGTAGGCGAGGCTCGGCGCGGCGGTCTGCCGGGACAGCGGCACGCTGATCGCGTACTTGTTGTTCTGCACCAGGTAGACGACGGGCGCCTTGAACACGGCGGCGAAGTTGATGCCCTCGTGGAAGTCGCCCTCGCTGGTGGCGCCGTCGCCGATGAATGCCAGCGCCACTGTGTCACGCCCCTGGTACGACTCGCCGTAGGCCAGCCCGGCGGCGTGCACGCACTGGGTGGCGAGCGGGGTGCACTGCGGCGCGGTGTGGGTGGCGGCGGGGTCGTACCCGCAGTGCCAGTCGCCGCGCAGCAGCGTGAGCACCTCGACCGGGTCGAGGCCGCGCGCGGTCAGTGCCATCGACTCGCGGTAGGTGGGGAACACCCAGTCGGTGTCGCGCAGCGCGAGGACGCCGCCGATCTGGCACGCCTCCTGGCCGCGGGCGGACGGGTAGACGGCGAGGCGGCCCTGCTTGGTGAGCGCGGTGGCCTGCACGTCGAAGCGGCGGCCGACGACCATCCGCCGGTACATCTCGCGCAGCGTCTCGACCGGCGGCTCCGGGTAGTCGTCGCGGGCCGGCAGCGGAGTCCCGTCGGGTTCGAGCAGCCGGACCGGTTCCCGCTGCGGCATGAAGCCGGCCGACGGGTCGGGTGCGGCCGGGGTGGGCTTCCGGCGGGTGCGCGGGGATGCCCTGCGGACCGCCTGGGGTGTGGTCGTCACGGCGGGGACCTCCTGGACGTGTGGTGGCCCTATGCTCCCGGTCGTGGATGATTGACTCAACATCCGGGATGAACGCGGGACGAATGGCACAGGAGGGCGGCTGAGGTGAGCCAGGAGACCGGCGCCACACCGGGCGCGGCGGGCGGAACGGGACGTTCGGCCGGGCCGCTCGACGAGGTCGACCGGCGGATCCTGCGCGAGCTGGTCCGCGACGCCCGGACGTCCATCCGTACGCTCGCCGAACGGGTGCACGTCTCCCGCACCAACGCGTACGCCCGGGTGGAGCGGCTGCTGCGCGACGGGGTGCTGACCGGGTTCACGGCGCGGGTCGCGCCGGAGCCGGCCGGGCTGGGCACGTCGGCGTACATCGCGCTCACCATCGAGCAGAACACCTGGCGGGAGGTCTCCGCCGAGCTGGCCCGGGTGCGCTACATCGAGCACGCGGCGTTGCTCAGCGGCGAGCACGACGTCCTCGCGCTGGTCCGGGCGCCGGACAACGCGACGTTGCGGGACGTGGTGCTGGACCGGGTGCAGAGCATCGCCGGGGTGCTGTCCACGCGTACCTGGCTGGTGTTCGAGGAGTTCGACGGCACGCAGAGCCCCTGGGACTGACCGCCTCAGCGTTCCGGCGGCGACTCCAGCCCTTCCGCGTCGGCCCGCTCCAACAGCGCTTCCAGCGAGTACCGCCGCCCGTCCAGCCCGGCGTGCGGGTCGCCAAGCTCGGCGAACCGCTCGGGCATGCTGAGCACGTCGAAGTCCTCCGGGCGGGCGTCGTCCAGCTCGGACCACTCCAGCGGTGCCGAGACCAGCGCCGCGGGCGTCGGCCGGATCGAGTACGCCGACGTCATGGTGTGGTCACGGGCCATCTGGTTGTAGTCGACGAAGACCGGCCGGTCCCGCTGGTCGCGCCACCAGGTGGTGGTGACCAGGTCGGGCAGGCGGCGCTGCATCTCCCGGCCCAGCGCCAGGACCGCTCGCCGGCACTCGCCGAAGCTCCAGCGCGGCTCGATCGAGACGTAGACGTGGATGCCGCGCCCGCCGGTGGTCTTCGGGAAGCCCTCCAGGCCCAGCTCGGTGAGGTACGCGCGCACCTCGTGCGCCACCGGCACCACCTGCGCGAAGTCCACGCCCGGCATCGGGTCGAGGTCGATGCGCAGCTGGTCGGGGTGTTCCACGTCGTCCTTCGACACCGGCCACGGGTGGAACCGCAGCGTGCCCAGGTTGGCCGCCCAGATCACCACCGCCAGCTCGCTCGGGGCGACCTCGTCGGCGGTACGGCCACTGGGGAACGTGATGTGCGCGGTGCGGACCCAGTCGGGCGCACCGGCCGGGAGCCGCTTCTGGTAGAACGCGTCGCCCTTGTTGGTCTGCCGGGTGGCGACCTTCGCGCCCTCGAACACGCCGCGCGGCCAGCGTTCCAGCATGGTCGGCCGGTCCCGCAGCGCGCGCAGGATGCCGTCGCCGACGGACAGGAAGTAGCTGACCACGTCCAGCTTGGTCAGCCCGCGCTCCGGGAAGTAGGGCTTGTCGGGGCTGGAGACGCGGACCAGCCGCTCCCCCACCTGGATCTCCTGCGCCGCCGTGGTCGCCACCGTCACACCGTAGCGATCCGGCCCGGCCGTGGGGACCGGCTCACCGGGACTCCGCCGTCACCGACAGCCGGATCCAGGCGTCCACCCAGGCCCGTACCGCCGGTTCGCCGGGGTCGGCGCCGAGCGTCCCGGCCAGGCCGGACAGGGCCGCGCCGCAGCGGTCCAGGCCGACTCCGCCGAGCGCGGCGGCCGTCGCGCGCAGTCGCTCCGGGAACCCGGCCGGCAGGTGCCGCAGGCCGGTGTGCGCGGCCTGCGCGAGCAGCGCCGACGCCGTACCGAGCGCCGCGGCGACCGGGTCGGGCCGGGCGTCGACCGCGCCGGTCAGCCGGCCGTCGCCCACCCCAGGTGCCAGATCGGGTACGACCACCGCGTCGGCGACCACCGCCAGCGGCTCGACGACGAGCCCGTCGGCGCCCCGGCGGACCGTCCCGCTGATGTAGCGCGGCGGCCCGTGTGTGCCGTCCAGCGCCGCCGCGAGCGCGTCGAGTGCACCAGGGGCGGCGGCGTGGTGGGTCGCGGTGACGGTCGCCGTGCCGCCGTCGACCCCGGTCACCGTGGCGTGCAGGCGCTGCTCGCCGGCCGCGTACCCGATGGCGCGCACCTCGCCGAGCGCGAGCACCCGCACCGACTCGGCGGCGGTGCGGGGACGCAGCAGCCGGGGTGGCCGCCCGGCCAGCTCGGCGGCGAGCGCGTCCGGGTCGCGGGCGAGCAGGCCGGGCGGCAGGCCGGACCACTCCCCCGCGCCGGGCGTGACCGTGGTGCGGGCCAGCCGACCGGCGGCGATCCGGAGCCGGTGCGCGGCGCTGCGCACCGCCGACTCGGAGACCACGTTGCCGGTGGCGAGCGCGCCGAGCGTGGCGCCGGTGACGCGCCGCCCGGCCAGCTCGTGCCCGGTGGGCGGGCCGTCCTCGGTGACCGGGTAGGCGCGGCGCAGCACCAGCACCGAGACGGCCGCCGGGTGGGCAAGCACCACGTCCACGCCCACCTCGCCTCCACTGCACCGGACCCGGGCACCGAGGCCGGTCAGCCGTACCCGCCGCAGCGGCGTCTCCGCCGGCTCGTGGGTGCCCAGCACACGCTCCACCGGGGTGGCGCCCGCGTTCACCACCGCGCGCCGCCGCGCGGGCAACTCGGCGAGCAGGTCGGCGAACGTCTCCGGCCGGTACCGGGCGCCGCGCGCCGCGTACGCCTCCAGTTGCCCGGCCAGGTCCTCGACGGCGAGCAGCGGCCAGCGCAGACCGGCCGCGTCGAGGTCACGCCGGGTCGCCGCCAGCCGGGCGTCCACGCCGGAGCCCAGGTGCGCGGCCCCGGTCAGCAGCACGTCGCCGGCCAGCGCGACCGCCGCGTCCAGCGTCGGATGCTCCGTGACGGTGGCGGTTCCGCCGACGCGTACCTGCGCCTCCGGACGGTCCGGGTGTTCCCGGTCGGCCGCCCGGCACGCCCACACGGCGAGCGCGACCGCCTCACCGCCGTCGTCGGCCGCGTCGCCGCGCGCGTACCCGATCTGGCGGGGCACCAGGAATCGGACCGTGCCGGTGGGCAGCTCCACGCGCGGGACCGGGTCGGCGGTGTCCGGCCGGTGGACCACAGCGGCGTAGCCGCGCCGCAACCGCCGTCGCGCGGCGGTGAGCGCCGGGGCGCCGATCGCGGCGGCCAGTTCCTCGTCGGTGACGTCGCCCGGCGACCACCGCCACGGCTCGCTCCCGGCTGCGGCGCCCTCCCGGCCCGGCGCCGCGACCCGGCCCGGCCCGGCCGCATTGCCCGGCGCAGCCTCCTGGTCCCGCGACGCGCCGGGGCCCGGAGCCTGCCCGCCTGGATCGGCGTGCCGGCCCGGCGCGGCATCCGTGTCCGGTGCGGCCCCCCCGTCCGGGGCGTCGGCGTGCGTGCGCTGGTAGGTCAGCACGACGGCGAGCAGGTGCCGGCACACGCCGGGCGCCGGGCAGGAGCAGATCCCGGCCGCGAGGCCGCCGCCCACGGGCAGCGTCACGGTCACCCCGTCCGGGTACGCGGCACGCACCGCGCCGTCGGCGTCCTCGGTGAGCGCGGGCCGCTCACCGGCGTCGACCTCCTTCGTGGCGCGCTTCACCAGGCCCCTGTTGCTCAGCGCGGCCAGCACGTCCGGGGTGAGCGCGATCAGGTCGTCACGGATCATCCGGTCCCCCTACCGGCCCACGTGCTCGGCCACGAACGCGGCCAGCTCGCCCGGCGTCATCGCGCCGACCGCCGCGCCCACGTCGGCCAGCCGCTGGGCGGTGGCCCGGTCGTACGCCGGGTCGGCCTCCTCGTCCAGCGCGGCGAGCGCGAGCACGTGCGTGCCCTGCTCCACGAGTTGCTTCACCGACCGGACCAGACGTCCGGCGTCGCCGCCCTCGTAGAAGTCGGACACCAGCGCGACGATCGACCGGCGCGGGTTCTCCACGAGCTGCGCGCCGTACGCGACCGCGCGGGCGATGTCGGTGCCGCCGCCGAGTTGCACCTTCATCAGCAGCTCCACCGGGTCGTCCACGTCGGAGGTCAGGTCGACCACGTCGGTGTCGAACGCGACCAGGTGGGTCCGTACGCCGGGCAGCCCCCACAGGCAGGCGGCGGTCACCGCGGCATGGATCACCGAGCCGAGCATCGAGCCGGACTGGTCCACCAGCAGGATCACCTGCCAGCGGTCCAGGTGGCGGCGGGTACGGGAGAAGAAGTGCGGCTGCCGGACGTGCAGCCGGCGCTCGTCCGGCCGCCAGTGCGCCAGGTTCGCCCGGATGGTGCGGCGTACGTCGAAGTTGCGGGCCTGCCGGAACCGGCTGGGGCGGCGCGCCCGGGGCCCGGAGAACGACTGCCGCACCTCCCCTGCCAGCCGCTCGACCAGTTGCCGCACCACCGCCTCGACCAGCTTGCGGGCCAGCCGCAGCACCTCCGGGTCCATCAGGTGCTTGGTGCGCAGCACCGCGCGCAGCAGCGCCGGGTTCGGCTCGACCCGGGCCAGCACCGCCGGGTCGGTGACGACCTCGTGGATGCCGTACCGCTCGACCGCGTCGCGTTCCAGCCGCTGCACCGTCTCCTTCGGGAACAGCCGGGTGATCCCGTCCAGCCAGTCCACTGTGGTCGGCGCGGAGGGACCGGATCCGCCGCGCCGCACGTCGCGGCGGCCGAGTTCCGCGTCCCTGCCGTAGAGCCAGTCCAGCGCGGCGTCCCGGCCGGCGGCCTCGGCAGACAGGCCGCCCAGGCTGTCCTGCGCGGCGTCGCCGAGTACCAACCGCCAGCGTTCCCGCATCGGGTCGGTCACGTCCGGTCCCCCTCCCACAGCCCTTCCCGGGTCAGCACCGCGTCGACCCGCTCCTCCACCGCGCGGGCGGCGGCCACCAGCAGCGGGTCGGCGTCCAGCCGCAGCAGGTCACCGGGCGGCGCGTCGCCGCCGTGCAGCGCCTGCACGTGCCGGGCCACCTCCGCCCGCTCGCGGGGCGGGAACCAGCCGAACGCCTGCCTCAGCGCGGGCAGCGCCACCAGGAAGTCGTGCGCGCCCATCGCGGCGAGCAGTTCGTCCACCACTGTGAGCAGCGCCGCGTCGCCGCTGACCACCTCCTCCCGGGCCAGCGCGAACAGCCCGGACAGCCAGTCACCGAGCGTGTCCGGTGCGGCCACGGCCCGGACCGCGCGGGCCGCGTCCGGCACGTCCCCCAGCGACCAGGCCAGACCCAGCGCCGCGCCGCGCAGGTCCGGCGGGGCCGCCGGGTCGGCCGCCACCCGCCCGGCCACTGCCAGCGCGCCGTCCCGGTCGAGCCCCAGCGCCGGGCCGGCGTGGCGAACCGCGTCCCGGACCGCGACGAGCGCGGTGAGCCGGCCCGGGTCGGCCGGCGCGGCCGTGGCGCGCACGCCCTCGACGAGCCAGAGCGCCCGGCGTACGGCGGCGGTGATCAACGCGCCCAGCGGGGCGGTTCCGGCGCTGCCGAGCAGCCCGTCGTGCCGCCACAGCGCCAGTGCCACTGCGAGCGCCCGGCCCAGCGCCCGCAGGTCGGTGACCGCGCCGGTGGCACGGGCGATCGCGGTGAGCGTCCGGGTGGAGTGCTCGGGCAGCCCGGCCAGCGCGGTGTCGAACAGCGTCGTGGCGAGCGCGTCGACGTCCGCGCCGAGCAGCGTCACCCGCTCCTCGATCCGGGCGGTGACGGCGTCCAGCACGGTCGGCCCGTACCCGCCCGCCTCGATCACCCGGGCGAGCCGGTCCGCCGACGGCGCGGGCGACCAGCGTTCGGTGAGCAGCGCGTCCGCGCCCACCCGGGGGCCGCGTTCGCGGACGTGACCGGGTACGTCGAGCAGCCGCAGCCGGTGCAGCAGGCGGCTGCGGGCCAGGTCGCCGGCGACTGTCAGGTCCAGCTCGGCCGCCTCGTGCGGATCGATCCGGTGGCGTTCCAGCTCGGCGTCGACGTCGTGCACGAGCGGCGGCAGCGGCGTGTCCGGGTGCAGGCGGCCCACCCGGTCGCCGCTGAGCGCGGCCACCATCTCCACCACCACCGGGTGGGCACCTGGTGCCAGCGTGCCCCGGGTCGCCCACGGCAGCGGCTGGTCGAGCGCGTCGGTGACCAGTGCGGACACCAGCCCGTCGAGCACGTCGACCCGGCCCGGGTGGGCGTGGCCGCGCAGCCGGGCCAGGCCGCCGGCCATGCTCCGGGCGGCGATCAGGTCGGCGGTGGAGACGGGCTGCCGCCGGGCACGCAGCCGGGCCGCCACCGCCTCGGTGAGCGCCTCCGCGGCCCGGCGCGGGCCGTCCTCCCAGACCCGCTGGTAGTACGCCGGTGACGGCATCCCGGACTGGTAGCCGACGAACGCGTCCAGGCGCCGGAACGAGTACGGCACGAGGTAGCTGCCCGCCACCGCGTCCGGAGCCGGGGCGGGCACCTCCGGCCAGTCGTCCTCCTCCGGTCCGGTGCCGTCCGGGCCCGTGCCGTAAGGGCCGGTGCCGTGCCGATCGGCGCTGTCCGGGCCGACGGTCAGCCGGACCAGGGCGGGACGGTGGAAGCCGCCGGTCACCACCAGCACCGGGCGGCCGGCGGCCCGGCGGCGGGCGGCGCGTACCCAGCGGGCCATGTACGCCTCCCGGGCGGTGTCGTCAGCCCCGGCGGCCGACTCGCCCCGCAGCACGTCGAAGTACGTGTCCAGGCGCTCGGCCAGCCCGTCGTCCGGGCCGATCTCGAACAGGTGGTCCCAGAGCGCGTCCACGTTGTCCACGGCGAGCGTGGCGCACAGCCGGCGCACCGCCTCGGCGTACCGCTGGTCGGCGTCGGCGTACCGGTTGGCGCGGTCGGACAGCGCGGGATGCCACGCGGGCAGGTCGATGAACCGCAGCTGCGCGCCCACCTCCCGCCCGGCGGTCAGCGCCACCCACTCCGGCGAGTACGCGCAGAACGGGCTCCAGGAGGCGTGCCGCCGGGTGCCGTCGCGGTGCGCGGTGAACACGGCGATCGGCAGCTCGTGGTCTCCCAGCAGCTCGTCCATCCGCCCGTTCAGGTCAGCCGGCCCCTCCACCAGCACGTACGCCGGGCGCAGCCGCGCCACCGTGGCCGCGACCAGCCGGGCGCAGGCCGGACTGTGGTGCCGGACGCCGAGGAACGTGACGCCGCCGGGCGCCTCGGTGGCGCTCACCCGGGCAGCAGGTGCCGGGCGTCGTGCACCGCCCGCCACTGCGCGCCGGAGCGGCGGGACACCTGCTGCTCCAGGTAGCGCCGCAGCCGGGCCAGGTCCTCCGCGTCGTCCTTCGCGGCGGTGCCGGCCAGGCAGGCGACCAGGTCGGCGGCGTCGCCGGACTCGCCGCGCAGGAACCAGCCGCGCAGCCCGACCGCGTGCGCCACCGACACCGCCTCCGCGGTGCTCATCACCGCCGACAGCCGCTCCATCGCGTCGCCGCGTTCGGTGATGCCGGTCCGCAGCTCCCGGAACGTGGTGACCAGCACCTCCAGCAGGTCCCGCCGGGGCGGCGCGGTCACGCCGGAGCGGCGCAGCAACTCGCCCGCCTCGGCCTCGACCAGTTCCAGCTCGGTGCCGAGGTCGGGGATCGGGAAGACGGTCTCGAAGTTGAACCGCCGCTTCAGGGCGGCGCTCATCTCGTTGACGCCCCGGTCCCGGGTGTTCGCGGTGGCGATCACGTTGAAGCCCTCGCGGGCGAACACCATGGCGTCGGCGCCCGGCAGCTCCGGAACGGCGAGCACGCGGTCCGACAGCGGGGAGAGCAGACAGTCCTGCACCTCCAGCGGGCAGCGGGTGATCTCCTCGAAGCGGACCACCCGCCCCTCGGCCATGCCGCGCAGCAGCGGCGCCGGCACCAGCGCGCGCGGCGACGGGCCGTCGGCGACCAGCAGCGCGTAGTTCCACGAGTAGCGAATCTGGTCCTCGGTGGTGGCCGCGCCGCCCTGGATGGTCAGCGTGGAGTCGCCGCTGACAGCGGCGGCGAGCAGCTCCGACAGCAGCGACTTGGCGGTGCCGGGCTCGCCGACGAGCATCAGGCCGCGGCTGGTCGCCAGCGCCACAAGCGCCCGGTCGATGAGCGACGGGTCGCCGACGAACTTGCGCCGGACCCCGGCGGCCGGGTCGCCGAGGATGAACCGGCGGGCGGCGCGCAGGCTCAGCCGCCAGCCCGGCGGGCGCGGGTCGCCGTCGTTCGCGGCCAGCGCGGCCAGCTCGTCGGCGTACCGCACCTCGGCCGGGGGACGCTGGGCCCGCTCGGCGGCCGGATCGAGCGCGGTCACCGGGTCACCTCCGCCAGGTCGCGCAGCACCTCGGAGAGGGTGACGTCGTCGAGGTCGCCGAGGCGGACCTTGCCGCCGCGCTGGAACCAGTCGCCGCGCGGCACGTCGTTCACCCAGATCGCCTCGATCTTCTGGTCCGGGAACATGTCCACCACCCCGACCGCGATGCCGGGGTCGAGGTCGATCACCACGGCCCGGCCGCCGGGAGCCTCGCGCTCCAGCCAGCTCTGGATGCCGGCGTCCTGCGGCATGCCGCGCCGCCAGCCCCGCCGTTCCAGGCTGAGCAGCCGCCCGGCCGGGACCGTGACACCCGCGTGCCGCCGCAGCAGCGTCTCCGCGCGCTCGGCCGCGTCCAGCCGGTACACCTCGCGGCCGAGCTGCGGGAACGGCTGGAGGATCTCGTAGTCGGCGAACACCTCCGCCCAGGCCGGCACCGCCGCGCCGAGGCTCAGCGGGTGCGCGATGGTCACAGTGGCGTCGTCCGGCAGCGTGTACGTCTCGTCGTCGACGTCGGCGAGCGTGCGGTCCTCGGCGACCCGGAACGCGGTGACCACCTGACCGGCGTCGTCCACAGTGGCCCAGACCAGCCGGCGGACGACATGCCAGAGCAACGGGTGGGACAGGAAGTAGCGGCGGAAGTCGGCGGCCGGCCAGCGCCGCCCGGTCACCATGGCCGCCTCGAAGCGGCGGATCTGGTCGGCGGCGAGCGTGCGCACGTCCTTCTTCAGGCCGGCGAAGCGCTTGTGCGCGGCTGGCGCCGCCGTGGCGTCGTCCCGGGCGCCGGGCTTGGGCAGGTCCTTGCGGCGGGCGCCGGAGCCGTCCACCACGTACGGCTTGAGCTGCTCGTCGAAGCCGACTGTGAACCGGCGCGGCCCGTAGTCGAGGACGAGGCTGCCGTCGGCGTCCAGCCCGAGGTCGGGCACCAGGCGGTCGCCGAGCTGCTCGGGCGTGAGCCCCAGTCCGTCGGCGACCTCGGTCACCTTGCGCGCCGCCTGCTCCCGCAGGCCCCGGAACTTCACCTTCTGCGAGATGCCGTAGAGGTGCATCAGCGCCACGTCGGTGCCGATCTGCGCCAGCACCTCCAGGCCGGTCACCGCCCGGGTGTGCTGGCTCTCGCCCGGCCAGGCCCGCACCAGCGGCGCGAGCCGCCGCGCGGTCGAGTCGTCGCCGAGCAGCCCCAGCGCGGTGAACGCCCAGCCGTCCTTCGAGGGCGCGCCGGCGCTCTGCCAGCTCTCGAACAGCGCCCAGGCGAACTCCGCCAGGGAGTCTGTGTCGCACGCCGCGCGGACGACCTCCACCCCCGGGTACGGCTCGCCGGGCGGGGAGATGGCGAGCATCGTGCAGAGGTGACGGACCGCGTCGGCGGGCAGCGCGGCGGAGCGGTCCCGCAGCAGCACCTGCGGCAGCACCGCCGGGTCCAGCCACGCCGGCAGGCTCGGCATCCGAGCCGGGAGCTGGGCCAGCGGGTCCGCGTCGAGCATCGCCGTGGCGGCGGCGAGCGCCTCCTCGCCGTGCTCCCGGGCCACACCGAGGAGCACACCACGGTGCTCCGCGGCGACCAGGCGCAGCGCCCGCTCGGCGGCCCGGCGGCGCGGGCCGGGCGCGCCCAGGGCCGCCGGCAGCAGCGCCCGCACGGCGTACTCCGGGTGCCGCCGCAGCCAGGCGCGGGCGACCGGGCGGCCCGTCTTGAGCCGGTCGAGCCAGTCGGCCATCAGGTCGGCGACCTCACCGTCGGCGTACGGCAGCAGCACCTCGCCGACGCTCTTCGGCGCGGTGCGGGCCAGGTGCAGCGCGGTGGGCAGCGCGTCCAGCTCGTACCGGCCGGCGAGGCGGGACATCCACTCGTCGGCTCCCCAGGACTCGTCGGGTCGCCAGGACGGCAGCAGCGGCCGGGCCAGCTCCTCGGTGGCCCGGACGAAGAAGTGGATCGCCTCGTACGATCCGGCCCGCCCGGCGGCGACCTCGGCGGCCAACACGCTCAGGTCGTCGCCCCGCCACCAGCCGGACCAGCCGGGCACGATCGCGGCCCACCGCTCCCGCTCCCCCGGCAGCCAGGCCGTCGCGGACCCGGTGGGCCGGTTCAGCCCGCCCACCACAGGCGGGTCGGCTCGTGGGCGCCGGACCGTCCAGGGCGGCGTCACCAGCACCGGCGGCAGCCGGTCCGGCGCGGCGACCGGCAGCGCGGACGCGTCGTCGCGGATCCGCTCGACCCGTTCCCGCCGCGCCGGATCAAGCATCGGCAGCGCCGCCTCGACGGCGGCCGGGTTGGCCAGCACGTGCGCGCGCAACAGGGTGGCGGCCTCCCGCGCGGCCGGGCTGCGCCCCTCGGCGGCCGCGGACACCAGGCGCACGCCGCGCACCGGGAAGCGGCGCAGCATCTCCGTCATGGCGGGCGGGACGTACTTACGGTCCAGCCGGTCGAGCAGCGCCGCCATCGGCTCGTCACCGGGCAGGGCGGCCAGCAGCGACACCAGCCGCTGCCGCGCGTCCGCGCCGACGTGTTCGTCGTCGAACCACCCGGCCAGCACCGGCGCGATCGGCGGCCCGACCGCCGCGGTGGCGGTGACGATCGGCGCCTGGTCGTACATCAGCCGGTAGACCTGCAGGTGCCCGGCGAGGGTGTGGATCGCGTCCACGTCGTCGACTGCGCCGAGCAGCAGTTCCGCGAGCAGCGGACCCCCCTCGCGCGCCACGTCGGCGACGTCCTGGGCCACCCACTCCCGCTCGGTCGGCAGCAGGAACGAGGTGACCGCCCGCGCCGCCGGCGGCCCGGACCGGTACGGGACCAGCGCGGCGCGGGCCGCGGCGTAGTCGTCGTCGCCAGCGGCGGCGAGATGCGCGCGGACCCGGCGTAGCACCCCCTGGCGCAGGCGCCAGTGGCCGTAGTTGTGCGCCTTGTTCACCTCGGCGCGGCCCAGCGAAAGCGGAGACGCCGACCCGGTGGCCGCCACGGTGATCTGCTCGGTCGCGGCGACCGCCGCGCCGGCCGGGCCGAGATCGGCGGCCAACAGGTCGGCGAGGGCCACCCCCTGCTGGTCGCGCGCGTGATAGCCGAGCGCCACGGCCACTGCCGCCACCAGCGCGGCCCCGCCCAGCGGACCGGGCTGGCCGCCGAGGTAGCCGCGCAGCGCCGGGCCCAGCTCCGGATCGTCGGTGGCCCGTGCGGTGGCGGCGACCGGTGCGGCCACCGAGTCCAGCACCTTGCGGCCGGCGGCGCGGCCCTTCGCGGCGCTCGGCAGGCCCGGGCCGGGTGTGCCGCCCCAGCGCGGGACCAGCATCCGCCGCCAGGCGGCCGGAACCTCGAACGCGTCCTCGTCCGGCAGCTCGCCGGCTTGCGATGTGGCCGACGGCGCCCCGGCCGGGACGCTACCGGCCGAACCGGCGGCGGCCGGATCGGCACCGGCCGTTTCCGGGTCGCGGCTCGGCGCAGCCGGCTCGACGGCGGGCGTTCCGGTGTGCCCGGCGGAGGGCGCGGCGGTCGTCTCGGCGTACCCCTTGCGCAGTTTCTCCGCGATCAGCCGGTCGGCGTGCGCGGCGGCCTCGGCCGGCGCACCCAGTTCCTTGACCTGCGTACGGCCCTGCGCGCCGATCGATCCATAGCGGACCGTCACCGTCGCGTCGCTCTGCCCGACCTCCCAGAACTTGGCCGAACCGCCGCCCACGAACTCGAATCTGCGCACACCGTCTCCTTGATCGCCCGCAGTGTGCGGGGACCATAACCGGCCCCACCGACACCCGCGACGCCGCCGGGCGCGCTACTCGCTCCGCAGTGCCGTCGCGGTCCGGGTCCGGGCCGCCCACCCGGCCGGCAGCAGCGCTCCGAGCAGTGCCGTCAGCGGCCCGCCCAGCGCCAGCGCCGCCAGGAGGACCGGCCCGTACACGTCGAGCAGACTCTCCGGCAGGTGCAGTCCGCCGTTGGTGGCCATCGCCGGGACGACGAGCCGTTGCATCGCCACACCCGCCGGTACGCCGAGCAGCCCGCCGACCAGACCGACGGCGGCGACCGAGGCGACCACCATCGCGATCGTCTGGCCCGGCGTCATGCCGAGCGCCTTGTGCACACCGAGATCGTGGACCCGGTCGCGCAGGTCGAGGACGAGCATGTTGAGCACGCCCAGCGCGGCCACCGCGAGGAGCAGCAGGGTCAGCGTGGCGGTCAGCCCCTCCACGACCAGCAGGAGCGGGTCGGTCTCCGCGCCGCTCGGCCGCGCGGTGAGGCCCCGGCCGGCGAGTGCGCCGGTCAGCGCCTGTGCATAGGCGCCGGCGTCGGTGTCCGGGGCGAGCGCGATCCGGTACTCGGACGGGTTCCGGCCGGTGGGCGTGGCGGTACCGGTGAACACCGCCATGGCGGACTCGAACACCTCGCCGACGACGCGCAGGCGTACCGGCGTGCCCTCGATCCGGACCGTGACGGTGTCGCCGATCCGGGCTCCGGTCGCGGTCAGCAGGGGTCCGCCGACGACGGCCTCGCCGGGTGCGGTGAACCAGCGTCCGGACACCATCTCGAAGCCGTCCCACGCCGCGTCGCCGGTGATCGTCGTGACGGAGACCGGGTCGGCGACGCCCGCGACGGCGCCCGGTGCCTGCGTGAGGCCGTACCTGGCGCGGGTGCCCGGCTGGGCGTCGATCGCCGCCAGCACCGCGGCCGGATCGGCGGTGGGAGCGGCGGCCGGTCCGGCGTCCGGGTCGCCGTTCACAGTGACGTCAGCGACGTCCTGGGTGAGCGCGGTCTGGATGCGCAGCAGCGACGCGGCGAGCCCGGTCGCGAACGTCACCGCCGCCGCGCCCGTCGCGACCGCCAGCAGGATCGCGACAGTGCGCGCCGGCCGTGCGAACGGGCGGGCCAGGCCGAGGCCCACCGGCCTGGCCCGCCGGCCGTGCGAACGGGCGGGCCAGGCCGAGGCCCACCGGCCTGGCCACCGGCAGCCGCGCGGCCAGGCGCAACGCCCACCGGCCCCGCGCCGGACCGGACGCCCGTCCGACCGCGATGGCGTCCACGGTACGGAGCCGGCCCGCCCTCAGCGCGGCCGTCCACGCGGTCAGCGTCACCACCGCCAGCACCCCGCCGGTGGCCAGGACGGTCACCCACCAGGCGATGGTGGTGTTCGCCGAGCCGTAGACCTGCTCGGTCTCGGCCAGCACCGGCAGCGCGATCAGGTTCCCGGTGACCGTTCCGGCGACGGCACCCACGGCGGCCGGGAGCAGCGTCTGCGCGACGAAGGCGCGGACGATGCCCGCGGGGGTGCAGCCGAGCGCCTTGAGGATGCCGATCCGGCGGGTGGCGGCGCCGACCGTCCCGGCGACCACAGTGCCGACCACCAGCAGCGCCATCACGATGCCGAGCAGCGCGAACGCGACGAGGAACGGCACGAAGACGGCCGCGTCCTCGACGGCCTGCTGCCGCACGTCGAGCCAGGATCGGGCGCCGGTGACCGCGCCGGGGGGCAGCGCCGCGACCACGGCGTCCCGTCCGGCGCCGACCTCCGTCGCGGTGCGGGCGTCCGCGAACCGGTAGAGCATCTGGTACCCGTCCGCCGTGTCCGGCCCGTCGAGTCGGCCGACGGCGGACGGCAGCACCCAGGCGCCGGCGGTGTCGCTGATCGACCGGGCCGTACCGACCACCGTGAACTCTCCGCCGCCCGGTGTGGTCAGGCGGGCCCCGGGCGGCAGGCGGACCGCTCCGCCGCTCAGCACGATCTCGTCCGGACCGGTCGGCCACCGCCCGCCGGCCAGCTCGATGCGGTCGACGGGGCCGCCCGGATCGGTGCGCGCGACGACTGTCAGCGGCGGTGTCCGCATCCCGCCGCGCTCCGTGAAGGCGACCACCAGCACCCGGTACGGACCGGCGGCGGCCACCACGCCCGGCGCCGAGGCCGACGCGGCGAGCTGTGGTTCCGTCACCGCACCGGAGTCCGCCCGCACGGTCAGGTGCGCTCCCCGCTGGGCGGCGAACGCGTCGTCGAAGGGCGCCTGCGACGCGACGAGCAGCCCGGCTCCGAGCACCGTGGCGGTCACGGCGGCGGCGGTGACCAGGCCGACGACGACTGTCTGCACCCGGCGGCGCCGTACGCCGGACCGGACGACCCGGCGCAGCCCGCTCACCGTCGCACCTCGACCCGGCCGTCGCGCAGGCGGATCGTACGGCCGGCGGACGCCTCGGCCAGCCGCAGGTCGTGGGTGACGAGCACGATGGTCTGGCCGCTGCGGTGCAGCTCGTCGAGCAGGCGCCGGACGTCCTCCCCGGAGGCGGTGTCCAGCGCGCCGGTCGGCTCGTCGGCCAGCAGGAGCGCGGGCCGGTTGATCAGGGCGCGGGCGACGGCGACGCGCTGCCGCTCACCGCCGGAGAGGCGTCCCGGGTACGCGTGCGCGTGCCGGGCGATGCCGAGCGAGTCCAGCAGGGAGGCCGCGTGTTCGCGCGCCGCGCGGGCCGGTGCGCCGGCCAGCTGGGCGGGCAGCAGGACGTTGTCCAGCACTGTGAGGTCGTCCAGCAGGTTGAAGAACTGGAAGACCAGGCCCACGTGTGCGCGCCGGAACCGGGCCGACGCGGCCTCGCCCAGCTTCTCCAGACGGGTGCCCGCGACGGTCACCGTGCCGGCGTCCGGCCGGTCCAGCGCGGCGAGCAGGTTGAGCAGTGTGGACTTCCCGCTGCCGGACGGGCCGAGCACCGCCACGCACTCGCCGGGCCGGACGGTCAGCGACACGTCGTGCAGCGCGGGCGGCCCCTCGCCGTATCGGCGGGTCACCCCGCGTACGTCGATCACCGGATCGGTCATGTGTCGCCCCTCGGGTCAGGCCTGTCGACTGGACGCCGTGACGTTAGGGGCGGATCCGAGGCCTGGGCATCGGTCCGGCGACGCACCACCCGTACCGCCGGAGGCGGATCTTCGCCCGGGGTCATCCCTGCGATGTAGTCGCACTGCACACCGTGACCGATGCCCCGGCCGGCGTACGGCGGCGAGAATGTGGCTCGTGAGAGGCACCGTGGCGACGGGACCGCTGCCGAGGCCGGGCTGGCGGGCGCTGCTGCTCGACGCGGCGCTGGCAGGTGCACTCGGGCTGGTGTGCTTCCAGGCCGCCACTGACGATGTCGGCGTCCCGCCCCCGCCGTTGCCGCCGCCACTGCCGCTGCCCCCGTTGGCGGTCCCGCCGGAGATGCAGCCCGCGCAGCCCGGGTCCACGCTCGGGGCACTGCTGCTGGTCTTCGTCATGTGCGCACCGCTGGTGCTGCGCCGCCGGTATCCGCTCGCGGTGCTCTGGGCGACGATGGCCGCCGCGTCACTGGTGCTGGTGACCGACGGGGAACGGCAGCCGGCCCTGTACCCGTGCGTGGTGCTGACCTGCCTCGTCGCCGTCCACAGCGCGACGGCGCACAGCCCGTACCGGCTGCCGGCGCTGGTGTCCGTCCCGGCGGTGGCGCTGCTCGCCCTGGGCCTCCGGGAGCTGATGCCGGTCACGGTGTCCGCGGGCTACCTGCCGTTCGTCGTGCTGGCCCCGCTGGTGGCCGCCGCGGGCGGCCACCACGTGTGGCGGCGACGGGCGGGTGAGGACCGGCGGCGGCTCACCGCCGAGGCCCGCGCCCACGAGCAGGCGCTGCGCGACGCGGTCGCCGGTGAACGGGCTCGCATCGCCCGGGAACTGCACGACGTCGTGACGCATCACGTCAGCGTGATGGTCATCCAGGCCGGTGCCGCCCGGACGGTGCTCGCCGCCGCACCGGATCAGGCACGGGAGGCGCTGCTCGCCGTCGAGTCGACCGGCCGGTCCGCGCTCACCGAGCTGCGGCACGTCATGGGCCTGCTGGCCGAGTCCGAACCGGACGACCCGGAGGACCCGCAGCCCGGGATCGAGGGCCTGCCCGAGCTGATCGAACGCATGCGGGACGCCGGCGTGCCGGTACGGCTGACCATCTCCGGCGAGCGCCGGCCGGTCACCTCCGGTGTCGGGCTGACGGCGTACCGGGTGGTGCAGGAGGCGTTGACGAACATGGTCCGGCACGCGCCCGGCGCCGCCGGCACCGTCGTCGTCGAGTACTCGCCGGAGACCCTGCGGATCGAGGTCGGCAACACCGAGCCCGGCGTACCGGCCGCCACCGGGGTGTCGGGCGGGCGCGGCCTGATCGGGCTGCGGGAGCGCCTCGCCGTCTACGGTGGGACGTTGCGCGCCGGCGCCCGGCCGGGCGCCGGTTACCACGTCGAGGCCGTGATCCCGTGGGAGGCGACATGACGGTACGAGTGGTGGTCGCCGACGACCAGGCACTGGTCCGTACCGGGTTCCGCATGATCCTCACGGCCGGTGGGGTGGACGTGGTGGCCGAGGCGGCGACGGGCGCGGAGGCGGTGGACGCGGTCCGCCGCACCAGGCCCGACGTGGTGCTCATGGACGTGCGCATGCCCGAGCTCGACGGCCTCGAGGCCACCCGCCGCATCCTCACCGGGGCCGTCGCGGCGCCCCGGATCATCATCCTCACCACGTTCGACCTGGACCAGTACGTCTACGCCGCGCTCGCCGCCGGGGCGAGCGGCTTCCTGCTCAAGGACGTGACGCCGGAACATCTGGTGGCGGCCGTACGCATGGTCCAGGACGGTGACGCGCTGCTCGCACCCGCCATCACCCGCCGGCTGGTGCGGCGCTTCGCCCGCCGCGACCCGCAGACGGCGACTGTGCACCGCGACCTGGCCACGCTGACCCGGCGCGAGACGGAGGTCCTGCGCCTGCTGGCCGGCGGCCTGAGCAACGCCGAACTCGCGGAGGCGCTGCACCTGTCCGAGGCGACTGTGAAGACCCACGTCGCCCGGATCCTCGCCAAACTCCGTCTGCGCGACCGGGTCCAGGCGGTGGTGGTCGCCTACGAGACGGGCCTCGTGAGTCCCGGTTCGCCGGAGGACTGACCGGTCCGGCGACGGTCGTCACGTGCTCAGGTGATCAGCAGCGCGCCGACGACGATCAGCGGCACCGAGACGAACAGGAAGATGCCGACGCCGGTGAGCACCCGCCCGCCGCCCCCGTCCTCCCGCTCGGGCGCCAGGCCGAACGTGGAGCGGGCGGGCAGCATGCCGATACGGCTCAACGTGAGATCGCCGGTCATCCCGATCACGGCGCCGACGATCATGAACGCCACCCCCAGCCGGTGCGTGAAGTCCCCGCCGCCGACCGCCACCCAGATTCCGACCGCCGCCGCGATCACCACCGTGGCGATCAGGAAGAGCACCAGCGCCTCCCGCAGACCCCGCACCACAGTCGCCATGTGCGCCTCCCTCGGACCCGGACCGTCCGTCCCGCGTCGTGGGACATTGTGCCGGGTCGATGCACTGCGGCGCAGTCCCGCGCCGGGCCGGTCCGGCACGGTTATCCCCGGTCGAGCCCGGGTACCGGGAGCCGCATGGCGGAGTTGGGATCGCTCTGGATCGTCCGGCACGGCGAGAGCACGGCGAACGTGGCGGCCACGGCGGCCGAGACGTCCGGCGCCGAGCTGATCGACCTCAGCCACCGGGACGCGGACGTGCCGCTGTCACAGACCGGCGAGGAGCAGGCACGGGCGACCGCCCGCTGGCTGGCCGGGCTGCCGGAGTCGAGGCGGCCGGACGTGGCTGTGGTGTCGCCGTACCTGCGTGCGGTGCGCACGTCCGAGCTGGCGCTCGACGGCACCGGGATCCCGGCGAGCGTCGACGAGCGGCTGCGCGACCGGGAGCTGGGCATCCTCGACGGGCTCACCGGCCACGGCGTGACCCGGCGCTACCCGGAGGAGGCGCAGCGGCGTACCCGGCTCGGCAAGTTCTACTACCGGCCGCCCGGCGGTGAGTCCTGGACCGACGTGGCGCTGCGGCTGCGGGCGCTGCTCGGCGACCTGCGCCGCGACCACGAGGGGGGCCGGGTGCTGCTGTTCGGCCACGACGCGCTGGTCTTCCTGCTGCGCTACCTGGTGGAAGGGCTCACCGAGGCGGAGCTGATGGCGCTGACCCGCGAGCACGTGATCGCCAACTGCTCGGTCACCGCCTGGCACGCCGACGACGCCGGCCGGCTCGTGCCGGAGGTGTTCAACGACGTCGCCCACCTGCACCTGCAGGGGGCGAAGCCCACCAGGGAGGACGAGGTCAATGCCGAGCCGGTCTGACGTGATCACCCCCGCGCTGCTGCGGGACTGGGCGCTGCCGGTGCCCACCGGCGGCAAGGAGGCGCGCGGCACCGTGCTGGTGGTCGGCGGCTCCCGGTTCACACCCGGCGCGGTGCTGCTGGCCGGGGTGGCAGCGCTGCGGGCCGGCGCCGGCGTGCTCCAGCTCGCCGCAGCCGAGTCGACTGCGGCGTCGCTGAGCATCCAGGTGCCGGAGGCGCTCGTGATCGGCCTGCCGGAGACCGGCGACGGCGCGGTCCGCGGAGACCCGGGCGACCTGCTCCGCGGCCTGGTCGCCGAGGCCGACGTGGTGGCGGTCGGACCCGGCCTCACGGACATCGAGGCCACCGGGGAACTGCTGCGCCTGGTCCTGGACGCGGCCGGCCGGGAGACCGCGCTGGTGCTCGACGCGTACGCGCTCGGCGCGCTCAGCCACGCGCCGGAGCTGCTGGCCGGGTCCGGCCGCAAGGCGGTGCTCACTCCCAACCTGACCGAGGCGCGGCACCTGCTGGGACGCGATCCGGGCGACGACCTGGACGCCGAAGCGGTGGAACTGGCCGGCCGGTACGACGCGGTCGTCTCGCTGTACGGGCACATCGCGACGCCGGACGGCCGAGCCTGGCGCGAGGAGAGCGGAGACGCCGGACTGGGCACCTCGGGCAGCGGCGACGTGCGGGCCGGGCTGCTCGCGGGCCTGCTCTCCCGGGGCGCCGACCCGGCGCAGGCGGCCTGCTGGGCGGCGTTCGCGCACGCGGTGAGCGGGCAGCGGCTGGTCCCCCGGTACGGGCGGATCGGCTTCCTCGCCCGGGAACTGCTCGACGAGATCCCCTACACGATCGCCACCGTCTGACGATCCACGTCACCGGGATCCCGGCATGTGTAACACGCCGGGAGGCGGTGGCGCTGGTCCGGGCGAGGCCGGTACTTCGCCGTGCCTCCGCCCGGACCGCAGCCCGCTCAGGGGTGCGGTCCACCCGCACGAACCCCTGGGAGTCTGTGTGAACAACCTCCGTCGCAAGACACTCGCCGCGGCGTCGGCAGTGACGCTCGGCGCCGGGCTCGCCCTCGTCGGCGGCACGGCACCGGCCGCGGCCGTCGGACCGGAAACCTCGTACATCGTGCTCGCCCCGCAGGGCAACAGCACCGCCAAGGCCGCCGCCCGCGTGGCGGCCGCCGACGGCACCGTGGTGGCCGCGTACGACAAGATCGGTGTGCTGGTCGTGCGCTCGTCCGCCCCGGACTTCGCCACCCGGGTGGCGGGCGCCGGCGTCGAGTCGGTCGCCTCCACCGCCGGCCTGGGCACCGCCCTGGACGAGGGCGAGACGGTCGAGGTGCCGGCCGCCGCCGTCGCCGCGGCCACCGGCGACCCGACCGCCGAGCCGCTCTACAACCTGCAGTGGGACATGCCCCAGATCCGCGTCCCGCAGGCGCACGCCGTGACCGGCGGCAGCCCGTCGGTCGTGGTGGGTGTGCTGGACAGCGGCATCTCCAGCAGCCACCCGGACCTGGCGACCCAGATCGCCAAGGACAAGAGCGCCTCCTGTGTGGGCGGCGTCCCGAACACCGCCGAGGCCGCGTGGAACCCCACCACGAGCGACCACGGCACCCACGTGGCGGGCACCATCGCCGCCGCGGTCAACGGCGTCGGTGTCACCGGTGTCGCCCCGGGCGTGAAGGTCGCCGCCGTCAAGGTGGTCAACGACGACGGCTACATCTTCCCGGAGGCCGCGGTCTGCGGGTTCATGTGGGCAGCCGAGCACGGCTTCCAGCTCACCAACAACAGCTACTACATCGACCCGTGGGAGCTGAACTGCCGCAACGACGCGCGTCAGCGCCCGGTGTGGAAGGCCGTGCAGCGGGCCCTGCGCTACTCGCAGTCCCAGGGTGTGCTGCACGTCGCGTCGGCAGGTAACTCGAACTACGACCTGGCCCACAAGATCACCGACACCGGCAGCCCGAACAACGGCACGCCGGAGGAGCGCGAGAACCTCACCAACGCCTGCCTCGACCTGCCGGCCGAGGCGCCGGGCGTGGTGACCGTCGCCGCCGTCGGCCCGACCGGGGAGAAGAGCTACTACTCCTCGTACGGCCAGGGCGTGATCGACGTGACCGCGCCGGGTGGCGACACCCGGTTCCGGACGCAGGGCGCCCGCTCGACGTCCGCCGACGGCATCCTGTCCACCACCTTCAACACCGCCACCCGCACCAACGGGTGGGGCTACAAGCAGGGCACCTCGATGTCCGGCCCGCACGCCACCGGCGTAGCGGCGCTGGCGCTGTCCGCGCACCCGGGCATGAGCCCGGGCCAGCTGGCCTCGTTCCTGGAGCGCACGGCGGTGGCGAAGTCCTGCCCGTCGGGCGTCTACAACCCGGTGCCGCTGATCCCGGCGGGCCCGAACGCGTACGACGCGACCTGCTCCGGCGGGAACCGCAACGGGTTCTACGGCGCCGGCGTCGTGGACGCGTACAACGCGGTGAAGTAACAGGTATCCGCGTGGACCGGGCCCGGCGATCACGCCGGGCCCGGTCTGTTTGTCCTGGTGGGGCACCGGGTAGGGGGGCACCGTCAGCCGACTTAGGAGGTAACCGGTGTCCACCGATGCGATCGTCCTGCTCAAGGAGGACCACAAGGAGATCCGCCGCCTGTTCAAGGCCTTCCAGGAGGCCGAGGAGGGACCGGCGAGCAAGCGCGGGAAGATCGTCGGGCAGATCCTCGAAGCCCTCACGGTGCACACCTACCTGGAGAACGAGGTGATGTACCCGGAGGTCCGCAAGCTGGTGCCCGACGTCGAGGACGACGTGCTGGAGTCGTACGAGGAGCACCACGTCGCGGACGTGCTCTGCTTCGAGCTGTTCACGATGGACGCCGGCGACGAGCGCTTCAACGCCAAGACGACGGTGCTGATCGAGAACGTGCTGCACCACATCGAGGAGGAGGAGCAGGAGTGGTTCCCGAAGGTCCGCGAGGCGCTCGGCCGTAGCCCGCTCCAGGAGATCGGCCAGCGGATGCTCGACCTGCGGCCGAAGGCGCCCAAGACGCCGACCGCCCCGAAGGCGCTGAAGAAGTCGCTCGAGGCCGTGGTCGCCTGACACCGGCACCGCCTTCAGCCGGTCCGGGATGATCTTGCCGGCGGCCACCTGGATCTTGTTGACCAGCGAGCCGGCGGCGACCTTGTGCCCCCCCCCTTCGTCAGCGCCTCGAACGCGTCCTCGGCCACCGTGGGTGGGTCGTCCGTGGGCCCCTGGCCGACCCGGGTGCCGGTCATGCCGGCCCGGTCGAAGAACTCCGTGTCGGCCGGGCCTCCCCGGGACGGGCGGCCCAACCCCGCAGGTCCCGGCCGGGCCGGTAGGATCGGCACAGGCCGTGACTGGCGCGTGGAGATGGAGCACCATCGGGGAGCGGCCTCGTCATGAGGACGCATGCCGAGCGCCTGGGCCTTCCGCACGTCACCTGGAGGTCGCATGTCGCGCAACGCCGAGTCCACCGCCTTCCGCAGCGCGCTGGAGGTCGTCCGCGGCGTCGAGCCGCGCGTGGCCGACGCCATCGCCGCGGAACTGGCCGACCAGCGCGAGTCGCTCAAGCTCATCGCCAGCGAGAACTACGCCTCCCCGGCGACGCTGCTGGCGATGGGCAACTGGTTCAGCGACAAGTACGCCGAGGGCACGGTCGGGCGCCGGTTCTACGCCGGCTGCCAGAACGTCGACACCGTCGAGGCGCTCGCCGCCGAGCACGCCCGGGAGCTGTTCGGCGCGTCCCACGCGTACGTGCAGCCGCACTCGGGCATCGACGCCAACCTGGTCGCGTTCTGGGCGATCCTCGCCGACCGGGTCGAGTCCCCCGCGCTGCGCAAGGCGCAGGCGCGGCAGGTCAACGACCTCACCGAGGCCGACTGGTTCGCGCTGCGCCGCGAGCTGGGCAACCAGCGGATGCTGGGCATGTCGCTGGACGCCGGCGGTCACCTCACCCACGGCTTCCGGCCGAACATCTCCGGCAAGATGTTCGACCAGCGCAGCTACGGCACCGACCCGGCCACCGGCCTGATCGACTACGACCGGGTGGCCGAGGCGGCCCGCGAGTTCAAGCCGCTGATCCTGGTCGCCGGTTACTCCGCGTACCCGCGGAAGGTCAACTTCCGGATCATGCGGGAGATCGCCGACTCGGTCGGCGCCACGTTCATGGTCGACATGGCCCACTTCGCCGGGCTGGTCGCCGGCAAGGTGTTCACCGGCGACTTCGACCCGGTGCCGCACGCGCACATCGTCACCACCACCACGCACAAGTCGCTGCGCGGCCCGCGCGGCGGCATGGTGCTCTGCGGGCCGGAGCTGGCCGACCAGGTCGACCGGGGCTGCCCGATGGTGCTCGGCGGGCCGCTGCCGCACGTGATGGCCGCCAAGGCGGTCGCGCTGGCCGAGGCACGCCGCCCCGACTTCGCCGACTACGCCCAGCGGATCGTGGACAACGCGCAGGCGCTGGCCGACGGTCTGCTGCGCCGGGGCGCGACGCTGGTCACCGGCGGCACCGACAACCACCTGGTGCTCATCGACGTGTCCGGGTACGGCCTCACCGGCCGGCAGGCCGAGCAGGCGCTGCTGGACTCGGGCATCGTCACCAACCGCAACTCGGTGCCGCAGGACCCGAACGGCGCCTGGTACACCTCCGGCATCCGCATCGGCACCCCGGCGCTGACCACCCGGGGCCTCGGCGCCGCCGAGATGGACGCCACCGCCGAGCTGATCCACACCGTGCTCAGCCAGACCACGCCCGGCACCGGCCCGGACGGCGCACCGTCGAAGGCGAAGTACGTGCTGGACCCGGCCGTCGCCGAGTCCGTCGGCAAGCAGGCCGCCGACCTGCTCACGCCGTTCCCGCTCTACCCGGCGGTCGACCTGGGCTGAGCGCCTGGCCGACACGAAGCGGCACCCCGGGAGAAGGCGTCTCCCGGGGTGCCGGCGGTTCAGGGGTCAGCGCAGCGGGCGCTTCAGGTGGTAGCGGTGGACCTCGGTGCTGCCCTGCACGTTGTTCACGTCCTCGGCGGCGGAGACCAGTTCCCAGCCCTCCCGGCCGACCCGGTTGAGGTGCGCGATAGCGGTGTCGCCGTATGCCGTCACGTCGGTGCGTGACCCGTCCGGGCCGTACCACACGAACGAGACGTGGAAATTGCGACCCTGACCCTGATACCGACGAACGAGCAACGCGTACTCCCAGGCAACCATTCGTCCATTATCAACAGAGGAACGGCGTCAGGAAACACGCACTGTGCCGGAACCCTGACACTCCGGCGTCACTCCGGCGGCCATGGTGTCCGTGACCAGCGCGGCGAGCCGGTCCAGACCCAGATCGATCGACTCCGGTGTGACGGCGCTCACCGACAGCCGCAGCGCATCGACCGGCGTGCCTGCGTCGTAGAAGTGCGCCATCGGGGTCCAGAGCACGCCGTACTCACGCGCCGAGCGGTGCAGCAGCGCGTCGTCGACGGCGAACGGCACGCTCACCACCACGAAGAACCCGCCCGCCGGCACGGTCCACGAGACCGGGCCGCCGGCCGGGAAGCGCCGGGCCAGGCCGTCGACCAGGTGGCGCAGGTTGCGGGCGTACGCGGCCCGCTCCCGCACGTTCGCGGCCACCAGCGAGCAGTCGTGCGCCAGCAGCGCGCCGCCGATCACCGCCTGGCTGATCGGTGACGTGTTCACAGTGACCATGCTCTTGATCTTCGCGAGGTGGTCGGCGAACGGCACCACAGCGCCGTCCGCCTCCCCCACCCGCTGGTCGGCGACCACGTAGCCGACCCGGGCGCCGGGCAGCACGGTCTTGGCGAACGAGCCGAGGTAGACCACCCGCCGGGCGGTGTCCAGCGCCTTGAGCGTGGGCCGCCGGTCGGTGCCGTCGGCCGGGAAGAGACCGTACGGGTTGTCCTCGATCAGTAGCAGGTCCTCCTCGGCGGCCAGCTCCAGCAGCCGCCGCCGTTGCTCGGTGTCCATGCTGATGCCGGACGGGTTGGCGAAGTCGGGCATCACGTAGCAGCCGCGGGGCCGCAGCCCCTCCGCGCGGGCCCGGCGCACCCCGGCGCGCAGGTCGGCCAGGTCGACGCCGTCCGGCCCGCCGGCCACCGGGCGCACCGGCAGGTCGACCAGGCGGGCCGCGCCGGTGAGCCCGACGTACGTGGGCGCCACCGCGAACAGCACGTCGGCCGGGCCGGTCCGCAGCGCGCGCAGCACCAGGAACATCGCCTCCTGGCAGCCGACCGTCACCACGATCGACTCCGGGTCGACGGTGAGCCCCTCGTCCACGGCGAGGTGCCGGGCGATCAGGTGGTGCACGATGCCCTTGGTGCGCCCGTACTGCAGCAGCGTCCGGTCCACGCCGGCCCGGTCCAGCCCGACCTCCTCGGCCAGGTGGCGGCGGAAGCGGTCCAGGTGCGTGTGCAGCAGCGCGGAGTCGAAGAACTCCTCGTACGGCCGCCCGGCCGCCAGCGACACCGCGTCCGGGTAGTGCTGCGCCACCTCGTTGAGGAAGTTCATCGAGTTCAGCGCCGGGTCGCCGACGCTGCCGTGCAGCGCCGAGACGGCCAGGTCGACCGGTTCCACGTCAGCCTCCGATCCGGGTACGCAGCCGCCGGGCCGAGGCCGGGTCGGGGCAGCCGCTGAGGATGAGCGCGTCGCGCAGTTCCGCCGCGAGCAGCGCCAGCGCCGCCTCGGCGCCGGCCCGGCCGCCCGCCGCGAGCGCCCAGAGCAGCGGCCGTCCGAGCAGCACGCCGTCCGCGCCGAGCGCCAGCGCGCGCAGCACGTCGACGCCGCCGCGGACGCCGCTGTCCAGCAGCACCGCGCACCGCTGGTCGACCGCCGCGACCACCTCCGGCAGCACGGCCGCACTGGCCGGGGCGGCGTCGAGCTGCCGTCCGCCGTGGTTGGAGACCACCACGGCGTCGACGCCGGCGTCCACCGCGCGGACCGCGTCGCGCGGGTCCAGGATGCCCTTGACGAGCAACGGCACCCGGGTACGCGCGCGCAGCCACTCCAGGTCCGCCCAGCTCAACGCCGGGGCGAAGACCGCGCCGGTGTGCACGGCCACCGCCGAGACGCCGGGCGTGCCCTGATGCGCCAGGTCGTCCCGGCCGCCGGGCAGGTTCGCGGCGGTGACGTGCGGCGGCAACGCGAAGCCGTTGCGGGCGTCGCGCAGGCGCCGCCCGAGCACCGGCACGTCCACAGTCACCATCACCGCCGCGCAGCCGACCGCCGACGCCCGGTCGAGCAGGTCGGCCACCAGCGCCCGGTCGCGCAGCCAGTAGAGCTGGAACCACACCGTCGCGCCGGTCGCCGCGATCTCTTCGATCGGGGTGCTGGACAGCGTGCTCGCCACGTACGGCACGCCCGCCGCGCGGGCCGCCGCCGCGAGCGCCGGCTCGCCGTCGGGGTGCAGCAGCCGCTGGTACGCCATCGGTGCGACAGCCACCGGCAACGCTGCCCGGCCGCCGGGCAGCGTCGCCTCGGTGGACGGGTCGTCCACCCCGGCCAGCATCCGGGGCAGCACCGCCACCCGGTCCAGCGCGGCCCGGTTCGCCGCAAGGGCGGTCTCGGTGCCGCTGCCGCCGTCGACGAAGTCCCACACGTCGGCCGGCAGGACCGCCCGGGCGAGCGCGGCGAACTCGGCCAGGCTGGCCGGTGGCACGAACCCGTCCGCCGGGTCAGCCATGGTCGGCACCCGTCGCCGCCCGGGCGTGCGCCGGGTCGAGCCCGAACGCGCGGCGCAGGAAGGCGGCGGCGCGTTCCTGGGCCAGCCGGCCGGCGTCGAACACGCCGGGCATGGCGAAGAACCCGTGCACCATGCCCGGGTGGTCGTCCGTCTCGGTGGGCACACCGGACTCGCGCAGCCGAGACGCGTACCGCAGGCCCTCGTCACGCAGCGGATCGTGCCCGGCGGTGATCACGAACGCCGGGGGCAGGCCGGACAGGTCCTCGGCGAGCAGCGGCGACGCGAGCGGGTGGGCCGCGTCGCCGGGGTCGGCGAGGTAGTGGCCGCGGTACCAGCCGACCGAGTGCCTGTTGAACAGCATCGGGTCCTCGTCGTCGGCCGGCCGGTGCCCGGGCCGCTGGTCGGTGTTCGGGTAGACCAGCAACTGGGCGGCGAGCCGGGGACCGCCGTCGGCGCGGGCCAGCAGCGTCACCGCGGCGGCCAGGTTCCCGCCCGCGCTGTCCCCGCCGACAGCCAGCCGGTCGGCGTCGACGCGGAACTCGGCGGCGTGCGCGGCGAGGTGCCGCAACGCGGCATGGCAGTCCTCCACCGCCGCCGGGAACGGGTGCTCCGGGGCGAGCCGGTAGCCGACGGTCACGGTCTGGGCGCCGGTGAGGTTGACCAGCCGACGGCAGATCCCGTCGGCCGTGTCGACGCTGCCGAGCGTCCAGCCGCCGCCGAAGAAGTAGACGAGCGTGGGCAGCGGTCCGTCGCCGTCCGGCCGGTGGATCCGCACCGGCAGCGGCCCGGCCGGGCCGGGCACCGTCGTGTCGCGTACCTCCGCGACCGGCTCGACCGCGCCGGAGCCGGCGCGGATCGCGGCGAGGTCGGCGGCGCGGGCCTCGGCGAGGGTCTGGGTGTAGAGCGGCACGGTGCCGGCGGCGGCCCTCGCGGCCCGCCACGCGACCACCTGCGGATCGAGTGTCATCCGGCCTCCCCCGTGGTGACGAAGAGTTTGTCGATACCGCGCAGGAACAGGCTCCCGCTGTACGTGTAGGGCTGGGTGACGGCGAGCCGGGGGAAGCGCGCGAACAGGCGCGGCAGCGCCAGCCGGCCCTCCAGCCGGGACACCGCCGAGCCGAGGCAGAAGTGCAGCCCGACGCCGAAGGCCAGCGACGGCGGGCCGTCGCGGCGCGGGTCGAAGCGGTCCGGGTCGGGGAACCGGGCCGGGTCACGGTTGGCGGCGGCGATCAGCAGCAGCACGTTGTCGTCGCGGTCGATCGGCACCCCGCCGAGGTCGACGCCTGCGGGCGCGGAGCGGGCCAGGAAGTGCACCGGGCTCTCCATCCGCAGCACCTCCTCCACGCAGCCCCGGGCGAGCGCGTCGTCGCCGGGCAGCGCGGCGGTGACGTCCGGATGGTCCAGCAGCAGCGGAAGGCCGTTGCTGAACATGTAGACGGTGGTGACGAAGCTGGCGTTGAACAGCACGATCAGATTGCTGATCAACTCATCCTCGGTGAGGTCGACGCCGCCCGCGTCGAGCACCTCGGCCAGCCCGCTGATCAGGTCGTGGCCGGGCGTACGGCGCCGGTGGGCGATCAGGTCCCGGTAGAAGACGCGCAACTCCTCGGCGGCCTGGTTGGCCCGGGCCAGCCGCTCCGGCGTCTTGCCGGACACGTCCATGTACTCGTCGATCCAGTCGACCCGCTGCCGGTACCAGGACAGGTCCGCCGCGGGCAGGCCGATGAACTCGGCCATCACCAGCGCCGGGACCGGGTACGCGAAGTCGGCCACGAAGTCCACCTCGTGGCCGTCCGCGCCCACCTCGGCCATGTGATCCAGGCGTTCGGCGACGATCCGCTCGATCACCGGCTCCAGCGCGCCGAGGCGGCGCGGGGTGAACGTCCTGGCGAACACCCCGCGCATCCGGGTGTGGTCCGGCGGGTTGACGAACATCATCGACGTGAGGAACGTACGCAGGATCTCCTGCTCCTCCCAGCCGGGCGGGAAGCCCTTGTACCAGCCGGGATCACGCAGGATCTGGTCCACCACGTCGTACCCGCCGGCCACCGCGCTCACGGTGCTGTGCTCGGCCCGGGCCGGAACGGCGTTGATCGGCCCGTGCTCGTGCAGGGCCGCGTAGAAGGGATACGGGTTCTGCCGGCCCTGCTCGCTGTAGAGGCCGGTCAGGATCTCGCTGACGTCCACTGTCTCTTCCTCCCCAGGAAACGGCGGCGGGGGCGGCGTCGTGTCGACCGCCGCCCCCGCCCGGTGTCACAGTCCGAGCAGCTTCAGTGGTACGGCGTTCGCCATCACCGCGGCGCCCGTGTCGTTCGGGTGGATGTGGTCACCCGAGTCGTACGCCGGCAGCAGCCGGCTCGGCTGGGCCGGATCCCGCATCACCGCGTCGAAGTCGACGACGCCGTCGAACTCGGCGCGGCCGGGCCCGCGCAGCCAGGTGTTGACGGCCTGCCGGGTGGCGTCCTTCTCCGGGGTCCACACGCCCGGCCCGCCATTGCCCTCGTACGGCATGAGCGTGCCGGCGATGCTGGTCAGGCCGCGCGCCTTGACCTGCTGGTTGAGCTGGCGCAGCGTGGCGATGATCGCCTCCGGGCTGTCGCCGTTCATCCAGATGTCGTTGATGCCCAGGTGGGTGATGACGGTCCGCACCCCGGTCTGCGGGAACACGTCCTCGTTGAGCCGGGCCAGCGCGTTCGGGCCCAGCTCGTAGTAGCCGGGGAAACCGCCCGCGCCGGGCTCGGTGCCCTCGTGGTTGAGCCGGTTGCCGGCCAGGCTGAGGTTGAGCACACCCGGGGTACGCGGCTCCGGGCGGGCGTCGATCAGCCGCTTGGCCAGGAAGTCCGGCCAGCGGCGGTCGGCGTTGACGGTGCTGCCGTTGCCGTCGCTGATGGAGTCACCCAGCACCACCACGGAGCCGGGCGTGGCCTTGCGCTCCACGTCGATGCCGGACAGGAACATCCAGCAGCAGTTGGGCCGGATGGTGAAGCCGGTGCCGTCGGCCGCCGAGGTGAGGTCGGTGGCGCCGATGAAGTTGGTGACCTTGGACTGGCCGTGGAACGTGACCGGCCCGGTGAGCACCGGGAAGTACAGGGTGACCACCAGGTCCTCCTGCTCGGTCACCGGGAAGTTGACCGGGTCGCTGAGCAGCTCGGCGCCCTTGTTGATGGTCGCCGTGCCCGCGCCGGAGAACGTCAGCTGACGGATGCTGGCCGGGACAATGTCGGACAGGTCATCGGGGGTGGCGGTGTTCGGCCGGGCGATGGTGGCGCTGCCGACCTGGACGGCCTGCTGGCCGTAGAGGTTGGTCAGCCGCACCCGCAGGCGCGGCCCGCCCACCGAGGTCTGCACGGTCATCCGAATGCTCTGGTTGTTCAGGCCGGTCTCGGTCAGGCCCACGTTGTTACCGCGGGTCACCGCCGCGGCCCAGGTTCCGGCCCACTCGGCGCGCCCGTGCCCGGCGCGGTCGTTCCCGGTCGGGCCGGCGCTCGCGGTGACCGCCGGGGTGGCGGCGATCAGCAGCGTTACGGCGGAAGCTATGACGTGCCATCTCTTCGGGGTCGGCATCGATCCTCCATGGTCGGCAGCCCCGGGCGTGACGCGGTCGGCGGCACCGGCCCGGGCGATGGACCGGAAACTAGCTTCCGGCCGTGACGAGCGTCAATCAACCTGATCGACATGATCAAATGCCCGGGGGGCGTGACGCAGCGACGATCGGCTCTGTCCGGCGTGGACCGCGGCTGCCTAGGCTCGGGGCTGGCGGCGGTGCGGTCGCCGACCCTGGCACCTGCCGTCATGTCCCGGCCCTGACCTGGCCGGACGCCGCTCGCGGACCATGATGGGGGCTGCCCGATGACCGACCGGCCGAACTATGTGCACGAGGCGCTGGAGCTGTTCGCCGGGTTCGGCGACCGGGAGGCGCTCGTCGGCGGCGGACGCCGCCTCACCTACCCCCAGGTCGCCGCCGAGGTGCGCGGCCTGGCCGCCGCGCTGCGCCACCACGGGGTACGCCCCGGCGCGGCGGTGCTGGTGATGCTCGGCAACACGGTCGAGGGTCCGCTGCTGCAACTGGCCCTGCACCTGCTGGGCTGCCGGAGCATGTGGGTGGCCCCGGTGACCTCGCGGCGGGAGGTCGACGAGTTCGTCGCGCTGTCCGCGCCGGAGGCGTTCGTCCACGACCCGCGTGACGCGCAGGCCGTGGAGGTCGCGGCGGGCCTGTCCGGCGTACCGGTGCTCTGCCTCGGACCCGGCGGCGCCGGACCGGACCTGACCGCCGGGGCCGCCGGGCCGGCCGCGGAGCTGCCCGCCGAGGTGCCGGCGCCGGAGTCGATCCTGCAGACCAGCGGCACCACCGGCACGCCGAAGCTGGTGCACCACCGGGAGAGCTTCTACCGGCAGGTGCTCGCACTGGCCGCCGACTTCCGGGGCGCCGGGTTCCCGCTGCTGCGGCACCTGTCGCACTCCCCGATGTGGCTGGCCAGCGGCCAGATCACCACGTTGATCAACCTGTTCACCGGCGGCGTGCTGTTCCTGCGCGAACAGTGGGATCCGGCCGCGTTCGTCGCCACAGTGGACGCCGAACGGCTGACCTCCACGTTCGTCACCCCGCCGATGCTCTACGAGGTGCTCGACCACCCCGACCTGCCGGGCGCCGACTTCTCCGCGATGTTCATGTTCAACGTGGGCGCCGGGCCCGCCGCGCCGGCCCGGCTGCGCCAGGCCATCGCCCGCTTCGGCCCGTGCCTGCGCATCGTGTACGGGCTCAGCGAGGCGGTCGTCATCTGCGCGCTGCCGGGGCTCACCGAGGACCCGGAGCACCCGGAGCGGCTGCGTTCCTGCGGCCGCCCGTACGGCGACGTGACGGTGGAGATCCGCGACGCCGACGGCAAGGTGCTGCCGCCCGGCGACGACGGCGAGGTGTGGGTGCGTACCAAGCTGAGCTTCGCCGGCTACCACGGTCAGCCGGAGCTGACCGCCGAGACGCTCGTCGACGGCTGGGTCCGCACCCGCGACATCGGGCACCTCGACGCCGACGGCTACCTCTACCTGGTCGACCGGTTACAGGACCGGATCCTCACCCGGCAGCGCAGCTGGCCGATCTACTCCCGCCCGATCGAGGACGTGCTCGCCGGCCACCCCGAGGTACGCGCCGCCGCCGTGATCGGCGTACCGGACCCGGTGGCCGGGGAGCTGCCGCACGCGTACGTGGTGCCCGCGCCGGGCGCGTCGGTGACCGGCGACGAGCTGATCGCGCTCGTGGTCCGGGAGCTGAGCGAGACGTGGGCGCCCGGCGCCGTCGAGTTCGTCGACGCGCTGCCGCTGAACCGGTCCGCGAAGGTGGACAAGCGCGCCTTGCGGGCCCGGTACGCGGCGGCCCACCCGGCCGGTGCCGACCCGATCGGCAGTCCGGCGTGAACCCGCGCCGGGAGTTGTACACCCTGGTCGGCGCCGACCTGCTGTCCAACCTCGGCACCCGGATCTCGGTGGTCGCCATCCCCTGGCTCGTGCTGGAGACCACCGGCAGTCCCACCAAGATGGGGCTCGTCGCGGCGGCGGAGACGCTTCCGTACATGCTCTCCAGCGCGCTCGCGACCCCGTGGGCGGACCGGTTCGGGGTACGCCGTACCTCGGTGTTCGTGGACGCGGCGAGCGCCGTCGCGATGGCCGTGGTGGCGCTGGCGCCCTGGCTCGGCTTCGGCACGCTGCTGGTGCTGGTGGCGATCGCCGGCGGGCTGCGCGGCATCGGCGACCGGGTCAAGCACGTGTTGTTCAAACCGGCGGCCGAGCGGGCCGGGGTGCCCCTGATCCGGCTCACCAGCGCCTACGACGGCCTGGCCCGGGGCATGACGCTGTTCGGCGCGGTGCTGGGCGGGCTACTCATCGACTGGGTCGGGCTGACCCGGGCCATCTGGATCGACGCGGCCACGTTCGCGGTCTGCGCGCTGCTGATCGGCGTGCTGGTCCGGCCGCCCGCACCGGCGCAACCGGCGCCCCGGGAGCCCTACCTGCGGGCGCTGCGCGGCGGCTTCGCGTACCTGCGCACCGACCGGACGCTGATGACCATGCTGATCGTGGTCTCGGTGTCGAACATGTTCGCCAACGCCAGCGTCGCGGTCTGGATCCCGCTGTGGGTCAACCAGGTGCTCGGCGACCCGGCCGGATTCGGTCTGCTGCTGGGCGTCTTCTCGGCCGGCGCGCTGCTGGGCAACCTGCTGTTCACGATGTTCGGCACCCGGCTGCCGGCCGGGACCACGTTCGCGCTCGGGCTGACGCTCAGCGGCGCGCCCCGGCTGCTCGCGCTGGCGCTCAGCGACGACCTGGTCGTGGTGCTCGTGGTGACGTTCCTGTCCGGCATCGGCATCGCGGCGGTGAACCCGCTGCTCGGCGCTGCGCTCTACCAGCGGGTGCCGGGCGAGCTGCAGACCCGGGTGCTGGGCATCTCCGGCTCGGTGGCGTTCCTCGGCCTGCCCGTCGGCGCGCTGCTCGGCGGCTGGTCGGTGGCGCTGCTCGACCTGACCCCGGCGCTGCTGGTGATGTCGGTGGTCTGCCTGGTGCTGACCGTGGGGCCACTGCTGCTGGGCCGCGCGTCCCGGCGCCCGGCCGCGGAACCTGCCGCGCCCACGCCGGTCTGAGCCCGCCGGTCTGAGCCCGCCGGTCCGGGCCGCGGTGTCGGGGGTCGGCGGTAGGGTCGGGGCCATGGCGACCTGGGAAGACGTGCGGCGCATCGCGCTGGGCCTGCCCGAGACCACCGAACGACCCACGTACGACGAGGCGCCCGCCTGGCGGGTCCGCGACAAGTCGTTCGTCTGGGAGCGGCCGCTGCGGCGCGGCGAACTCGATGCGCTCGGCGACGCCGCGCCGGACGGCCCGATCCTCGGCGCGCGGGTGCCCGACCTGGGCGCCAAGGAGGCGCTGATCGCCGACGACCCGGCTGTCTACTTCACCACGCCGCACTTCGACGGATACCCGGCGGTGCTGGTCCGGCTCGACCGGATCGACGTGGACGAGCTGACCGAGCTGGTCACCGAGGCGTGGTACGCGCGGGCCCCGAAGCGGCTCGCCACGGCGCACCGGGCGGAGAACGCGTGACCGGCCCGGTGGACGCGATCGTGTTCGACATGGACGGCACGCTCGTCGAGTCGCACGCGGTGGTGCCCGCGGCGTACCGGGCGGCGGTGCGGGCCGGAGGTGGGCCGTCGTACACCGACGCCGAGGTCATCGCCGGCTACTCGATCGGCTCCCCGGCGGACCTGCTGGCGCACCTGCTGCGGCGGCCCGCCTCCGGCGAGGACCTGGACCGCTATCACACCGAGCTGGATGCGCTCGCCGGCCGGGTACGCGTCTACCCCGGCGTCGCCGACGCGCTCGCCGAGATCGCCGCCCGGGTGCCGGTCGGCGTGTTCACCGGCGCGAGCCACCGGGCCGCCGAGATCCTGCTCGACCGGGCGGGCCTGCTCGGTCACTTCGAGGTCGTCCTCGGCGGGGACCAGGTCGACCGCCCCAAACCGGCGCCCGACGGCGTGGAGGCGGCCTGCCGTCGGCTCGGCGTGCCACCCGGCCGCGCCGCGTACGTGGGTGACTCACCACTGGACGTACGCGCCGCCCGGCACAGCGGCGCGGTCGCGGTCGCCGCCGCGTGGGGTCACCAGTACGACCCCGACGAGCCCGCCGACCTCAGCCTGAGCCAGCCCGGGGAGCTGCTGGCCCTGCTGCGCTGAGCCTCTTTCCCGGCGTGGGACGCTCGGCTAGCCTGCCGGGCATGCCATCGACGTTGACCGAGGCGACCGACCCGTGGTGCCTGCGTCCGGGAGAGGCCGCCGACCTGCTGCGCGGGCACCCGTGGAGGCGGTTCGTGGTGCTGGGTGACAGCGTCGCGGAAGGACTGTGCGAACCCGCCGACGGCTACCCCGACCTCCAGTGGGCCGACCGGATCGCCGCCGAGCTGCGCGCGATCCGGCCGGAGCTGGCCTACCTGAACCTGGGCCGGCGCGGACTGCGCGCGCACGAGGTCCGGGCCACCCAACTGGCCGGCGCGCTGGCCTTCGAGCCGGACCTGGCCCTGGTGGTGTGCGGCGGCAACGACGCGTTCCGGTCCGCCTACGACCCGGACGCTGTCGACGCCGAGCTGACCGCCATGATCACCGCGCTACGGGAGGCGGGCGCGGACGTCATCACCGTGGGCATGTTCGACGTGTCGCACAGCCCGGCGGTGCCGGACGCGCTGCGCGCGGGCCTGGGCGAGCGGATGCGGCGGCTGTCCCGGCACACCCGCGCCGTGGCCGAGTGCCTGGGCACACTGCACGTCCACCTGACCGACCACCCGCTGGTGGCCGACCCGTCGCTGTACAGCAGCGACGGCCGCCACGGCAGCGCCCGCAGCGACGCGGTAGCCACCGCCGAAACCCTGAAGGTCCTCTCCACCCACCTCCCCCACCCCTGACCCACCCTCCCCC